>CACXJZ010000014.1:438-82918 GCA_902768105.1 uncultured Prevotellaceae bacterium
GGGGAGGCTCAAGATCCCGAAGAGGGCGACGGGGCGATTTGAAAAAACAATCTCTCTTTAAGTTCGATGATAAAGCCCGCCTGCGAAGGTGGGCTTTTTATTTATTGAAACAGGTACCCGTCCCTAGGTTCCATAACGCAATATGACAGGTGCCAGGTCCATGACTCAATCGGACGTGACCTTATTTAAAATTGATGGGGAGCGTGAACTGCACACGGACGGGTTTGCCATACATCTTGCCTGGCTTCCACTTGGGCATGGCCTTCATCACACGGAGTGTTTCGGCATCTACTGCGGGAGAAACAGACCTGGTGATTTTTATATCGGAGAGGGAGCCGTCCTTCTCAACAACAAACCGTACGATACAACGCCCAACCTCCTCCTGAGGCTTGACATTCTCAGAAAGCCACTTGAATAACGCATCTTGGCCACCATAGAATTGCGGCATTTCTTCAGCAAAGTCGTACACTTTGTTTTCATCAGGCTTCTTCTCTTCTGCGTCACTCAGATATGGCTCAAGGTCCAATGCATATTCACGTACATCGAAATGGTATTCATACCTGAATCGGATGGCCTTGCCGTTCTTCTTGGCAGGCGTCCAATTATGCATGGTTTTTATGATGCGCGTAACCTCTCTTCTTACTGATGGCAGCAGTTTGGTGGTCTTCTTCTTGGCATTTTCATCCCAACCCTGCACCTGTATGTTCGTGAGCTTGCCGTTAGGCTCAACCACGAAAGAGATGAACACATTTTCGTAGTCCTGAGCATCAGCTGGCTTGCGATAACCATATATCAGCCAAACTTCTTCATCCTTCAAGCTTCTGAGGTGATGAGCCCTCTCTATGAGGAGCAACTCTCCATTTTGAGTTCTGGTAAACGTCGGAACTGTTATGCTGGCGTCCTGCCTGGCGTCATCATACGTGTAAATCTTGCCCTGAGCCTGTACGACAACAGTCATCATACAAAGCCAAAGCGCCAAAAGTGCTTTCTTCCCAAATCCAATTGAGGTGGTATTCTCTTTCTTTGCCATATTTAAGTTTAAGTTTTCTGCCAACAAAGATACAAAAAAATATTTACATTATTCAAAAAAAACGATTATTTTACGGCTGACACAAAAAATCCTCGCTATTCTCACGAACGGCGAGGGGGATCATTAACTCAAAATCTACAATAATACTATGAAAAAATCTCACATGAGAGTGAGGTATGTATGTCAGATATGACAGGAACCAGATACCTGTCATTCGCAATTCTGTTGCTTTTTTACCCGTGATTCTTGACCCCCGTGATTCTTCTTTTGGTCCTCCCTTACTTTACCCAGGGTTAACCCTACCCTAACCCACGAGGTCATAGGTCAAAGTGGCAAGAACAAGCATTTTCTCCTGCTTTTCGTAAGTTTAACGGGGAAAGAGGACAATAATTAAAAAAGAATTTGTAACTTTGCGGCAAAAATCAAACAACGACGATTATGGCCGCATCTGTTCTTAATAAGATAGAGTACCTCGTCCTGCTCGTGGCAGCCTTTGCCACTCAGAGCAAGATTAGCGAGTCCGAAGCCTACCGTTATCTCAGCCGCTATGGCGCACTGGCTCTCTGCGACAAGCATTACGGCATCATGCACACGCTCTCGCTCGAAGAGAATCTCCAGACGCTACGGGATTATTGCCACAGGAAAGGAGGTACGCTATGACACTATACCACGGCTCCACCATCGACATCCCTTGCATTGACCTCACCCTGTCGAAACCTAACAAGGACTTCGGTCGAGCCTTCTACCTTTCCGACGACCGTCAACAGGCACTGGAGATGGCACAGTTCCGCGCCGAATTCGAGGAGACCGAGCCTGTGGTCAACGTCTATGAGTTCGACGAGGCTCTCTTCCAACAATTCCGTTACAAACGCTTCGAAGCCTACACCGAGGAGTGGGCGCATTTCGTCTATGACCACCGCACCGAACCACACGGTAGGACACTCCACGACTACGACATCGTTTATGGACCCATCGCTAACGACCGCATCGGTGCACAGATTGCCCGTTACAAGCAAGGCTACATCACCTTTAACGAGTTTCTTCACCGCATCCAGTACATCAAAGGCATCACCTTCCAATACGCCTTCTGCACCCAGCGGGCTATTGACAAACTGACAAAGGTATGAACGTATCTCAGGCAGAATTCCAGAACATGAAGGAGGAGATTGTGAAGGATCTCATCGCCCGTCTGATGGACGAGCGTGGTCTCACGATGCAGCAGGCTTTCGATGCCGTCTATACCTCGCGCCTCTTTCTGAAGCTCAACAACCCCAAAACCGGACTATATTTCCAAAGTTCAGGTTATGTGTATAGCTTCCTCGATAGCGAACTGAAGAGAGAAGTGTGAAGAGAGCAACGAGGGAAATGGCAGTGCCAACTACAGTTTATACGAACAGACTAACACAAACCGTGTTCGAGCCTGTTATTGCGTATTATTTTGTCTAAGGAGTTAAGAATATGACAGGAACCAGGTACCTGTCATTCGTATGATGTAAGATGTATGATGTATGAAAAGACCCCTCCAAACCTCCCCTGTTTAGGGGAGGCTTTTTGTTTTTAGACCTATGGTTGAGCGCAAAATTGAGCGCAAAAAAAGAGTCCCACAATGTTACTTGTGGAACTCCTTTGGCGGAAGGTGAGGGATTCAAACCCCCGATACCCGAAAGGGGTATACCGGATTTCGAGTCCAGCGCGATCGATCACTCTGCCAACCTTCCTGATTAAGCGAGGGCAATGATGCTGGCATCAATTGCCGAGCGTGAAGGAAGTCAATGAAATTAACCTTCCTGATTAAGAGAGGAAAAATCAACTTTCCTTTTTCGAAATCGGATGCAAAGGTAATACATTATTTCGGAACAGCCAAACATTTTGACGCCTTTTTGTACTCCTTACAGCAGTTTCTGCAATTTCTGGCGTAGCGCTTCGGCTTCGGACTGTCGTATGCGCAGGCGAATGTCGCAGGTATTGTCGAACGTCTGGCTGACGATGCGGGGCTGCATCTCCTTGACGATGCGCATAACGTCGTTCATCTGCGGATAGGAGAACTGATAGACTATCTCCTCCTCCACCTGGCGCGTCTCAATAGTGGCATGCGCGAGGGCATCGGCCGCAGCCTCACGATAGGCGACGATGAGTCCGCTGGTGCCGAGGTTGACGCCGCCATAGTAGCGCACGACGACGATGAGCACATCGGTCAGCTCGTTGGAGTTGATTTGTCCGAGAATGGGCTTCCCTGCCGTTGATGACGGTTCGCCGTCGTCGTTGGCACGGAACTCCAGCCGCTGCGGTCCGAGCATATAGGCATAGCAGACGTGGCGTGCATCGTAATACTTCTTACGGTAGCCGGCCACGATGTCCTTCACCTCGTCGGTGGTCTCAACATGGTGGGCAAAAGCGAGGAACTTACTCCGTTTCTCGGTGTAATATCCCTCGCTTGTCTCTTTTATCGTTTTAAACTCGTCGTTGGTCATCGACGCAAGAACATGATTACGACAGCTTGTGAATGACGAGTCCCGAGCGCAGCTTCGGCTCAAACCAGGTGGCCTTCGGCGGCATAATCTTTCCGCTGTCGGCAATGTCCATGATCTGCTGCATGGTGACAGGATAGAGCGCGAGTGCAGCACGCATCTCACCGCTGTCTACGCGACGCTTCAGCTCACCCAGTCCGCGCAGTCCGCCTACAAAGTCGATGCGCTTCGACGAGCGCAGGTCGCCGATGTTGAGTATCTCGTCGAGGATGAGTCGGCTGCTGATATCGACGTCGAGCACGCCAATGGGGTCGCTGTTGTCGTAGGTGCCTTCCTTCGCCTTCAGGCTGTACCAGTGCTGGTCCAGATAGAGGGAGAACTCGTGCAGCTGCTGGGGCTTGTAGATGTCCGTGCCCTTGTCGGCAACCTCGAAGTTCACCTGCAGGGCAGCCAGGAATTCCTCCGACGAAAGGCCGTTCAGGTCCTTCACCACGCGGTTGTAGTCGAGAATGGTCAGCTGGCTGGCCTGAAAACAGACGGCCATGAAGTAGTTGTACTCCTCGTTGCCCGTGTGGTTGGGGTTCTGCTTCTGCTTCTCGGCACCCACCAGCGCAGCGGCAGCCGAACGGTGGTGTCCGTCAGCGATGTAGAAGCTCGGCATCTTGTTGAACTCCTTGGTGATGACGTCTATGTCAGCATCGTCGCTGACCACCCAGAACTGGTGGCGGAAGCCGTCGATGGGCGCAATGAAGTCGTACTCGGGTGCAGTTTGTGCGTAGCGCATGATGAGCTGATTGAGCACTTCATTGTCAGGATAGGCAAAGAACACGGGCTCCACGTTGGCATTGTTGACGCGGACGTGCTTCATGCGGTCCTCCTCCTTGTCGCGACGTGTCAGCTCGTGCTTCTTGATGCGGCCGGCCATGTAGTCGTCGGTATGTGCGCAGACCACCAGTCCGTACTGTGTCTTACCCTGCATGGTCTGGGCGTAGATGTAATACTGCTCCTTCTGGTCCTGCACCAGCCAGCCCTTGTCCTGGAACATCTGGAAGTTCTCGGCAGCCTTCTCATAGACGCGCGGGTCATACTCGCTGGTGCCTACGGGGAAGTCAATCTCGGGCTTGATGATGTGGTACAGACTCTTCTGGTTGTCACCAGCTTCGGCACGTGCCTCTTCACTATCGAGCACGTCGTAGGGACGGCTCTCTACTTGCTCCACCAGTTCACGCGGTGGGCGTATTCCTTTAAATGGTTTTACTATCATAATGTTTATGTTTTACAAATTTTGTCTGCAAAGGTACGAAATAAAAATGAGAATCTTCAAATCTTTAGGGATAAATGTTGATGGCAACGGTAAGATAAGCCGTCAGCTCCGTCAGCAGGAAGAGTGCCCCGCAGCAGTCGCCCGTGTAGCCGCGCAACCGTCGCCATACGAGCAGATAGACGAAGTACATCGTCAGACAGGGCATGAAGATCATCAGGCTCCAGTCTATGCGTCCCTGCATCCACCACAGGTAGAGGCCTATGGGCAGCAGTCCCTGCACGGCAAGCCCGATGGCAGCAGCCACGGGGAAGCGCCGATAGACGGTGTGGTTCTTTGCCGTCTCCTCCGTGCGGGCATAGGGCATCATCTGTATGAGCTGTGCACTCAGCATCTTCGCGTAGGGGTCGGCAGCCAGGATGGTTAGCGCAGCATCGGCCGGCGATAGCGAACGGAGCGTGAGAAACAGCAGCAGCATGTAGAGGATGAGTGCCAGGACGCCGTAGGTGCCGATGTGCGAGTCCTTCATGATGCTGAGTATGCGCTGACGGTCACGTCCCCCACCCCCGAAGCCGTCGAAGAAGTCGGCCAGTCCGTCCTCGTGGAGCGCACCCGTGAGCAGCAGTCGGCTCACAATGGCCAGCACGATGGCTATCTCGTAACTCATGTACTGTGAGGCACCATAGAGCACGCCCGCCATCACGCCGGCAGTAAGCCAGCCCGTCAGCGGCCAGAACTCGACGACCGCCCTGTATGCCTCACGCGGCGGCTGGTAGAGTCGCCAGAAGGGCAGTCGTGTGAAGAAGATGAACGCCGCCCACAGTCGGTCGTACCATCGGTCAGAAGTATTTTGTAATATTTGCATTGTCAAAGTTGTTCATTTCGTTCATCATTCGTACGGCGCTGTCGAGTAGCGGGAAGGCACACAGCGCACCTGTGCCCTCGCCCAGACGCAGTCCGAGCGTCAGCAGCGGACGGGCATGCATCGCGTCGAGCATACGACGGTGTCCGCTCTCGTCGCCACAATGTCCGAAGACCATGTAGCTCTGTGCCTCGGGATAAAGACGGCAGGCAGCCAGTGCGCAGGCAGTCATGATGAAGCCGTCAACCATTATGATAAGGTGTTGCTCGGCAGCACGCAGCATGGCACCTATGGCAGTCACCATCTCGAAGCCACCGAAGTATTTGAGGGAAGAAGGAAGAGGGCTGAGGGAAGAAGGTTCAGCTCGGCGGCCCGAAGGGAAAAGCCAATTTTCAAGCGCCTTCGCCAGCACTTCACGCTTGTGGCGGATGCCGGGAGTGTCGAGACCGGCGCCCGCGCCGATGCACTCGTCGAGGGGAATGTCGCAGAACAGACTCATCCAGATGCTCGACGGCGAGGTGTTGCCAATGCCCATCTCACCGATGCAGAGCACGCGGCAGCCGTCAGCCACACAGTCATCCACAAGCTCGCAGCCCGTCTCTATAGCCTGGCAGAACTGCTCGTCGGTCATGGCCGGCTCGTAGAGGAAGTTCCGGGTGCCACGGGCTATCTTGCGGTTGATGATGCCCGGCACGTCCGACAGGTCATGATCCACGCCCACATCGACGATGCGCAGCTTGAACCCATGCTGTCGGCAGAACATGTTGACACCGCCACCGCCACGCGAGAAGTTCACCATCTGTTGCCACGTCACCTCACGGGGCGACACGCTCACACCCTCACGCTCTATGCCGTGGTCGCCGCCCAGCAGCAGGTGGCAGGGCGACGTCAGCGCCGGCGTCAGCGTCTGTTGCACGAGACACACCTGCATGGCCAGCTCCTCCAGCCGTCCCAGCGAGCCCTTGGGCTTGTTCAGGTTGTCAATCTTCTGCTGTATGGCAGGACGCAGCGCCTCGTCGGGTTTCTTAATCGTAAATGTTCTCATTTTATCTTGACTGCTATTCCACTTACCATGAGTATCACTTCGTCAGCCTTGGCAGCAATATACTGGTTCATCCACCCTTCCAGGTCGGTAAACCGTCGCTGCAGCGCATTGTCGCTGGTGCCGCCACTGCCTATCTCGTTGGTGACGAAGATGAAGGTGGCATCCTGTGCAGTGAAGGCATCAAACTCCTGCTTCACGGCCTCCAGCGTGCCGTCCACATCGGCACCGTCGGTGAAGTAGTTCGTCAGCCAGAGCGTCACACAGTCAATGACCACAACGCGCCCCGTGACGTCGTGACGGCTCAGCTGCCGTTCCTCCTCAATGTTCGTCCATTGCGGTCCGCGACGCTCCTGGTGACGCTGTACGCGCTGCCGGAACTCCTCGTCCCAGATGTGTGCCGTAGCCATATACACGGGGTTCGCCGTCAGGCTGAGTGCCAGCTCTTCTGCCTTGTTGCTCTTTCCTGAGCGTTGGCCTCCGGTGATGAGAATAATTCTTTTCATATTTAGAAGTTAAAGAAGTTTGAGAAGATAATGAAGTAAAGGGTTGTGATGAGAAGAATGGTCAGACTCTCCACAAGGCGGTTGATGCGTACTGCTTTCTGCATGTCGGCAGTGGTCAGGGGACGCGGGTTGTCGCCAATGTAGGGTTTGTCGATGAGTTCTCCGAAGTAGTGGTGCGGACCGCCGAAGCGGCAGTCCAGTATGCCTGCCAGCGCAGCCTCGGGGTAGCCGCTGTTCGGACTGGCGTGCTTGCGCCCGTTTCTCCACACGAACTTCAGCAGCGACGGTCGGCCTGCTGCCAGCACCATCAGCAGCGCCGTCAGTCGGGCGGGAATGTAGTTTGCCACATCGTCAATGCGTGCTGCCACACAGCCGAAGTCCTTGTAGCGTACCGTGCGGTAGCCTATCATCGAGTCGAGCGTGTTCACCATCTTATACGTCAGCATGCCGGGCACACCGCCTACTGCCAGCCAGAACAGGGGTGCCGTAACGCCGTCGCTGAGGTTCTCAGCCAGCGTCTCCAGGGCTGCCGTGCGTATCTCCTGCGGCGTGAGCTCCGACGTGTCGCGTCCCACGATGCGGGCAACCTGTGCCCTACCCTCGTCTGTCGAACGGTCAACGGCCTTGAACACTGCGCGCACCTCGCGAATGAGTGTGGTGCCGGCCAGACAGAAGAAGATGATTAAGGAGGAAAGGAGGAGGGGAATTACGGAGCCTAGGAATCCTATGGCTCCTAGGCTATCTAGGGTTCCTAGGAAGTGCAGCAGCCCCCACGTAGCAGCAAAGGTCGCGGCAATGAGGCTGATAGCCAGCAGTCCACCCTTCAGCATGCGGTAGCGACCCTTGTTCAGGTGCTTCTCGCCAAAGGCTATCATGCGTCCGAAGCCCACCACGGGATGAGGCAGCCACGAGGGGTCGCCCAGCAGAAGGTCGAGCCCCCAGCCTATCCATAACGGCGATATGTACCACAACGCATCACTCATGACTATTCTTCCTTGATAAATGTCCGTATGGCAGCCACCAGCTCATCGTTCTCCGCAGCCGTCTGTGCAGCCACGCGGAAGTGGTGGGGCGTCAGTCCTTTGAAGTTCGAGGCATCGCGTATCAGCATACCCCGTTCCCGGGCAAGCCAATCCTTCAGTCGTACGGCAGTCGATGTATGTATCTCACAGAGCATGAAGTTGGTATGCGTATTCGTTACAGTAATACATCCAGTATCCTGCAGGCTCTTCGCCAGCCGCTGTGCCTCCTTCAAGTCAGGGTGTATTTTCTCTCCTTGCGTCAGCAGAAACCGCCCTGCTTCTATGGCGAGCGCATTCACCGACCAAGGGCGCATACACCGTCGAATGGCGGCTGTCAGCCGACTATCAGCGGTGATGTAGCCGATGCGCAATCCCGGCACACCGTACGTCTTCGTGAGCGAGTGCAACTGTACGACGTTCCCCATCCTGACGGCCTCGCGGGCGCTCAGCAGCGGCTCCTCGGTATAGTCCTCATACGACTGGTCGGTCACCACGAGGTCACACTCTTGCGCCCACCTCTCGATATCCTCCTGACCATAGACCTCACCCGTAGGGTTGTTGGGGTTGCAGAGCCAGATGGCCGTCTGCTCCCCTTGCGGCGGAAACATCCTGCAGGCGTCCTCGTACTCGCTGAACGTGGGTTCCAGAAACCGGTACCGATAGCGGAAAGCCTGTGCCACGAGGTAGATGGCCTCTGTAGCGCCACTGGTGACGATAACACAGTCGTCGGCAATCTGCTCCTGCTGCGCAATGAGCCGTTCCAGCGACCACGCCTCGGGCTCGGGGTAGTTGTCTATCAGATCCAGCCGCCTTGCCAGATGCTTCTTCAGCGCCCTCAGGTTCGCATGCTGGCAGATGTTCGAGCTGAAGTTCATCCGCACACCGTTATACTGGTAGATGTCGTCACCGTGTCCCGTTATCATGAGTCCTGCAGTATTTTGTAGAGTTGGGGAATATCCACGTACTTCCTTACGTGGTCAGCCAGCAGGTCGTACTGCTGTTCCTTGAATGCCTGGTAGTCCATAGGCTGCGACGCTGCCGAAAGCTTGTCGGCAAAGGGCTTCAGCAGCCGCTCCACGAAGGCGGGATTGTCCAGAATGCCGTGAATGTAGGTGCCCATGCACCGCTCGCTGCTCACGTAGCCGTCTGTGCGACCATCGCTGAACACGGTGAACGGGTGCTCCTCGGCACCATCCGTGGGCTCTGTCACACCCTGGTGTATCTCGTAACCCTGCCAGCCGTTGTCCATCGTCACCTGGCGCGTGGTCTTCTCTGCCGTCATCGTCGTGGTGACGGGCAGCAGCCCCAGTCCGGGCAGCCGTTCCGTGTCGCCCTCCACGTGCAGCGGGTCTCTTACCTCCATGCCTAGCATCTGGTAGCCGCCGCAGATACCCAGCACGCTGGCTCCCTCGCGGTGCGCCCTGACGATGGCCTGCGCACAACCGTTACGGCGTAGCTCATAGAGATCGCTCAGCGTCGCCTTCGTGCCCGGCACAATGATGATGTCACTCTTCAGCAGATCGTCCACGTTGCTCGTGTAAAAGAGGTTGATGCGCTCGTCCTGCTCCAGCACGTTGAAGTCGGTGTAGTTCGACAGGTGACGCAGCATCACCACCGCCACGTTCACCTTCCTGTCGCCGGCCCATGTGCGGTTCTTCTGCGCCAGCGCCACGCTGTCCTCCTCCTCAATGTGTATGTCCGTGAAGTATGGCACCACACCCAGCACCGGCACGCCACAGAGCTCCTCCAGCATCTGACGGCCCTTGTCGAAGAGTCGCAGGTCGCCCCTGAACTTGTTGATGATGATGCCCTTGATACGCCGGCGGTCCTCGGGCGTCTGCAGCGCTATGCTGCCATAGACGGAGGCAAACACGCCCCCTCGGTCAATGTCGCCCACCAGTATCACGTCCGCATCAGCATGCCGCGCCATCGACATGTTCACCAGATCCGTGTCGCGCAGGTTCAACTCCGTAATGCTCCCCGCACCCTCCATCACGATGGGGTTATACTGCTCGGCCAGACGGTCGAAGGCAGCAGTCACGCTGGCACGCAGCTCACCGGTGTTCCGCCAGTAGTCGTAGGCGCTGCGGTTGCCTATGGGCCTGCCGTTCAGCACCACCTGCGACGTGTGGTCTGAGTTCGGCTTCAACAGTAGCGGGTTCATGTCCGTGTGGGGACTCACGCCCGCAGCCTCTGCCTGCACAGCCTGCGCACGGCCTATCTCACCGCCGTCGGGCGTCACAGCCGAGTTCAGCGCCATGTTCTGCGCCTTGAAGGGTGCAGGCGTGTAGCCGTCCTGTCTGAAGATGCGACAGAGCGCCGTCGCCAGGATGCTTTTCCCGACGTCGCTGCCTGTTCCTGCAAGCATCACTGGGTGTAACTTTCCGCCTTGCTGCATGACTTTTGATGTTATTTTGAGGTTGCCCCATATCACTCCAAAATGGTGAAGCGTGCGAATTTCAGGAGGAGCTGCTTGATGCCGGTGTTGCGGAACTGGACGGTAGCCTTCAGGTTCTCGCCCGTGCCCTCCAGTTTGAGAACGGTGCCGATGCCGAAGCGCTGGTGTTCGATGACGGAGCCTTCGTGTAGAGCGGAGGATGAAGGGCTGTGAGTTGAGGGTGGAGGGTTGAGGGTGGAGGGAGTGACGCGCCTGAAGTTGCCGGTGAGTGTCGGCACGATGCGTGGCTTGGGGTCGGCCTTGAACTGTGTGGCGACGGGACGCGCATTCTGCACATAAGAACTGCCGCGGCTGTACTTGTTGCCGTTGTAGTCGTGCGAAGGTCCGAATACGGAACCGAAACCGCTACCGTGACTGGCAGAGCGACTGTCAGCGCCTGACGACTCCACGCGCAGGAGGCGGGGGTCGATGTCACGGATGAATCGTGAGGGCGTATCAATCTCCATGCGACCGTAGCGCCAGCGGTTCTGCGCACAGGTCATGATGCAGCGACGCTCGGCACGGGTGATGGCGACATAGAGCAGGCGGCGCTCCTCCTCGAGCTCGCGCAGGCTGTTGACGCACATGGGCGAAGGGAAGATATTCTCCTCGAGGCCTACGATGAAAACCGTGGGGAACTCCAAGCCCTTGGCACTGTGGATGGTCATCAGGACAACGCGCTCCTGCGTTTCGTCATCGTCGCTGTCGAGGTCAGTAAGCAGCGACACCTCCTGCAGGAAATCGGTCAGGAAGAGGTGGTCAGCCTGGTCTTCCTCGCGACGTGTCTCCACGAAGTCCTGCAGTCCGCTGATGAACTCCTGCAGGTTCTCCTGGCGCGAGAGATCCTCGGGCTCCTTGCCTGCATAGATGTCACGGCTGACGCCGCTCTGCGTGATGATGTCGTTGCCCAGCGCATAGGCGTCCTCCTCGCGGGCACGTGCCATCCAGCTCTTCACGAGGTTACAGAAATTATCAAGCTTGGTCTGCGTGCCTTTGTTCACGTCGAGCCCAAAGACTACGGGTTGCGTGATGACCGTCCAAAGACTGACGCCGTGCAGGTTGGCCGCCTGTGCAATCTTGTTTACCGTGGTGTCGCCAATGCCACGAGCGGGATAGTTGATGATACGCTTCAGTGCCTCCTCGTCGTTGGGGTTCACCACCACACGGAAATAGGCGATGACGTCCTTGATTTCCTTGCGCTGGTAGAAGCTCAGACCGCCGTAGATGCGATAGGGAATGTTCTCCTTGCGCATGTATTCCTCGAACGAACGGCTCTGCGAATTGGTGCGGTAGAGGATGGCGAAATCGCTATACTCACACTGGTCCTGACGCTTGAAGCGTTTGATGTCGTTGCACACAATCTGCGCCTCCTCACGGTCGCTGTAGGCAGTCTTCAGGGTCAGACGCTCGCCCTCCTCCTTACGACTATAGACATCCTTGGGAATCTGCCGCTGGTTGTGTTTGATGAGACTGTTGGCAGCCTGCACGATGAGCTGCGTGGAGCGGTAGTTCTGCTCGAGCTTGAACAGGCGCGCACCACTGTAGGCTTTCTGGAAGTTCAAGATGTTGTCGATATTGGCACCACGGAAGCTGTAGATGCTCTGTGCATCGTCGCCCACCACGCAGACACGCTGGCGTTCCTTGGTAAGTTGCATGACGATGGCCTGCTGGGCGTAGTTCGTGTCCTGATACTCATCAACAAGCACGTAGGCGAAACGATCGACATACTGCCGGCGCACATCCTCGTGTTCGCGGAAGAGCATATAGGTCTGCACCAGCAGGTCGTCGAAGTCCATGGCGTTCGACTGCCGACAACGTTCAGCATAACGCAGGTAGATGTCCTTGATGGCAGGCACCTTACGCACGGCATCGTCGGCAGCCGACGGACTATTGGCATAGGCATGCGCCAGTAGAAGGTGGTTCTTCGCCATCGAGATACGGTCAGCGACGCTCGACGGTTTGTACTGCTTCTCGTCGAGCTGCATCTCGCGGATGATGGTCTTGACCAGCGAGCGGGAGTCGCTCTGGTCGTAGATGGTGAAATCAGGGTTGTAGCCGATGTAGTGTGCCTCGCGACGGAGGATGCGGGCAAAGACAGAGTGGAACGTGCCCATCTGCAGATAGCGCACCCTCTCCTGCCCCACCAGTCGTCCGATGCGTTCCTTCATCTCGCGGGCCGCCTTGTTGGTAAAAGTGAGTGCGAGGATGCGCCAGGGCTCGAGGTTGTACTCCTCGAGCAGCCACGCAATTTTATAGGTCAGCACACGCGTCTTGCCAGAGCCTGCTCCAGCAATGACCAGCTGCGGACCGTCGCACCAAACCACCGCTTCGCGCTGGCTAGCGTTCAACTCTTCTAACAACAAATGACTTTCTCCCACTATCGTTTACTGTATGCCGCGTTCGCGCAGTTTCTGCTGCCATTGCCAGGCAGACTTCAGGGTATCCTCGAGCGAGGTCTCTGCCTTCCAGCCCAGCACGTTGTTGGCCTTGTCGGGATTAGCCCAAACCTTCTCGATGTCGCCCGGACGACGGGGAGCAAACTGCCAGTTGAGCTTCACGCCCGTAGCCTTCTCGAAGGCATCGACAATCTCCTTCGTCGAGACGCCGCGACCGGTGCCCACATTGAACACCTCCAGCTTGTCGGAGTCGGTGTCGAGCACGCGGGTCATCGCCTTGACGTGAGCCTTTGCCAGGTCAACCACGTAAATATAGTCGCGGATGCAGGTGCCGTCGGGCGTGTTGTAGTCGTTGCCGAAGACGCTCAGCTTCTCGCGGATGCCGATGGCTGTCTGCGTGACGTAAGGAATGAGGTTCATGGGCACACCGTTAGGCAGCTCGCCAATGATGGCAGAGGGGTGCGAGCCAATGGGGTTGAAGTAACGCAGCAGGATGGCCTTGATGGGTGCTCCGCTGTTGATGTCATCGCGGATAATCTCCTCGTTCACCTGCTTTGTGTTGCCGTAGGGACTCTCTGCCGGCTTTACGGGAGCATCCTCCGTCACGGGCAAGTTCTCGGGGTCTGGCTGACCATAAACGGTGCAGCTCGAAGAGAAGATGATGCCCTTCACGCCATACTTCGGCATGAGCTCGAGGATGTTCACCAGCGAGACGATGTTGTTACGGTAGTACTTGAGTGGCTTCTCCACACTCTCGCCAACGGCCTTCGAGGCAGCGAAATGGATTATGCCGTCAATATTCGGGTACTTCTGGAACACGCGCTCCATAGCGTCGAAGTCGCAGCAATCAACCTTCTCAAAGGCGGGACGCTGACCTGTGATTTTCTCGATGCCGTCAATGACATCGGCATTTGAGTTCGAGAGGTTATCCACGATGACCACCTCATAGCCTGCATTCTGCAGTTCCACGGTCGTGTGACTTCCGATGAAGCCCGTACCGCCTGTTACTAAAATTGTCTGTTTCATATTGATACTTTAAATGAGATTTTCACATTCCTGAAGCCACACGGTGCTATTGGCATCGCTCGGCATACGCCAGTCGCCACGAGGCGAGAGTGAGATGCTGCCCACTTTAGGTCCGTCAGGCAGACACGAACGCTTGAACTGCTGCGCAAAGAAGCGACGACAGAACGTCGTGAGCCACTTCTTAATGGTTGCGCCGTCGTAAGTGCCGTCAAACGCCTTGCATGCCATAAGGTAAATCTTCTGCGGACGGAAGCCGAAACGCAGCACCTGATAGAGGAAGAAGTCGTGCAGCTCGTACGGGCCTACCAGATCCTCGGTCTTCTGCTTGATATTGCCTTTCTCGTCGGCAGGAATCAGCTCGGGCGAGATGGGCGTATCAACAATGTCAAGCAGCGTAGCCTTCGACAACGCATCGACATCGTTCAGCGCCACATACTGCACCAGGTACTTGATGAGCGTCTTGGGCACGCCGGCATTCACGCCGTACATCGACATGTGGTCGCCGTTATACGTGGCCCAGCCCAGAGCCAGCTCCGAGAGGTCGCCCGTACCGATGACCAGACCTCCCAGTTTGTTCGAGAGGTCCATGAGTATCTGTGTACGCTCGCGGGCCTGCGAGTTCTCGTAGGTAATGTCGTGCACGCGGGCATCGTGGCCAATATCCTCGAAGTGCTGCGTAACAGACTTCGAGATGTTTATCTCCATCTGCGTCACGCCCAGCGACTGCATCAGGCTGAGCGCATTATCGTGGGTGCGGTCGGTGGTGCCGAAGCCCGGCATCGTGACGCCGACAATTCCCTTGCGGCTCAGTCCGAGCTTATCGAACGCCTTGACACACACCAGCAGGGCCAGCGTGGAGTCGAGTCCGCCGCTGATACCGACAATGACGCGCTGCGAGTTGGTGTGGTAGAGTCGCTTGGCCAGTCCAGCCACCTGAATATTCAGTATCTCCTCGCAGTCATCTTTCATGTTCTCGCTTTTGGGGATGAACGGATGCGCTTCAATGTCACGCGTCAGCTGGAACTCGGGCTGTGAAGCCTGCGTACGCGGCTGCATGTTGACCAACTGTGCCGTAGCACGACGCTGGGCGTTGATGAACGTTGTGTTACGACGACGCTCCGAACGTAGCATCTCCACGTCAACCTGTGCCATACGCATCTGCGGCTGGAAGGAGAAACGCTCGCCCTCGGTCAGCAGACGGCCATTCTCGAAGATCATCGCGTTGCCGCCATAGACCACATCCTGCGTGCTCTCGCCAAAGCCACAGCTGGAATAGACGTAGGCGCTGATGGTGCGCGCACTCTGCTGGGCCAACAGCGAACGCAGATAGGCATGCTTGCCTATGAGCTCGTCGGTAGCCGAGAGGTTGAAGATGATGTCGGCACCTGCCAGCGACAGCTTGTTGCTCGGCGGAATGGGTGCCCAGACGTCCTCGCATATCTCTACGCCGAACTTCACACCGTCAGCCGTCTGGAACACCTTGGGTGTGGCCGACAACATGATGCGGTTGCCCGCCAGATAGATCTCCGTATCGTTCAGGTCCTGTGCAGAGGCAAACCAGCGCTTCTCGTAGAACTCACCGTAGTTGGGCAGGTAGGTTTTGGAGATGACGCCAAGCACCGTACCATGCTGAATGACGGCTGCACAGTTCAACAGCAGCCCGCCTGCCTGTACGGGCAGACCCACGATAGCGATGATGTCGAGCATACGCGTGTCGCTAAGCAGCGAGATGAGCGCCTGCTCTGCCTTGTCGATGAGCAGCTGCTGGTCGAAGAGGTCCTGACAGGTATATCCCGTCAATCCCAGCTCCGGAAAACAGATGATTTCCACACCTTGCGCATCGGCATCAACCATCATGCGCTTCGTCTCCTCCGTGTTGTAGAGGGTGTCAGCCACTTTTACTGCAGGCACAGCGGCCGCAACATGAATGAATCCGTATTTCATATTTCTTATATTTTTCAAATTTACGGTATCAGCAACGACGAGTCGCCATAGCTCAGGAAACGGAAGTCGTGAGACAAGGCGTAGTCGTAAATACGATGCCAGTCGCCCTTCACGAAAGCCGACACGAGCAGCAACAGCGTGCTTTGCGGCTGGTGGAAGTTGGTCACCAGCATCTTCACAATCTTGTAGTCATAGCCAGGGGCAATGATAATCTGCGTCGAGGAGTGCAAAACGGTCAGCCCGTTGCGGTCCATCCAGTCGAGAAGGGCTTGGAGAGCTTCCTGTGCCCCACCCTGAGAGGACTGGGGGGTTCCTTCATACGGCTCCCATTGCTCCACGTGCAGTTGCTCCTCAGTAATATCGGGGTTCGTCATCACCTTCAGTCCCATGTAGTACAGACTCTCCAGCGTGCGCACACTCGTGGTGCCTATGGCAATGGCCTCGCCCTTGTGGGCAATGAGTCGCTCCAGCGTCTTTCGCTGCACGCTGAAGAACTCAGTATGCATCTCGTGGTCGGCAATACGTTCGCTCTTCACGGGCTTGAACGTGCCGGCACCTACGTGCAACGTCACTTCCTCACGCTCAATGCCGCGTTTGTCGATGGCGCTAAGAACGTTTTCAGTAAAGTGCAGACCTGCCGTCGGAGCAGCCACGCTACCCTTAATTTTCGAATAAACAGTCTGGTAGGTTGTCTTGTCGCTCTCCTGCGTCTCGCGGTTCAGGTACGGCGGAATAGGCAGCTCGCCCACGGCGTCGATGACCTCTGCAAAGGAGAAGCCGTTCGTCCACTCAAACTCAATGAGATGGCTCGTGCCGTGCTCACCCTTGCGTGTAGCCTTAATTTCTAAATTCTTACCATTAACCTCCAACGTCCTAATGAGCGTGCCCTCTTTCCACTTCTTCAGGTTGCCCACCAGACAATACCACGCACAACGGCCCGTGGTCTGGAACATCAGCTCGTAGTCATGCGGCTCGGCGGGTTCCAACAGGAATATCTCTATGAGCGCACCCGTTTCCTTGCAGAAATGCATGCGCGCCTGAATCACCTTCGTGTTATTCATCACCATCAGCGACCCCTCAGGCAGGTAGCTGGGCAGGTTATAGAACGTGTCCTCGCTGACTGAGCCCTGTCGATAGACCAGCAGCTTCGAGTGGTCGCGCTCTGCCAATGGGAACTTCGCTATGCACTCGTCGGGCAAGGCATAGTTATATTCTTTAATATGTATATCTTTTGTGTTCACGACTGCAAAAGTACAAATAATTCCTGAATCAAGCAAATTATTTTTGATGGCATGTATTACACAGCCAGAGTGTCCATGATGAGCCAGCCCCGAATGAAGGCGTAAAGAAACGTGAGGGCAAGGACAACAAGAGGAACGAGATATTGCGTAGAGTGAAGGGTAAATTGTGAAGAATCGGTACTCAACAACTTCTTGTGGGCATAGCAGAAAAGGCGATAGACGCAGAAGCCGACGATAGCACCCCAGAGGAGTCCGACCGTGATGTCGCCAGGATAGTGTACGCCGAGGTACAGGCGCGTCCAGCAGTTGATGAGGGAATAGGTCACGAGGCCACAGGTGAGCCATCGGTTACGAAACAGCAAGCTGAAGAAAAGCGCGATGCTGAACGTGTTGGAGGCATGGGCGGAGAAGAAACCATAGTTGCCGCCACGATAGCCGTTAGCCACATCGACAAGCGAACCAATCTGCGGGTCATGCGTGGGACGCCAACGGGCTACGAGAGGCTTCACGATTTCGTCATCGACCGTTCCAGCCAGCAACACGCAGAGACCGGCGGCAGCGATGACAAGAAGGACAGGACGCCAGCTGATGCTGTTTTTAATTGTCAGATACAACAACGAGAAATACAACGGTATCCATGTGGTGGCTTTCGTCAGCGTGAGCACCACTCCATCGAGATAGAGCGAATCGCTGCCGTTAAGCATGAGTAGCAGGTGCTTGTCAAACTGTATGATTTCTTCCATTTTTTTGTTATTACAGGAGACTCTAACCGTTAACATCTAACCGTTAAATGACCTCAATGGCTGTAGTTGCGATCCACCCCTCCTTGCCGTCGGGCAGACGCACTTCCTTCCAGTCGCGCATCGTGTCGTCGGTAATCTCGACCTTCGTGCCCTCGTGCAGGCGGAAGAGGTCGGTGCCATTTTGTGCCGGCGTGCTCTTTACGGGCGTTTCAGAAGCAATAATGATGGCTCCCGTGCGAAGGGTGACTGTCTGTTTCTGTTGCCATGCGAAAAGGCTCGACAGGAAGAAAAGCAACAGCATGACTCCCGTGCCGAAGAAGCCCAGCTTCTGCATAGCAACGCGGCCCGAGAACAAATAGACGAGAAAAAGGACAACGGTCAGCAGGAAGCAGACCAGCGAGAGCGATGCCCAGGCATCAACGCCCATGAGGTTGGCCAGCGAGCGGTACCACGTGACGAGGAAGAAGTCGGCCGACGGCGCAAGTTTGTCAACGGTCTTCTGGCGGGCCAACTGAAGGTTGTGGCGTATATCATCATCGCCAGGCTCCAACAGCAGCGCACGCTCGTAGTTCAGGATGGCACGCGTATAGTTGTCGCTGCGGTAGTAAGCGTTGCCAAGGTTATAGTAGAGGTCAGCGCTGACGCCCTGTTCCAAGAGCGCCTCATACTGACGGATGGCTTCCTGGTAGTGCTGTTGCGCATAGGCGCTATCGGCCTCGGCTTTGGTAACGGCATGTGCCGTCAACGGCAGCAGAAGCACGAGCAGAAGCACGGCTTTGCCAGCCTTGCCCGGACGGACATTCTTCTTCATGACATCTTCGATTTTCGTGATTGCAGTCATCGCAGCCTGATAGGTCTTGTCCATATTACCCTTGGCATCGCCTGGGGCATAACGCTCGAACTCGCACTCGTCGAGGGCACCGATGAACTGCTGGATGGTCTGCTCGTTAACATTACGGCTGGCGAGCTGCTGACTGATATTCTCGCGAGAGAGCTGTTCGACGGGCATATTGAGCTTATCGCCCACGTAACCCCACAGCGCACGCAGCACCTCGTCGTAGAAGGCGCTGGCATTACCCTGCTTCATCAGTTTGTCGGCCAGCTTCAGGCGCTTCACAGCCACCTTGTTAGCCTTCTTGCCACGCATCTTGCTGACGTTGGCATTGTCGATGGCCCGCTGACGGAAGACGATAATGAGTGTGAGCAGGAGTACAAAGAGCAGGAGGAGCACCACCCAGTAGGCCGCAGAGCCGAAGAAGTAGTCACCCTGCTGGTGCTGGCGAGTGTCACCCGTCTTGATGTAGTGTATGTCCTTGTTCAGTTCGTCAACGGTCTGCTGGCTGTCGGCCGTTGGCAGACTGCTGCCATTGTACTTGGCCACGTTGAGCTTGAAGGGCTCGGTCTTCAGCGTCTTGTAGGCATTGGCCTGCGTGTCGTAATACGTGAACTCCACAGGCGGAATGTCGTAGGTACCCTGATGACGGGGCACAGCGAGGTATTCCCACGTGATGCTGCCCTCGATGCCGTTGGTGGTGAGCTTCGTCTTGTCGGTCTGCTTAGCGTCATACTTATCGAAATCCTGCGGGAAGTTGACCACAGGCTCCTTCAGCAGCTTCATGTTACCCGCTCCGCTGACGGTGATGCGCAGCGTGACAGGGTCGTTGGCACGCACCTCGGTCTTGTCGAGCTCGGCCTTGACGGTAAACCGCCCCACTCCACCCGAGAAGCCTGCGGGACGCTCAGGCAGCGGATCAACCTGGATACTCAGACCCGGAGCCTGAATCTTCTTGTTGACCTCCACATAGCCTGAACCGCCATTGAAGAATGCCTCAAAGGGATCAACATCGCGGTTGACCTGGGCTACCACACCCTCGAACGTGATGCCAGGAATGTCGAGCTTACCCGTCATCTGCGGGAACATGACATACTGGCTCCACGTCACCGTACGATAAGGACGGCCATTGACGTTCTCAATGGTAAACTTCTTCTGCTGTGGCAGGGGAATCTCCTGCGAGTAGAAACTCTTGAGGTCAGGCATCTTGCCGTTGAGCGACGTCAGGTCAACCAGCGTATATACCTTGTAGGTGAGCAGCACGGGCTCCTGCTCGTGGACGCGACTCTTGTTGGCGCTAACCTTGATGAAGAGGTCGCTGCCCGAGATAGGCGTACCGGCAGAGCGCATGCCTGATGACTGCTGCCGCTGCTGACCGCCAGACTGTTGACCGCTGGCCTGTCCGGACACCTTGATGCGCAGGACGTTCGACGTCATCTGCTTTCCACCCACCGTAGCGCGTGCAGGGGGAATGGTAAACGTGCCGTTGGCGGTGGCACAGAGTATGTAGGTATAGGTGATGGACGTGGAACTGCTGGTACGGCCGTTGACCATCTGAAAACTCGACTGTCGCGAGGTGCTGGGTCCCATGAGCACTTCCAGCTCGGCTGGAATATTGCCTGCACGGAAGCCATCCACATCGTCGGTATTGATGGTATAGGTCAGGCGGAACTGCTCACCCACAGCCACCTGCGACGGTGCGCTGGCGGTGATGCTTTGCGCAAGCATACCTAAAGGCAAAAGGAACAATAAAAGAACCACCCCCAGCCACTCCCTGAAATGGATGGATGATAATAACTTATATATGAGTAATATTTTCATGTCTTTTTCCTTTACCAGTTCTTCTTCAGTCGGCGACGACCCTGTTGCTGCTGTTGTTCCTGCATGCGCTGCTGAGTCTGACGCTCCTGTTGTAAGGCAGCGTTCAGGAGCTGTTCAGCATTCTCCTTGCTCATCTGGGGTTTCTGCTGCTGTTCCTTCTTCTGCTCGTCCTCTTTCTTCTGCTGGTCCTGCTGCTGTTGTTGCTGCTGGTCCTGCTTATCCTGCTTGTCCTCCTTCTTGTCGTCGTTGCCGCCACCGCCGCCCTGTGGGGGCTGCTTCTTCAGCTGACGCTTGCAGAGCTCAAGGTTATAACGCGTCTCGTCGTCGTGCGGATTCAGGCGTAACGCCTCCTTGTAGGCTTCGATAGCCTCCTTGAACATCTGACGTTTCTGGCAGATGACACCGATATTATGGAACGACTGGTACTTGCGCATCGGGTCGCTCTCCATGCGTGCGGCAGTCTGGAACTGCTCGACGGCAGCCGAGTCCTTGTTCTGTGCCATCAGCGCATTACCCAGGTTATAGACAGCCTGCGGATTGTTGCGATTAGCCTCGACAGCCTTGCGGTATTGCACCTCAGCGTCGGCATATTGTCCGGCACGGAACAGTTTGTTGCCACGGCGCACGCATTGGCGGTCAACCTGTGCCGAAGCACTCAGCGACAAGAGCGCCAACACCAGCAACATAGCAGCCTTGCGGTTGCGGAACAGATGCAGGTTCCTGAACAGCGGATTCTTACGCTCCAGCAGCAGCACCTCGAGCACGAGCAGTACCAAGGCTCCGAGGGCAAACCACACGAAATACTCGTCGTAGCTGTTATACACCTCAGCCGTAATCTCCTTCTTCGAGAGCTTGTCGAGCTCGTCGTTCAGCTGCTGTTGTGCGGCATAGCCGTTCTCCACATGGATATAGGAACCACCACCAGCCTGTGCAATCTGTCGGCACATATCCTCATTGAGGATTGACATAACGGTGTTGCCCGTCTCGTCAATCATATACTTGCCTGACGAGGGGTCAGGAATGGGAGCGCCTCCCGTAGAGCCGACACCCAGCACAAATACGCGCATACCGCGGTTCTTCGCATCCTCGGCAGCCTCGACAGCCCCACCCTCGTGGTCTTCACCGTCGGTAATGACAACGATGGCCTTGCCCACCTGTTCATCCTGGCTGAAGCTATGCTCCGCCATGTCGATGGCAGTAGCAATGTCGGTACCCTGCGTGCCAATCATCGTGGGGTCAATGCTCGAGAGGAACATCTTGGCCGACACGTAGTCGCTGGTCATGGGCAGCTGCACAAAAGCATCACCCGCAAAGACGATGAGTCCTATCTTGTCGTTCGAGAACTTATCGACGAGGTTCTCCACCATCATCTTCGCACGGTCCAGACGACTGGGCGTCACATCCTCCGCGCGCATGGAGTTCGAGATATCCATAGCGATGATAATCTCAATGCCTGTACGCTTCTCTGTTTTGGTGCCGGAACCCCAGTGGGGACGGGCAAAGGCAACGATGAGCAGCGTAAGCGAACCCAATAGCAGACCGTACTTGGCGGCAGAACGCCAGCGTGACACATCAGGCATCAGTTGGCGCACCAGCTCGAGGTCGCCAAACTTGCGCAACTTGCTCTTCTGACGCTGACGCATTAGGAACCAGAAAGCAGCCAGCACGGGAACGAGCAACAGCAGCCAGAGGTATGCGGGGTCTTCAAAATATCTGTTCATGACGGTATCCTCCTAAATATGGTTACACGAAGCAGCAGCTCGAGCAGCAACAGCAGGATGGCTGCGAGGGCAAACGGCTGGTAGGCCTCGTAACGCTTGCTGAACCGCTTGACGTTGAGCTTCGTCTTCTCCAGTTGGTCAATCTCCTTGTAAATCTCCTGCAGCTCCCGTGTATTGGTGGCACGATAGAACTTTCCGTCGGTGGCATTGGCGATGTCGCCCAAGGTCTTGGTGTCTATCTCCACGGGCAGGTTCACGTACTGCACACTACCACCGACAGGCATGGGGTAACGGGCCGTACCATTCGTTCCGGCACCGATGGTATAGACGCGGATGCCGAGGCTCTTGGCTATCTCGGCTGCCGTCATCGGCGAGATGTCGCCCATGTTGTTCGAACCATCGGTCAGCAGGATGACCACCTTGCTCTTCGCCTTCGAGTCCTTCAGTCGTGCAACGGCGTTAGCCAGTCCCATACCGATGGCTGTACCGTCCTGTATGAGTCCTCGTGCAGCAATGTCGGCCCGCACGTTGTGCAGCAGGTTCAGGAGCGAGGCGTGGTCAACAGTCATCGGACATTGCGTGAACGACTCTCCGGCAAAGATGGTCAGTCCAATGTTGTCGTTCGGGCGGTCGGCAATAAACTCCGCCGCCACCTTCTTGGCAGCCTCTATGCGGTTAGGCGTCAGGTCCTCGGCCAGCATGGATGTTGAGACGTCCATAGCCAGCATGATGTCGATTCCCTCGACGGTCTGGTCCTTCCAGGAATTGCTGGTCTGTGGTCGTGCCAGCACAATGACAATGAGCACAAAGGTGAGGATGCGCAACAGCGGCAGGACGGGCATGAGCATGACCTTCCAGCTACGCGGTGCATTGCGATAGGCGTTTGTATCGCTCATCCGCATGGTGGGCTCGCTCTTCTTCCTGAACCTGATATACCATATAATATAAGGTATCAGCAGCAGAAGCAGCAGGAAAAATCCTTTATTTACAAATTCCATTTTCTAATTCTTCAACTTAACAACTCCCACGTGCCGTAGGCCACATAAGCCAGCAGGCAAACACAGACAGCAAGGATGACACCGATGACAATCTTCAGCACGCGGCGCGTCTTCATCGAGCGCTGGTCCTCCTCCGACAGCTTCGGACGGAGCACCTCCTCGGTGGGCAGGTTCTCAGCCTTGGTGCTGTTGATGAAGTCAACGGCAGTCACCAGGTTCATGTCGTTCTCATTGATGAGCGTAGAGTATTTCGCAAACTTCACGAGGTCGGCCGTCTGGAACAGCAGGCGCAGCTCGTCGAGTGCTTTCTGGTCGCCCTGTTGAGTCAGCCGCTCAATGATTTCCGAACTGGTCATCTCCATAGCCGAGAAGCCGTAACGCTCCTCGATATAACGGCGAATGGTGTCGGTCAGCTTCGTGTAGTATTCCTTCTGGTTCTCAGAGGTCTGCATCCTGTCGGCCTTGATCTGTTCAATCTCCTTCATGGCCTTCTGGTGAGGCAACAGTTTCTTGATTACCCGCACACGGACCATGATGGGTTTGTTGTCGCGCAGACGCTTATAGAGGTAGCCGGTGAGCGCCAGCAGTACGAGCATGAGGACGGTCAGCCACACCAGCGGAGCCCACTCGCTCCACAGGAACGGGTTGTCCTGCACGTCCTTCGGTCCGAAGAACTTCTCGTAGTGGGTGGTATCGACTTCAATGCCTATCACCTTCAGCGCCAAGCCCTTGCTCTTTACTGTGTCGCCATTGACCAGCACGGGGAACGGCGGCAGCGGATAGAGGTTCTCGTCGAACGACGTGATGGTGAGCACCTGCACATTGTCGCCTTCGTTGCGTGTCTCGACGACCTCGACGCCAGGCGTTATCTGCTGTGCGCGCTTGTATTGCGGAAACACAATCTTGGCTCCTTCAGGGGCGTTGACGGTCAGCGTCACGTGAGCCTGCTCGCCCATGAATATCTCGATGGAGTCGATGGTGGCTTCAACGCTTTGCGCCATCGCGCAACAACAGCCTAAGCATAAGCCTATAAACAAAAACAGTTTCTTCATCAGCTTCGTTGTTTAAAGAGCATAAGCAGCGCCTTCACGAAGTCTTCGTTGGTGGCGATGCTCACGTGGTCAACATTACTCTTGTTAAACGTCTCGGTCAACACATTCTGCCGCCTCATGAAGTATTGTGTATGCGACTCGCGCAGACGGCGGCTGCTGGTGTCAATGTACTGCTCGTGTCCCGTCTCGGCATCCACCACGCGCATCAGTCCCACGTCGGGCAGCATCTTTGCACGCTGGTCATAAACCTGGATGGCCACCACGTCGTGCTTGCGGTTGCAGATGGTCAGGGGCTGCAGAAAGTCCTTACGGTCAAAGAAGTCGCTCAGCACGAAGGCCGTACAGCGACGCTTGGCCACGCTGGTCATGAACTCCAGCGCTCCGCGCACGTCGGTACGACGGCTCTCAGCCTTGAAATCAAGCATCTCGCGGATGATGTAGAGAATGTGCTTGCGACCTTTCTTCGGCGGGATGTACTTCTCGATGCGGTCAGAGAAGAACACGACGCCAATCTTGTCATTGTTCTGGATGGCCGAGAACGCCAGCGTGGCGGCAATCTCGGTCACCATGTCGCGCTTCATCTGCCGCTGTGTACCGAAGTCCAGACTGCCGCTGACGTCGATGAGCAGCATCACGGTAAGCTCGCGCTCCTCCTCAAACACCTTCACGTAGGGACGGTGGAAGCGGGCGGTCACATTCCAGTCGATGTCGCGCACATCATCGCCGAACTGATACTCGCGCACCTCCGAGAATGCCATACCGCGTCCCTTGAACGCCGAATGGTATTGTCCCGCAAAGATATTCGAGCTCAGTCCGCGAGCCTTGATTTCTATCTTGCGAACTTTCTTGATGATTTCAGATGTTTCCATCAGGGTACTTCTACCTTATTGATAATCTTAGAAACAATCTCCTCGCTCGTCACGTTCGATGCCTCTGCCTCGTAGGTCAGGCCGATGCGGTGGCGCAGCACGTCGTGGGCAACGGCACGCACATCCTCAGGCACCACGTAACCGCGACGCTTGATGAACGCGTAGGCACGGCTGGCCTTTGCCAGATTGATGGATGCACGGGGCGATCCGCCGAAGGAAATCATGTTCTTCATGTCCTTCAGGCCGTAGCGGTCAGGATAGCGCGTGGCGAAGACGATGTCGGCAATGTACTGTTCAATCTTCTCGTCCAGATAAACCTCACGCACCACCGAGCGGGCACGCAGTATCTCGTCGGCCGTAGTCACGGGTGTGACGGTGGGCAGGGCGCCCTGGATGTTCTCGCGGATAATCTTCTTCTCCTCGTCCAGCGTCGGGTAGTCAATGACCACCTTCATCATGAAACGGTCGGTCTGCGCCTCGGGCAGCGGGTAGGTTCCCTCCTGCTCAATGGGGTTCTGCGTAGCCATCACGAGGAACGGGCTGGGCAACTGGAAGGTCTCGCTACCAATGGTCACCTGCTTCTCCTGCATGGCCTCGAGCAAAGCGCTCTGCACCTTTGCCGGAGCACGGTTGATTTCGTCGGCCAGCACGAAGTTGGCAAACACAGGACCCTTCTTCACTTGGAACTTCTCGTCCTTCTGCGAATAAATCATCGTACCGATGACGTCGGCAGGCAAGAGGTCGGGCGTGAACTGTATGCGCGAATACTTCGCGTCAATCAGTTGTGCCAGCGTCTTGATAGCCAGTGTCTTGGCCAGTCCGGGCACACCTTCCAGGAGGATATGGCCGTCGCTCAACAGGGAGATGAGCAAGGTGTCAACCAGATGTTTCTGTCCTACAATGACGCGGTCCATGCCCGTCGTCAGGTTCGTCACGAATGCGCTTTGCTGCTCAATTCGGATATTCAGTTCTCTAATGTCAATAGCTTCTGCCATAGTTATAAATTTGTTTATTTTTGTTTTGCACGTGCAAAAGTACGCAATTTGCCCGTTATAAGAGCAAATTGCGAATGTAATAAATATTAAATCATCTAAAAGTCTTTAAAGGCTACTTCTTTTTCTTCTTCCACTCCAGCTTGGGAATCATGACTATTTGGCCTTCTTTCAGGTCGGCATTCGACTTGATGCCGTTATATACTTCGATGTAGCACTCCATGCCTGCTCCCAGCGTGCGCTTGGCAATGCGGGCAGTCGTTTCACCGGGCTTCACCGTCACCGTAAAGTCGTCACCTATAATGCGATAGGCGCCGTGCTTCACGCGGGGGTCCATCTCGGCATATTTGTCAGGCGCTGGCTCTGGCTTGGGCTCTGGAGCTGCCTCTGATGCAGGTTCAGTCACGGGTTCTGTCACAGGTTGCTCCTCAACCACTATTGTTGTCGTGTCAATGGCTGTGGTGTCCACTGCCGCGGTATCAATGACCGCCGTATCAGGAACAACGGCAACGGCCGTTGAGTCTGCCGCAACAATCTGCTGGCCTTTCTTCAGTCCGAAGTAGTAGCCGCCGCCGGCCGATGCTGCCATCAGCAAGAGCACGCCTATCACGCCCAGCACCCACTTCCAGGTATTGCTGCCTTCGGGTTCTTCCGGCTCTTCCGGGGTTTCCGGAGTTTCCGGAGTTTCAGGAGTTACAGGGATATTCGGAGCCTTTGGTTTCGGCTCTTCCGGGGATTCCGGGATATTCGGAGCCTCTGGCTCTACAGCAGTCATCAGCGTCACAGGTTCAGTCTTTGGCTCAGGCTGTGGCTCGGGCTTTGGTTCCGGCACCACCGGAGTTTCCGGAATTTCTGGAATTTCCGGGACTTCCGCGCTTTCCAGACTTTCCGGAGCATCCTCCTCAAAATCCACGCCCTCGTTGAGTACCACGGTTTCGAACTGCGAGAAGGGCTTGTTCACCAGCTCTTTCATCGTGGCGTCAGGTGTAAAGGAAATCTTGTCGTGGCCGGCAATGGTCACGCGCTCGCCTGTAGAGACGCTCACACTCTCACGCGCACCAACGCCCACAATCTTGAACGTGCCCAGTCCGCGCACCTTTACCTGGCCGTCGCGCTCCAGACCTTCACGAATAACGCTGAACACAGTAGCGGCAAAGCGCTCTGCATCGCGGACCTTCAGGCCGTTCCGCTGTACGAGTATGGAGGCAATCTCCTGTATGGTCTTCTTTCCCATTACTCATCCCCTCCTTTCTTCAGTTGGTCTTTCCACGTGGCACTCGGCTTGAAGCCCAAGACCAGTTTGGGCGGTACCAGCATGCGCTGGCCAGTTGCGGGGTTCACCATAATGCGTTCCATCTTCTTCTTCACTTCAAACGTTCCGAAGTTGGCAACGGTTACCGCGTTGTCTTCCAGGAAGCTGTCGCTCATGGCGTTCACGAGGTTGGTCACCAGCCGTTGCGTGTCGCTGGTGCTGTAGCCCATCCGGGCTGAGAGCTCGCTGATAAATTCCTTGTTATTCATATTTATATATTGGTCGTTGCGTATAAGTCAAACTCTTCCGAATCGTTTATTCTCGCGTCGTAGAACTGCCCTATAGTCAGCCCCTCAGCGGCAGGAATCAGCACCTCGGGATCAACCTCGGGCGAACTCTGCTCCGTGCGGCCTATGTAGTAGTCGCCCTCCTGGCGGTCAACGATGACGCGCATCACCTGACCCACCTTCGCAGCCTCCAGTTCGGCGGCTATCTGCTGCTGTACGCGCATCAGACGGTCCAGACGTGCTTGCTTCACCTCCTCAGGCACATCGTCCTGATAGAGCTTGGCCGAGGGCGTGCCGTCCTCCTCAGAGTAGGCAAAGGCACCCATGCGCTCGAAGCGTGCCCACTTCACAAACGCCACCAGCTCGCGGAAGTCGTCGTCGGTCTCGCCAGGGAAACCCACCATCAGCGTCGTGCGCAGGCAGATGCCCGGCACCTCGCGACGCATAGTCTCAATGAGGTCGTAGGTCTCCTGCTTGGTGAAGTGGCGCTGCATGCGTTCCAGCACGGGGTCGCTGATGTGCTGCAGGGCTATGTCGAGGTACTTGCACACATTTTTCTTCTCACGCATCACGCGCAGCAGGTCCATCGGGAAATGTGCCGGATAGGCATAGTGCAGTCGTATCCACTCCACGCCCTCAATGTCCGACATTTTCTCCACCAGCTCGGCAATGTGCTGCCGACCGTCAATGTCGATGCCGTAGTATGTCAGCTCCTGGGCTATCACCTGAAACTCCTTGACGCCCTGACTGACCAGCCAGTGCACCTCGTCGAGTATCTCCTGCATCGGACGGCTCCTGTGCCTGCCGGTAATAATAGGTATGGCGCAGTAGGCGCAATGCCTGTCGCAGCCCTCCGCAATCTTCAGGTACGCGTAGTGCGAGGGGGTGGTCAAATGGCGAGCCCCACCAAACCTCCCCAAAAGGGGAGGCTCACTAACAGGCTCCGTAGGAAAGTCACTCCTTTTGGAGGGATTTAGGGAGGCTAATAGTTCCTCATAGTTGAACTTCCCGTACCAGCCGTCCACCTCGGGAATTTCCGCCTCCAACTCTGCCAGATAGCGTTCCGACAGGCAGCCCATGACATAGACGCGCTTGACGCGACCTTCGGCCTTCGCCTGCACAAACTCCAGGATGGTGTTGATGCTTTCCTCTTTCGCGTCGGCAATAAATCCGCAGGTGTTGATGACCACTATCTCGCCCTCGGGCTGTTCGCTGTCGTGCGCGCAACGGAAGCCGTGCCTTTCGCACAGCCCCATCAGCCGCTCCGAGTCCACCAGATTCTTCGAACAGCCCAGCGTGATAAAGTCAATCGTCCCCTTATTCATTGGTTAGCAGTAGCAAATTCTTCACTCTTAACTCTTCACTTTAAACAGCGAGTCCACGAACTCCCTGCGGTCAAAGAGCTGCAGGTCCTCCATACCCTCGCCCAGTCCGATGTACTTCACGGGCACCTTCAGCTGGTCTGAGATGCCGATAACCACACCGCCCTTGGCCGTACCGTCGAGCTTCGTGATGGCCAGACTGGTTATCTGCGTCACAGCCGAGAACTGCTTGGCCTGCTCAAAGGCGTTCTGACCTGTA
This sequence comes from uncultured Prevotellaceae bacterium, assembly GCA_902768105.1. GTDB lineage: Bacteria > Bacteroidota > Bacteroidia > Bacteroidales > Bacteroidaceae > Prevotella. Next base: position 29,822 of record CACXJZ010000014.1, read on the forward strand.
GAGCCGTCGAGCACGAGCATCACCTCGTCGGGAGCCTCGGGCAGCACCTTCTTCATCACGTCCTTGATCTTCTTCAGCTCGTTCATCAGGCCCACCTTGTTGTGCAGACGGCCAGCCGTGTCAATGAGCACCACGTCGGCATCATTGGCCTTCGCGCTCTGCAGCGTGTCGAAAGCAACGCTCGCAGGGTCGCTGCCCATCTGCTGCTTCACCACAGGCACACCTACCCGTTCGCCCCAGATGCACAACTGCTCCACGGCAGCGGCACGGAACGTGTCGGCAGCGCCCAGATAGACCTTCTTGCCGGCCTGCTTGAACTGCCACGCCAGCTTGCCTATGGTCGTCGTCTTGCCCACGCCGTTCACGCCAACCACCAGGATGACGTACGGCTTGTGGTCGCTGGGGATGTCCCAGTCGGCATTGTCCTCGCTATTATTTTCGGCAAGCAGCGCAGCAATCTCATCGCGCAGTATGCCGTTCAGCTCACTCGTCGAGACGTACTTGTCGCGAGCCACGCGCTCCTCAATCCTCTTGATGACCTTCAGCGTCGTGTCAACGCCTACATCGCTGGTAATCAGCACCTCCTCGAGGTCGTCGAGCACCTCGTCATCTACCTTCGACTTGCCCGCAACGGCACGCGCCAGCTTGTCAAACACCGAGGTCTTGGTCTTCTCCAAGCCCTTGTCAAGCGTCTCTTTCTTGTTCTTATTAAAAAATCCGAATATTCCCATAACAAACAATTTGAGGGGACAAAGGTAGTGCAAATCGAGCGAAATACAAAATAAATAGCAATTTATTTTCATCACGCCACAAAAAAGCCTCCCCATCGGGGAGGTCTGGTAGGGCTAGGTCCTAGGACTTCCTAGGTTCGCCTAAAAGATAGCCTAGGTCACATCGTTTTTTTAATTGGAACAACTGGAACTGGAACACTCAAGCCGCTACTTCACTCACACTTCCCCTACAAGGCCATTGAGTGTCTCACGGAGTTCGTTGCAATAAAGTCAACTAACAAAAAATGGACAGGTCTCGGAGTGAGGCTTGCCCATTGTAAGGGATTGGGAATAAAAATGTGGAAATTATTTCGTGGAATGGGGAATTATATGTAATTTTGCAGGCGAAAGTTCAATCATTTAAAAATCTAAATTAAAACCAAGTATGAAAAAGTTTTTTGCAATGGTAGCCATGATGGCTATGACGCTTGCGGCTAATGCCCAAGGCAACGAAGAACAAAGCCCATGGGCCGACGGACTGGATGTGAAGATTGCCGCCGAGGCTGGAAAGTTCACCCTGACAGCGGACGGTCAGGACCCTCTGACCATTGCCATCAACAAACAGACCCGCGCAAAGAAGGGGGACATTGTACTGCTTCTGGATGGTAAGCAGCTCACTTACGCTATCGTGAAAGATGCCGCAAACCCGCAGAAGCCCAAGGTCGTGCTGCTGAACCGCGAGTATGAGGACAATGAAAACGGCACACCGAAGGTGGAAACCACAGAGCTGGAGCCAGGCACATTCAACGTCGTGAAAGCCGGCGTCATGGCTCCTGGTGCGCGTATTGCAGCGAAGAGCAGCAACGGCAAATGGCTCTTCGGCAAGATGGTGGCTGAGAAAGACGGCAACGTGCTCGTGCTGCTGAACGGCAGCTGGCCGAAGGTTCAGTCCTACAAGAAAGCCGATGTGAAGATGCTACCCCTGAAGGAGAATCTGAAGGCAGGAGACGAGGTGCTGATGAACCGTGCGAAATTCGCTGCTCTTACCATGAGCGGCTACAAGGTGAAGAAGGTTGACGCTGCCCTGGGTCGCGTGTGGATTACCTTCGAGGCATCGGGCTCGCTAAAGATCATGAGTATCGTTGACGTGACAAAGGCCGTGAAATGACTTTTTAGTGACTCCCGCGAAGTGACTAAAAAAAATACCAAAAGAAAAAGACCAAGCTAAAGTGAACTTTGCTCGGTCTTTTTTCTTGCTTTTAGTGACTCCCGCGGGATTCAAACCCACAACCTTCTGATCCGTAGTCAGATGCTCTATTCAGTTGAGCTAGGGAGCCATTTTCTTATTTGCGGGTGCAAAGGTAAGGAGAAATTTTGTAACCACCAAATATTTTTCGCACTTTTTTCTCCCTTGCCCCGTTTTTTATACAATTATGCGCGTCTTGCGGTAGTTTTCGCGGAACTCAGAGGGGCTACATCCCTTTTTCTTCTTGAAAATTCGGTTGAAGTTGCTCAGGTTGTTGAACCCGCAGAGATAGCTGATTTCGCTGATGCTCTTAGACGTATCGACAAGCTGTCGGCTGGCAAATCCCAGTCTCAGGTTGATGATGTACTCGGAGAGCGTGCGCCCCGTGCGCAGCTTGAAGAAGCGGCTGAAGGCCGAGGGGCTCATGCCTGCAAGGTCGGCCAGTTCGGTCAGTCGCAGCTCGTCCTGATAATGGTTGGAGATGTAGTTCTTGACCTTGAGCACGCGTCGTGAGTCACTTTCGACGTTGACCTTGGCGAAGCTGCTGGAGGCAAGTGTGCGTGCCCCGTCCTGACGCGACAGCTCGTAGAGCACGGTGAGGAACTGCTGCACGGCATAGAAGCCGTCTTTGACCTGGCTGATGCCCACGAGGAGCGGATAGACGTGCATGATGGCCGAGAGGGGGAAAGCGAGTCCCTTGCGAGCTTCCGTCAGCATGTCGCGGATGCTGCGCATGGGGTTGCTGTCGAAGAATCCTCCCTCGCGCATGTCAAGGTTAAACTGTATGGTTATCTCGTGAATGTCGGGGCTGCAACACACATGCTGCTCCCAGACGTGCTCAAGGTCGGGCGAAGTAATGAGCACCAGGTCGTAGTCGTCAATGACCTCGGAGGAGTCGCCCACGGTACGACGCACGCCTGCCCCATGTTCCACAAAGTTCAGCTCAAAGACGTCGTGGTTGTGGATGGGATAGTTGAATTCCTTCTTGTGGCGGTCAGCGATGTAGAGCACATCGTGACTGCTATGCAGGGGTGTTATTTCGTGGATGATGTCCATTTGGTGGTGGAGAGCGGAGGGCTAAATCTTGAGCTCCTTCATGATTTCACTCATCTTCTGCAACGTAGAGATGCGCGTGGGCACAAGCGGCAGGCGCAGCACATTCTCAATGAAGCCCATCTCGTGGAGCATGGCCTTAACGCCGGCGGGGTTGCCATCGACGAAGAGCAGCGAGAAGAGGTCGGTAAAGCGGTGGTGAATCTTACGCGCCGCCTCATACTCGCCGCGGAACTGCAGGCGAATCATCTTCGAGAACTCCTTGGGCAGGGCGTTGCCGATGACGCTGATGACACCTACGGCACCACACGAAATCATGGGGAACGTAAGCGAGTCGTCACCCGAGATGACGTCAAAGTCCTTGGGCTTGTTCTTGATAATCTCATCGACCTGCTCCAGATTGCCCGAGGCTTCCTTGATGGCAACAATGTTGCGACAGTCGCGGGCCAGACGCACGGTGGTCTCTGCCTTCATGTTCACTCCAGTACGACCGGGCACGTTGTAGAGCACCACCGGCAGCTCGGTGGCTGCGGCAATGGCCTTGAAGTGCTGATAGAGACCTTCCTGCGAGGGTTTGTTGTAATAGGGGCAGACGGAGAGAATGCCGTCAACGCCCTTGAAGTCACCGGTCTTAAGCTCCTCGATGACGGCGGCGGTGTTGTAGCCTCCGCAACCCATGAGGATGGGCACACGCCCCTGCACCAGGTCAACAATCAGGTCCTTGATTTTCTGCTTCTCCTCGCGCGTCAGCACGGGAGTCTCGCCGGTAGTGGCAAGGATACAGAAGAAGTCGGCACCGTTGTCAAGTTGATAGTTCACCAAGCGGATGAGGGCAGGATAATCGACCTGCCCGTCGGTAGTGAAGGGAGTAATGAGCGCTATGCCAAGTCCCTTGAAGATATTTTGTACCATTTACGATTTACGTATTATCAATTTTCGATTGAATTGGAGGTTACTCTGACTTGAACAAGTCCTTGATGCCACCGATGCTGCCCATGAGGTTCGTAGCCTCGTAAGGCAGATAAACAGTCTTCTGGGCAGGGCCTTGTGCCAGCTCCTGCAGCATCTGGATGTACTTCTGCGCCAGCAGGTAGTTGGCAGGATTGGTGCTCTTGCCGACAGCCTCGGTGATGAGCTCGATGGCCTTTGCCTCGGCCTCGGCCTTGCGGATGCGTGCCATGGCCTCACCCTCAGCATTGAGAATGGCCTCCTGCTTGGCAGCCTCGGCCTTGTTGATGATGGCGGTCTTCTCACCCTCAGACTGCAGGATGTCAGCGGCTTTCTTACCCTCGGAGGTCAGAATGGTGGCACGCTTGTTACGCTCAGCCTGCATCTGCTTCTCCATCGCCGTGAGCACGCTCTCTGGCGGTGTGATGTCCTGCAGCTCCACGCGGTTCACCTTGACGCCCCACTTGTCGGTAGCCTCGTCGAGCACGAGTCCGAGTTTCTTGTTAATGGTGTCACGCGATGTGAGCGTCTCATCAAGCTCCAGCTCACCGATGATGTTACGCAGCGTGGTCTGCGTCAGCTTCTCGATGGCGTTAGGCAGGTTAGAAATCTCGTAGGCAGCCTTGAACGGGTCAACAATCTGGAAGTAGAGCAGCGCGTTGATTTCCGTCTGCACGTTATCCTTCGTAATCACGTTCTGCTTGGGGAAGTCATATACCTGTTCGCGCAGGTCAATGGTGGTGGAGTACATGTAACGCCCACGACTCAGGATGACGATGTCCTTCGCACGGTCGATAAACGGGATGATGAGGTTGATACCCGGATTGAGCGTGGCGTGGTAACGACCGAGACGCTCAATAATCTTGGTTTCCGACTGGGGAATAATGACCAGCGCCTTCTTTGCCAGCACCAGCACACACAACACGATGACTATCAGTACATAAAAGATGGGTTCCATAATGCTATTGTTTTTTTAAAGTTTTTCTACTGTAATAATGGTGCTCTCACGCTTGACGACCCTCACGCGCTCGCCCTCGGCAATAGCCTTGCCGTCGGCGCTGCAGGCCTTCCACACATCGCCGTCGATGGCTACACGACCATAGCCGCCCTCATCGACAGCCTCGCGCACACGACCTTCACGACCTATAAGGGCATCAGCATTGCTCACGCGGTCAGGATCGTTGCGATGAAACCACCGGAGCACCACTGGACGCACAGTAAAGATGCTGATTAGACTGACCACGGCAAACACCGCCAGCTGGACATAGAAATTGGCGAATGGAGAAACCAACGCTGCTGCTGCCCCACCAATGGCGAAACACATAATAAAGAAGTCGCCCGAGGTCAGTTCAAGAATGAGGCAAACGACTGCAATCACAGCCCACAACTGCCAAAGATTCTGCGAGATATACTCAATCATACTACTACACTTTATGTTGGTTGTCACAATTGACGTTTCAAAGGTACGAACATTTTTTCATTCCACCAAATTTTCATCAAGAAATCAGTTCGAACCGATGTAAAGGAATATCATTCCGAGCAACACCAAGACAAGGTCAAAGGCCTTTGCCTTGAGGTTCTTCTCATGGAACAAGGATGCCCCGAAGAGAAAACTGACAATGACGCTGCCCCTGCGAATCATCGACACGATGCTAATCATGGCGTCGGGCAACGACAGCGAATAGAAATACAGGAAATCGGCCGTCGAGAGGAAGATGCTGACGCCCAGGATAGACCATTTCCAGTGGTAGGGCGTCGTCTTCTTGTGCGTGGGCCACCACAGCAGCAGGAGCATCGCACCCATCATGAAGCACTGGTAGATGTTGTACCACGACTGCACCATCATGCGGTCGAGCCCTACCCCGCCCTCACCGACAGGCGCCATGAGGTATTTGTCGTAAAGCCCGCTGATGGCTCCCGTAACGGCGGCACCGACAATCATCCAAATCCATTGGTCGCGTTTGAAGTCGATGCCCTCTTTCTTGCTGCTGCGACTGAGCATGAAGAACGAGATAATGGCTAGCGTCACACCCACCCATTGCCACAAGTTCAGCCGTTCTCCAAAGAAGAGCAAGGCACCAATAAGTACCATCACAGGTCTCGTGGCATTAATGGGACCGACGATGGTGAGTGGCAAATGCTTCATACCAAAATAACCTAAAAGCCAGCTACTTAACACAATTAGGCTCTTCAAAAGGATGAACCTATGAACCTCCCATCCGCCACTCGCTACAAGGAAGTCGGAACCATCGAGCACGTGGGTGTAATAGCTCAGCAGGATGAAGGGCAGGAAGATGAGCGACGAGAACAGCGTGTTGAGGAACAGCACGGGAATAACCGCGTTCTCCTTCAGCGCTTCTTTCTTGAAAGAGTCATAGCAGCCCAAGAGTGCTGCAGACATGAATGCAAGGATTAACCACATTTTATATTATCCTTAGGAGCTCAGAAGTTCACTCCATATTTCTTTTAAAATTCTACATTTTCCAGGAATAGCGCGTGAGCGGGCATCGACTCGCCGGCACCCGTTCGACTGCCCTTCTCAATGACCCGACGGAACTCAGCCAGCGTCATGCGACCACGTCCCACCTCGATGAGCGTCCCCACCACCGCACGCACCATGTTGCGCAGAAAGCGGTTGGCACAGATTTCGAAATACCACTCTGTCTCACTCGTCTGGTGCCACCGGGCAGCATAAATGGTGCAGAGCGTGGTCTTCACATCGCTGCCAGCCTTGCAGAAAGCCCCGAAGTCATCGTACTCACGGAGTACCTCGGCAGCCTGGTTCATAGCCTCGAAGTCCAGCTTATAGTGCAGCTGGCACGAATACTTGCGCAGGAAGGGCGACTTGTGGGTGTGTATATAATAATGATACGTGCGACGCTTGGCAGAGAAGCGGGCATGCATGTCGTCGCTGACAGGCTCCACGCTCCAGACGCTGATGTCCTCAGGCAGCGCATGGTCGAGCTTATAGGCTAGGTTCTGCATGTCGTAAGTGCCCTCGTAGTCGAAGTGTGCCACCATGCGGCGTGCATGCACTCCGGCATCGGTACGTCCTGCTCCTACCACCTCTATTTTCTCACGCAGCAGCATCGACAGGCAACGCTCCAGTTCCTGCTGTACCGTCACCCCGTTGGGCTGCACCTGCCACCCGTGATAGGCAGTCCCGTCGTATGAAAACCAAACAAAAAATCTCATAATCGGCTGCAAAATTACAAAAAATCATTATCTTTGCACCATGATTTTCTATTTTTCTGGTTCTGGCAACACAAAATGGGCAGCTCAGCAGCTGGCCGAAGCCATTGGCGAAGAGCTTATCTACATTCCCGGCGAGCTCAGGAAAGACAAGTGCGAATACACGCTCGCAGAGGATGAGCGACTGGGATTCTGCTTCCCTACCCACGGATGGCAGCCACCACGCATCGTCCGCGAGTTTGTGCGGCGTTCCACCTTCCACCTTTCGCCTTCTACCTATATTTATGCGCTGACAACCTGTGGCGACAACATGGGCGAGCTGATGACCATCTTCAGGAAAGAGCTGCAGCAGAAGGGGTTACGACTTGACAGCTCGTTCGCGGTAGTGATGCCGGAGTCGTGTGTGTGCTTCTCGTTCCTACATCTGGACACGCCTGAAAAGGAACGCGAGAAGATTGAGGCTGCCAAGGTGCGCATGAAGCATATTGCCGAGATTGTAGCCCATCGGCAGACCAACGTGCACGAACTGGTAAAGGGTGCCATTCCGCGCACTTATTCCTACGTGATAGGAGGTTACTACAACAAGCACCTGATTACTGACGAGAAGTTCTGGGTGGATGAGGAAGCGTGCATTGGCTGCGGCCTCTGTGCAAAGCTCTGTCCTGTAGATGACATCAAAGGAACACCGCCCGTGTGGAACCACAACGGACGGTGCACCAACTGTCTTGCCTGTTATCATCATTGTCCGCGTCACGCCATCCATTGGGCGAAGATGAAGCGAGGACAATATATCTTCAAACCTTAATAAACGCGAGGACCAAAGATCGTGGTACCTACGCGGACCATCGTTGAGCCACACTCGACAGCGATGGGATAGTCGTGGCTCATGCCCCACGAACGCTCGCAGAAGGCGTCGTCGGCAGCAAAGTAGTCACGCTTCACTTCTTCAAAGAAGTTCTTGGCGAGCATCATCTCTGAACGTATCTGCGACTCGTCTTCGACGAACGATGCCATCATCATGAGACCGCAAATCTGCACATGCTCCAACTGACGCCATTCGCCTTCTTTCAAGAGCTGACGACAGGCATCGAGCGTCAGGCCGTACTTCGTCTCTTCTTCTGCAATATGAAGCTCGAGCAAAACCTTGATGACACGGTCGTTCTTGGCTGCCTGCTTATCAATCTCCTTGAGCAGCTTCAATGAGTCAACAGCCTGAATCATAGAGATATAAGGAGCAATATACTTCACCTTATTGGTCTGCAGATGTCCGATGAAATGCCACTCAATATCCTTGGGCAGCGTCTCCACCTTCTGGCGCAGCTCCTGCTCGTGGCTCTCGCCGAAGATGCGCTGACCCTCGGCGTAAGCTGCCTCAATATATTCGTTGGGATGGTACTTGCTAATGGCCACCAGGCGCACACCCTCGGGCAGGTCAGCTAGCACATGCCGCAGGTTTCCCTTGACGTCGTAATCCATTACTCTTCTGCTTTCTTCGCTGTGTGTTCGAAGACGTCCATGAACTTGGTCTCGCTGATGTTCGAGATGACGTAGTCAATCATCGTGCCGTTCATCACCTCGTCAACATTCTTCACCGCGCCGTTCAGCGTGGCAGCCTGAACCAGATAGGTAACGCTGTTGCGTTTCTCCTTCTCGGTCTTCTCGTCAATGGTAATAAACTGGAGCTTGGCCTTGTACCAGCGGTCGTCGTTGTCGTTCTCGCTGAAGAATATCTCGTGGTAGGCGGCGGGAGTGATGTTCTTGACTTCAAACTCTCCGCTGATATAAGCTGACATCTCCTTCGTGATGGTCTCTTCAGCCTCGCCAAAGCTCAGGGCGTCAACCACATAGTATTCAATTACCTTTTTTGTCATACCGTCCTCCATCGTCTTGTCGTAACGGATGGCGGTCTCAAACCAGTTTGCTGTTCTGCTTCTCATTGTTTATCTGAATTTACATTTTTACTTTTGTACGCCGTAATACTGCAGTTTCTTCTTTTTCTGCTCCGTCAGCGTTTCCACGATTTCCGTTGCGAGAACCTGACTGCGGGCCGTGCTGATGCCGGCCTCCGTAGCAATATCAAGCTGCTGCTGCAACAACTCCTCGTTCACGCTCGACATCTCTGCCATGAACTTCTTTTCGCTCGAATTCATGTGCTCATTATCGTATATCTTGGAAAGGATGCGGTCGGCTTCGGCAGTAAAACGCTTGCGGAAAATCTGCTCTGCCTTGGCCTCGTACTCTTTCTGCTGGCGACGCTCCTCCGGTGTCATCACCAAAGAATCGCCACTCACCACACCCAGCTCAGCAGGGTCGAAGCCGTCTTCTATCAGGTCGTCAGTAGCCTGTCTGGGAGCGGGTTTCACAAATTCCACGGTCGTTGGCTCGGGCATCAGCATGAAGTAGCCGCCAACCAGTATCAGCGCCACAATGGCAGCTGCCAACAAAGTCAGCCACGAACGACGCAACTCGCGCTTTGAAGCAAGGGCCTTACGCATATCGGTAATCGACTCGTAACGTCCCTCCGGCATTTCCGACTGGGCTTTCTTTGCAATCTTACGATAGTCATAGGTGGACTCCGTCATCTCAAAGAGCCAGCTGATGAGCTTGCCCAATGAATAGATATCGCAGCGGTTGTCAACGGTACCGTCATTGCGTATCTCCGGGGCGATGAAGTCCTCCATGCCCTCGTACAGGTCCATGCGGTTTTTCATACCAAGATAGAACGAGCCGTGGGTCAGCAGCATCACGGCATTATCGCCCTTGCGCACCAGAATGTTCTGTGGTGCATAGCAGACATGCCATACCTGCTGCTCGTGCAAATATTCCGTCACGTCGAGCAACTGCTGAATAATCGTGCTGATAAAGCCCTTGGTACCTACAATGGAGGGCTGGTCCTGCACCAACTGCGCCAACGTCACATAGTTACCTTGTTCCAAGTGCAGCGAAACAATGTTGTTGCCCTTGAGTTCAGGCTCAAAATGCAACTGGTGCTTATGCATCAGCTCCTTGTTTTTCTCACACTCACTCTTTAACGCCTCAGCAAACACGATGCTGTCATTCAACTGCGGTCTGATAGCCAGGACATTCTGACACTTGCCATCTTCCAGCTGGACCTTCGTAAAGCGGCCCAACGACATGGTGGCCAACTTGGCCCTCAATGGCGATTTTGATTCCAAAAGTTCCTCGTAGTTCATCGTTTTTATTACTTTTCGGGGGGCAAAGGTACAAAAAAAAGTGAAAAGTGAAGAGTGAAGAGTGAATAATTTGCTTCCACTACTAAAAAAACTCATAACTCATAACTGATAACTCATAACTTTTTTGTAACTTTGCAGCCGAAAAAATAAATAGTAAATCGAAAATCGTTAAAATCGAAAATAATACAAGATGCCGGAAATATCTGTACGCGGAGTGGAAATGCCAGAGTCACCAATCAGGAAACTCGCTCCTCTTGCCGCAAAAGCTAAACAAAACGGAACAAAGGTCTATCACCTCAACATCGGACAGCCTGACCTGCCCACACCACAAGTAGCGCTTGACGCGCTGAAGACCATAGACCGCAACATCCTGGAATACTCTCCCTCGCAGGGCTATCTGAGCTACCGCGAAAAACTTGTCGGCTACTACGAGAAATACAACATCCACGTGACAGCTGACGACATCATTATCACCTCTGGTGGTTCGGAGGCGGTGCTTTTTGCCTTCTTGAGCTGTCTGAACCCAGGTGACGAGATTATCGTTCCAGAGCCTGCCTACGCCAACTACATGGCCTTTGCCATCAGCGCCGGAGCCAAGATCCGTACCATTGCCACCACCATCGAGGAGGGTTTCTCATTGCCGAAGGTGGAGAAGTTTGAGGAGCTTATCAACGACCGCACCCGCGCCATCATGATATGCAACCCCAACAACCCCACAGGTTACCTCTACACCCGCCGTGAGATGAACCAGATACGCGACCTGGTGAAGAAGTACGACCTGTATCTGTTCTCAGACGAGGTCTATCGCGAGTATATCTACACCGGTTCACCCTATATCTCTGCCTGCCATTTGGAGGGCATTGAACAGAACGTTATCCTCATCGACTCCGTATCGAAGCGCTACTCCGAGTGCGGCATCCGCATCGGCGCACTCATCACGAAGAACGAGCAGGTACGCAAAGCTGTCATGAAGTTCTGTCAGGCACGCCTCTCTCCCCCACTCATCGGACAGATTGTTGCCGAGGCATCACTTGACACACCCGAGGAATATCTGCGCGATGTCTATGACGAGTATGTGGAGCGTCGAAAGTGTCTGATTGACGGCCTGAACCGCATTCCCGGCGTCTATTCACCCATTCCCATGGGAGCCTTCTACACCGTTGCGAAGCTGCCTGTTGACGATGCAGAGAAATTCTGCCGCTGGTGTCTCAGCGAATTCAACTACGAGGGCGAGACCGTCATGATGGCTCCTGCTGCCGGCTTCTACACCACACCCGGAGCCGGCATCGACCAGGTACGTATTGCCTACGTGTTGAAGAAGAAGGACCTGGAGCGGGCACTCGTCGTGCTGGCGAAAGCACTTGAAGCCTATCCCGGACGCACGGTATGAATCTTCCCCTATTCATAGCCAAGAGAATCTACAGCGAGGGCGGTGACAATCGTAAGGTCAGCCGTCCTGCTATTCAGATAGCCACCTTCGGAGTGGCCATCGGACTGGCTGTGATGATTGTGACCGTCAGCGTCGTGATGGGATTCAAGCACACCATCCGCGACAAGGTCATCGGCTTTGGAAGCCATATCCAGATAGAGAACCTGCTGGCCATCGGCAGTCAGGTGGAGCTGAGTGACTCGACAATGGACATCCTCAGCCACATGGCCGGCATCGACCACGTACAACGCTACGTTCTGGCACAAGGCATCCTGAAGACTGACAGCGACTTTCTGGGCGTCATCTTCAAGGGTATTGATGAAAACTACAAGACCGACTTCCTGCGTCAGCACGTCATCGACGGAGAGATGCCTGTCTTCAGCGGCGAGAAGAGCACCAACAAGATACTCGCCTCGAAACTCATTGCCGACAAACTGCAACTCAAGGCGGGCGACCGCGTCTATGCCTACTTCATTACCGATGAAGGCGTCAAAGCCCGGAAGTTTACGATAGCCGGCGTCTATCAGACCAACATGACGAAATTCGACCAGGCACTCTGTTTTACCGACCTTTACACAGCCCGGAAACTGAACCAATGGGACGAGACCGACATCTACTCGGGGGCAGAGATGACCGTCAACGACTTCAACATGCTGGCTCCCATAGCCGACGATGTGGCACAGCAACTGAAATTCATCAATACCAGCATTGAGGAACCCACGTTGACGCTAGCTTCCAAGACCATCTTCGAGGCCTATCCCCAAATCTTCACTTGGCTGCAGCTGCTTGACATCAACGTGTGGATTATCCTTGTGTTGATGGTGTGCGTGGCAGGCTTCACCATGATTTCGGGACTACTCATCATTATTCTGGAACGCACGCAGATGATTGGAATCTTGAAGGCACTCGGTGCACGCAACAAGACCATTCGTCACACCTTCCTCTGGTTTGCAGCCTTCATCATCACTCAGGGACTCCTGTTGGGCGACGTCATTGGCATCGGCATCGTACTATTGCAACAGCATTTTGGTATAGTCACGCTCGACCCTGCCACATACTACGTCAAAGAGGCTCCCATGGAACTGAATCTGCCTATCATTGTGACACTTAACGTCGCCACACTACTCATCAGCGTCTTCGTGCTGATAGCCCCCAGCTATTTCATTTCTTTCATCCATCCAGCAAAATCTATGCGTTACGAGTAAAAAATTGCACAAAAAATTTTGAAATGTGCAAAAAAGGTGTTACCTTTGCACAGAATTTTTGAAAATGTGCAATGAAAACTGTTGAAAGTTTCAATCTCTATATAGAACGAAGCGTCATCGACAACTGGAATCTCGACGCCCTGACTGACTATCAGGGAGCCACTCTGCAATACCATGATGTGGCACGAAAGATTGAGAAGATTCACATTGTTTTCGATAACTGCGGTATAAAGAAAGGCGACAAGATTGCCATGTGCGGACGCAACTCTGCCCATTGGGCTGTCAGCTTCCTGGCAACACTAACCTACGGAGCCGTTGCAGTCCCCATCCTCCACGAGTTCAATGCCGAGCAGATTCACAACATCGTGAACCACTCTGATGCGAAACTCCTCTTCGTAGGCGACGTTGTAGCGACGCAGATAACGCCCGAAGAGATGCCCGGCCTTGAGGGTATCGTCTATCTGCCAGACCTCTCGCTGATGCTCTCCCGTTCAGAAACCCTCACATACGCGCGCGAACATTTAAATGAATTGTTCTGCACGCGCTATCCGAAGGAGTTCCTCAAGGAGCACGTTAACTGGCACAAGGACAGCCCCGACGAGCTGGCACTCATCAACTACACCAGCGGAACAACAGGATTCTCGAAGGGCGTCATGCTACCCTACCGTGCACTATGGGGCAACCTGGACTTCTGCTTGAACAAGCTGGGCGTACACCTGAAGAAGAACTGCGACACGCTAAGCATCCTGCCTATGGCCCACATGTACGGAATGGCGATTGAATTCATCTTCCCCTTCTGCTTCGGAAGCCATTTGTTCTTCCTCAACCGACTGCCCTCACCAGCCATCATTGCGCAGGCCTTTGCCGACATCAAGCCCGCCGTCGTCATTGCCGTTCCCCTCATCATCGAGAAAATCATCCGCAAACGCGTATTCCCGCAGACACAGAGTAACGTTATCAAGCTGTTACTCCAGATGCCTGTGGTCTCGAAGAAGGTAAAGGCACGCATCTGTAACGAGGTGTATCAGGCTATGGGCGGCAATGCCTACGAGATTATCGTGGGAGGTGCTGCACTCAACCAGGAGGTAGAGCAATTCCTTTACAACATTCACTTCCCCATCACCGTTGGCTACGGTACCACAGAGTGTGCACCGCTCATCACTTTCAGCGACTACAAGGACTTCGTTCCTGGTTCCTGCGGCACTCCCGTTGACCACATGGAAGTGAAGATTTTGAGCAAAGATCCTGAGAACATTCCTGGAGAGATTATCACCCGCGGCGCTAACGTCATGCTGGGCTACTATAAGAACGAAGAAGCCACCCGCGAGGTACTCGAAGAGGATGGCTGGTACCATACGGGCGACTTGGGCACCATGAGTGCTGACGGACACGTCTTCATTCGCGGACGCCTAAAGAACATGCTGCTCAGCGCCAACGGTCAGAACGTCTATCCGGAGGAGATTGAGGACAAGCTCAACTCTATGACAATGGTCAGCGAGTGCATCGTCATCCAGAAGGACGACAAGTTCATCGGACTCGTCTATCCTGACTACGACGAAGCCAAGAACATGGGTTTCACCACCGAGGATCTGGAGAACATCATGGAACAAAACCTCGTGGAGCTGAATAGGCAGCTGCCAGCCTACAGCCACCTGTCTGCTATCCGTCTGCATAAGGAGGAGTTTGCCAAGACAGCCAAGAAGAGCATCAAGCGCTACCTGTATCAAGAATAAAACTATAACAAATCAATAATATGGAACACATACCAAGTTTCAACGCACTCATTCAACAGAGCATCATCGACCATTGGGACGCTGATGCGCTGACAGACTACAAAGGAGCCACCTTACAGTTCCACGATGTAGCACGCAAGATTGAAAAGCTGCACATTCTGTTTGAGAACAGCGGCGTAGTGAAAGGCGACAAGATTGCCCTCTGCGGACGCAACTCGTCACAATGGGCTGTGGCATTCCTCGCCACGCTAACCTACGGAGCCATTGCCGTCCCCATCCTCCACGAGTTCAATGCCGAGCAGATTCACAACATCGTGAACCACTCCGAGTCGAAGCTCCTCTTTGTGGGCGACCATGTGGTGACCGTCATCAATCCTGACGAGATGCCAGGCTTGGAGGGTATCATCAACAACCCCGACTATTCGCTCTATGTCTCACGCTCAGAGAAGCTTACCTATGCACGTGAGCACCTAAACGAGTTGTACGGTAAGAAGTTCCCCAAGTATTTCCGCAAGGAGCATGTAAAGTATTACACGGAGCAGTCGCCTGACGAACTGGCACTTATCAACTATACCAGCGGAACAACCGGATTCTCCAAGGGCGTCATGATTCCCTATCGTGCCCTGTGGTCAAACTATGACTTCGCCGTCACCGTGCTGGGTAAGAAGATCAAAACTGGCGACCGTGTCATCTCCATTCTCCCTATGGCTCACATGTACGGCATGGCCTTCGAGTTCATCTTCGAGTTCCTTTATGGCTGTCATGTCTATTATCTCAACCGAATCCCATCACCGGCTATCATTGCCGAGGCATTTGCCAACATCAAGCCCGTCATCATCATTGCCGTGCCGCTGGTTATTGAGAAGATTATCCGTAAGAAAGTGTTCCCAAAGATTCAGAACAACCGCATGCGACTGCTCCTGCAGATGCCCGTGGTCAACCTCAAGGTTCACGAGAAGATTTGTGAGCAGGTGGTTAGTGCCTTTGGCGGACAGTTCTATGAGGTCATCATCGGCGGCGCAGCCTTCAATCAGGAGGTAGAGCAGTTCCTTAAGAAGATAGACTTCCCCTATACCGTGGGCTATGGCGCTACCGAGTGTGCTCCAATCATCTGTTACAGCGACTGGCATACCTTTGCCCCAGGTTCCTGCGGACGTGCCGTGCGCCACATGGAGGTGCGCATCGACTCCCCCAACCCGAAGCTCATCCCCGGTGAGATTCTGGCCCGTGGACTCAACGTCATGCTGGGCTACTACAAGAATGAGGAAATTACCGCGCAGACCATCGACAAGGACGGCTGGTACCACACGGGAGACCTTGGTACGATGGACGAGTACGGCAACGTCTTCATCAAGGGTCGTTCCAAGAACATGCTTCTGGGTTCTAACGGACAGAACATCTATCCGGAGGAGATTGAAGACAAGGTCAACTCTATGGCCCTCGTGGTCGAGAGCGTTGTTGTGCAGCGTGCTGAAAAGCTTGTTGCCATCGTCTATCCCGACTACGACGAGGCTCACAAGATGGGCTTCACCACAGAGGACATCCGCAATGTCATGGAGCAGAACAAACTGCAACTGAATCAGGTTCTTCCTGCCTACGCCAAGCTCAGCGAGATTGAAATTCGCAAGGAGGAATTTGAGAAGACGCCGAAGAAGAGTATCAAGCGCTACCTTTATAAATAAGGAGTCAAAGGAAGACTGAAAAGTTAGAGGAAGTTAGAGGAAATCTACTTCCTCTATTTTTTTCTACGTATTCTTTCTCGTTGAACAGACCTTTTGTCTTGATTTATATCAATTAAGTGACAAAAAGTAATCGTTTACGCGAAAAAAGTTGACAAAATGTTTGCAGTTTGATGTTTTTGCTATATCTTTGCAACCGAAAACGAGAAAACAACACAAAATTTCAAATATTTATCAATCAATCAACAATTAAAAAGTTAAAAAATTATGAATGCAGCTAAAATCGTTGAAGATCTGAAACAACGTTTCCCCAACGAGCCGGAGTACATCCAGGCCGTTAGTCAGGTTCTCCCCACCATTGAGGAAGAGTACAACAAGCACCCCGAGTTCGAGAAGGCCAACCTCATCGAGCGTCTGTGCATCCCCGATCGTGTTTGCGAATTCCGTATCACATGGGTTGACGACAAGGGCAACGTCCAGACAAACATGGGTTACCGTATCCAGCACAACAACGCCATTGGTCCGTACAAAGGCGGTCTCCGTTATCACAAGTCTGTGAACCTCGGTATCCTGAAGTTCCTCGCATTTGAGCAGACATTCAAGAACTCACTGACCACACTTCCTATGGGTGGTGCAAAGGGTGGTTCCGACTTCTCTCCCCGTGGCAAGAGCGACGCTGAGGTAATGCGTTTCTGCGTGACATCGGCGTAGGCGGTCGTGAGGTTGGTTACCTCTTCGGTCAGTATAAGAAGCTTACTCACCAGTTCCAGGGCGTGCTCACTGGTAAGGGTATCCCCTTCGGTGGTTCACTCATCCGTCCTGAAGCTACTGGTTATGGTTGCGTTTACTTCCTGAACAGCATGCTTCAGACTCGCAACATCGATATCAAGGGCAAGAAGGTGCTCATCTCTGGTTCTGGTAACGTGGCTCAGTATGCTACTGAGAAGTGCATCCAGCTGGGTGCTATCCCCTTGACGCTCTCTGACTCTGATGGTTACATCTACGATCCCGATGGAATCACTCAGGAGAAGCTCGAGTACGTTAAGGAGCTGAAGAACGTCGAGCGCGGACGTATCAAGGAGTATGCCGAGGAGTATCCCAACGCTGTTTATCACGCTGGCGAGCGTCCCTGGCACGAGAAGGCCGACATCGCCCTGCCTTGCGCTACTCAGAACGAGATCAACGGCGAGCAGGCTCAGGCTCTCATCGACAATGGTATTATCGCAGTAGCTGAGGGTGCTAACATGCCTTCACTGCCCGAGGCCATTAAGATTTTCCAGGATGCCAAGATTCTGTATGCTCCTGGTAAGGCTTCTAACGCTGGTGGTGTATCAGTTTCTGGTCTTGAGATGTCACAGAACTCTGAGCGTCTCTCTTGGACTTCAGAGGAGGTTGACAACTACCTGAAGCGCATCATGAACGACATTCACGAGAACTGCGTGAAGTACGGTACACAGGCTGACGGCTACATCAACTACGTGAAGGGTGCCAACGTTGCAGGCTTCATGAAGGTTGCAAGTGCCATGATGTCACAGGGCATCGTGTAAGCTCGGCGAAGCCAAGGTTACAAAACGATGGTTACATCGTGTAAGCTCGGCGAAGCCAAGATAAATAAAAAGACCGCTACCCTATTGGATAGCGGCCTTTTTTATTTACAAATCCCTTATAATCTATTTTTTTATGAACTCTACGCGGCGGTTCTTGGCACGACCTTCGTCAGTAGTGTTGGGAGCAACAGGCTCATGACTACCCTTACCAACGGCACGCAAGTTAAACTCGTCGCAACCCAGCGACACAAGCGCCTTCACCACAGCCTCGGCACGCTTCTGGCTAAGCGGATCGTTCACGGCGTCGCTGCCCTGGTTGTCTGTATGTCCCTGCACCTCGAAGCGAACACTCGGGTTCTTCTTCATGTAGTCGGCAATCTTCTTGATTTCCTCCATCGACTCAGGCAGCAGATCAGCCTTACCTGTCTTGAACAGGATGTTATTCGTCACAAACTTACCCGTCTCCTGAATAGAACGCTCTACAGCAGACATGTCAGTTTCGGTACGTCCATACAGTTCTACGGCACCCTTGGCTACAACAACGTTCTTCACGTAAGTGGGACGGTCGTCCTTACCTCCTGACCATAGCGTGAACCAGCCTGCACCGGCCTTGGCGTTGGGTACGTTGATGACACGCTTGCCATCAACATAGAACTTAATGGCACGCTTGTTGAACGACAGGGCGAAGTGATGCCAACGGCCATCGTTGATGACACAAACGTCACGGGCTGAGGAATGTCCTTCCCTGTGGGAGTAACCCTCCTCTGTAGGACGTACATAATCGCAGTCGATGGTCTGCTTGTCGTAGGTCATGCTATAGTGAACTGTGAACAGCTCGTTGTCCTGTCTCTCGTTCTCGTTCATGATATCCAGCTCAATGCCGGGTGCGCCGTCCTTGGGACGGTCGTCGAAGAGCATATCGTACTCAATGGTGAAGACGTCACCCAGGTAGTTCTTGATACCACCCTTGACCAGCGGAGTAATCCAACCGTCGCCATCGATGAGGGCAATACACTTCACGCCATTCACAGTAGCAATCTCAGCGTTACCACGTACCAAGTCCCACTTTGAGGGGAACTCACCCACCTGTTCGCCTGCCATATCGTCCTGGAACATGATGACAGAACCACGCACAAAGTCACTCTTGACAGCCCCTGTCGTGTTTGTCACACCTGGATCAGTCGTCGTTGCCGGATCGGCCTCGGGAGCAGGCTCTTCGTCATTACCCGTCACAGCATCAGTAGCAGCGTCAGTCACGCCCTCTACGGCACCATCGACAGCGTTGTCAACCGTCCGTTCCACCTCACTCTCCACGCGATATTTCACTCGCTGGCCTATACGCTTGAAGATGCCCTGGGCAGAAATACCCGTAGCCACAAGCACCAGACACACTACAATAATAGAAAATCTTTTTGTCATAGTTTTCAGGTTTTAGTTTGTACATTAATTAATTATGGCGACAAATTTACGAACAAAATTTGAATTACAAAAATAATTGTTCAGAAAATTTGTCGCCAACAGCGTTTTTTGTAAGATTATTCTATGCTGACAGTCAGAGGATTCCTCAGGCTGTTCTGGAAATCGGCAGCACGCAACAGCCATTCCTGCATGTTACGGCAGTCATACTTCGACCAGGCAGAACCCCAGTAATAGGTGACTCGCTCGCCAGGCTGCACACCACGACAAACGACCAAGGCGTGGCCGTTGATGCCGTTGGCTGCGCCCTCGTTGGGCACGCGGAGAGTTTCCACTTGACCGTAGGGGAAGATGACGCCCACGTAGATCTGGAAGTTCTGAGCGGCAGGGTTGTCGGTGGGGTCGGCATAGAGTGCCATATTCTCCTTGAGCCACACAGAGGTGGTGTCCTCGTTGTGAATGACCACACCAGAAGAGATGTCAACGGGCTTCGTAACTCCCTCATACCAAACGGTCTGACGGTTGAAGTTAGAGCCTTTGTCGAGCGAGAGCAGCCGATGCTCTGTCACGCGGTCACCGTGGAACTCCTTGGTTTCGTAGGTCAGGCTGACAGTAAAGCGCAGCGGACCATTGTCCAGTATCTCATACTGCGTATAGCAATAAGGAAAGACGATTTTTCCATTGTCAAGCAAAGCCGGAGCACCACAGCCGAGCGACGGGCCTACTTTGTAGCAGTCGAGACCGTAGCCGTGGTCGAAGTGGTAGGTGGTCAGCTCTTCCAGCGAGTCGGCAGCCGCCGTGTTGCCTGCCTCACGTAAGGCGACGATGGCAGCATGATTGCTCAGCTCCAGCTCGTAGCGCTGTTCCACCACGAGGTCGGGCGTGTTCTTCACCCACACATCGTTGCCAAAGGCACGCTCCTTGTTACGCTGCAGCGCAGGACCATATAGACGGTAGGCTCCGCGGTCGTTCTCCCAGGCAATGTCATCGACACGCTCTGGGTACTGACGCCCACAGACAACGGTCTTCATGGGACGTGGTTCACCCTTCACGATGGTGAAGCGCGCTTGTCCCTTTGGACGAACGCTGACATCAATGAGCAGCTTGCCGTCGTAGGTGAGCTGATAAGGCACTTCCTGACGCACGGCATTGATAACGCGCAGCTTGCATCTGTCGCAGCAGACGCCGAGGCGTTCCTTCACAGTTTTAGCATCCAGCTCAACGAGTTCCTGTCGCTGCATGTCCGTAGGGTTGCTGACAGTAACGATGACCACATCCTGCTGGGCATGAGCCACTGACGGCAACAGGAAGAGTGCCGTCAGGAGGCTGTTCATGATTTTCTTCTTCATTTCGTTTGTTTATTTTAGTAGATTGGCATTAAAGTGATTGACGGCCTGACGGAAGAGGTGCAGGCGGGTATTGCCGCCGTATATGCTGTGATTGCGGTTGGTGTAGGTCAGCTGACGGAAATCCTTGTCGGCCTGCACCAGCGCCTCGGTATATTCGGCCGTGTTGCGGAAGTGCACGTTGTCGTCAGCCAGTCCGTGACAGAGCAGCAGGGCACCATGCAGCTTTTCGGCACGGGCAATGGGGTTCACCTGGTCATAGCCCTCGGCATTCTCCTGCGGAGTACGCATATAGCGCTCAGAGTAGATGGTGTCGTAATAACGCCAGTTGGTGGGTGGTGCAATGGCTACGCCGGCAGCAAACACCTCACGGCCTTCAGACATCGACATCAGCGTGTTCCAGCCGCCATACGACCAGCCCCAGATGCCGATGCGCTCCTTATCGACGTAAGCCTGCTGTCCCAGCCAGAGAGCGCTCTCCACCTGGTCGCGGCTCTCCAGTTCTCCCAGTCGCAGGTAGGTGCACTTCTCGAACTCTGCGCCACGTCCGCCAGTACCACGGTTATCGACGCACACGCAGATATAGCCCTGCTGACAGAGATACATCTCCAGCAGCGCGCCCTGTCCGCACATGCCGTTGCCCCAGGCGTTCTGCACCTGCTGGTTGCCCGGTCCGCCATACTGGTACATGATGACGGGATAGCGCTTCGTAGGCGTGAAGTCGGCAGGCTTAATCATCCAGCCGTTGAGCTTGACGCCCTCGGAAGTGGTAAACGTAAAGAGCTCGCGCGTACCTATATTATACTGTGCCAGCTTCTCGCTGACATCCTTGTTGTCAATGAGCGTCTTAGTCACCTTGCGCCCCTCATGCAGCGTATAGACGGGCGGCGTGTTCAGGTCGCTCCACGTGTTCACGAAATACTTGTAGTTCGAGGAGAACACGGCGCTGTTCCATCCTGCGTCGGGCGTCAGCTGCTCCACCTTGCCGTTCTTGCGGGCCACAAAGACCTGCTGCTCCGTCGCACCATTGGCATGCGAAGCGAAATAGGTGTCGCCCGTTGCCTCGTCGAACCCATAGACATCACTCACCTCGTAATCACCCTGCTCCACCTGACGCACGAGCTGTCCGCCGATGGTGTAGAGATAGAGGTGCATGAATCCTGTGCGGTCACTGGGCAAGAGGATGTGTCCGTCGGTGATACGGAGGTTATCAAGCACTTCCTCCTTGATGTACTTGTCAACCTTCTCCTCCAGCAGCAGCTTGCTGACGGTGGATAGCGGATTGACGCTGTAGAGCCGCAGACAGTCCTGATGGCGGTTCATCGTCATGACAATGACCGACTCGGGGTTGCTCGTAGCCTTGATGCGGGGAATGTAGCCGTCAGCATCCAGGGGCACTTGCAAGGTGCGCGTCTGGCGGCTCTTGATGTCAAAGCTCATGACGCTCACGCGTGAATTGCGCTCACCTGCAATGGGATACTTATAGGAATATACTCCGGGATAGTCGGCATACTCCTCGTGAGTGGGACGCTGTCCCTTGTAGAGCGGGAACGAGAACTCGCGTACCTGACTCTCGTCGTAGCGAATCCAGCACAACTGCTTGGAGTCGGCCGAGAAGACCATGCTCTGCGATGTCGAGAACTCCTCCTCATACACCCAGTCGGGAATGCCGTTGATGATCTCGTTGCGCTTGCCGTCCTTCGTCACCTGACTCTCGGCATTGTTGTAGAGCAGCTTCACCAGGAAGATGTTATTCTCGCGCACGAAAGCTATCTGCTGACCATCGGGCGAGAAGAGTGGCGACTGCTGTGGGCCACCGTCGCTCAGCGGCTCCAACTTCTGGTTCCTGATGTCGTAGATGTAGAACTTCGCGGTGAACGAGTGGCGGTAGATGTAGTTGGTCTCCGTCTGGATGAGCAGGCGCTGTCCGTTGGGACTGACGATGTAGCCGTCAATGCCCTCCAGCTTCGCTCCGCGTGCGGTGGCCAGGTCGAGCAAGGTGCCCGTCAGCTCACCGGTCTTGAACGAGTACTGTTCAATGCGCTGACCGTCGTCGGAGATCTGTAAGTAACTCTCGCCGTCCTGTGCCGGCTGAATGGCTGCGATGCCCTGGGCGCGGAACACGCCGCGTGTAATATCCTGCAGGCTGAGGTTATCGCCAGCCCACACGGGGGCTACTGCCAACAGGAATAGCAGAAAAATAGATTCGATGCGTTTCATATTTGTTTGTTTTCCAATAATTGCGGTACGCTGGTCTTGGGATGCTTGCGCATGTAGTCATCGACGGCTTTGACATGCTCATTGGTAAAGGTTTGCTTCTTCGTGACGCGGTTGACCACCCATTGTATCTTTCCCATGTGACGGTGACGCATTATCATCGAGGTGTCCACCGATTCGTTCATCGGGAACCTGCTCAGGATGAAGAAGCCGATGCAGTCGGGCACAATCATCTTGCGCGTCATCTGACGGCGTTGCTCTTCAGGATAATATTTCGCATAGAGCGGATAGTCGGCACCCAGATACTTGTCAAGACTGATGCCCACCGTGCTGTCACCCACGATGATACTCTGCGTAAGGGCACCTATCTGCGCATAGACCAGGGGCAGCTGCATGTCGGGCAGCAGCTTCTGCAGCTCCTTGAAGGCCGAGGTCAGCTCCCGGTCAATGTCGCTGATGTCGGCAAACTGCTTCTCCACGTCAATCATGATGGCCTGCAGCACAGAATCCTTGTAGTAATGCAGGAACTTGGAGTTAATCATGGGGTCGTTCACCTGGCCTATCTTCAACACGTCTTCAATCAGCATGCGCGTCTGCTCCGGGTAGCGCGTATTCAACTGCTGCAATGCCGAACGGTCGCCCGTAGTCAGATACAGCGTCTGAATACGGTCGTAGCGCTCCAGCACAACATCCTCCGAGAGATGCTCGTCGCCGGGCTTGAAGTGCCATTCGCAGCCAATGCAAAGCAGCATACAGGCTAATACGCAAAGATAGAATCTACGCACAATCAGATATTAAATTTTGAAAGACGATGTTAAATTCGTTTGCAAATATACTAAAAAATCTAATTAATTCCAAATTTTAACCAAAAAAATATCAATTTCACGCTAAAATATGTTTATCTTTGCCCTAAAGACAAGCAAAAAACTAATCAAAATGAACAAAAAACATATCCTTTCACTATGTCTCTTGGGCATCAGTCTGACCTCTTTTTCGCAGGTTGTGACCAGCATCCAAGTAAGCAACCCTACGAAGACTGCGCTCACGGCTCAACCCGTGACGATGGATCTCGGTCAGCAGACCACCATCGTCAGGTCAGCCCTTGTCACGCTCGACGGACAGGAGGTTCCCTGCCAGCTGGACGATCTCAACGGCGACGGACGCTTCGACGAGCTGTTTTTCCTGACTGACCTGAAGGCAAAGCAGAGCCGCACATTCACCATACAACTGTTCAGCGAGGGCACTCCCCGCCCCTACGAGCCGCAGGTCTATGCGGAAATGCTCCTGTCGAACAAGAAAATCAAGGAGGAAAACAAGCAGGACCTTTACATCAGTAGCCTGACCGTAGAGCGAGGCACCAACCCCTACTGGCAGCTGCACCATCACGGTCCGGCATTCGAAAACCGCCTCGTGGCCTACCGCATCTATTTCGACCACCGGCAGACGGTTGACATCTACGGCAAGTACCACCAGGGACTCGAGCTGCACGACACGCAGTTCTATCCTGACAGCCTGCAGAAAGCCACGGGCTACGGCGACGACGTGCTGTGGGTAGGTTCCACCCTCGGACTGGGAACGCTGCGCGGATGGAACGGCACAGAGCCCGTGATGCTCGACGACGTCAATCGCCGCACGCTGCGCATCCTGGCCTATGGTCCCCTGCGCACCATCGTCGAGGTTATTGACGACGGCTGGAACGCCCCCTCGGCCCTCATACATCAAACATCAAACATCATACATCATACATCCCCCCTCACCATGACCACCCGCTACACGCTGACGGCTGGCCGTCGCGACTGCATGGTTGACGTGCTGTTCAACCGTCCAGCCGCTGACCGCGAGTTCTGCACAGGCATCATCAACGTTAAGCAGTCCCTTGAGTTCAGTGACCACAACGGACTGCGCGGCTGCTGGGGCACCGACTGGCCCGTATCTGCCAAGGATTCCGCCGGCCATAAGCGTGAGACCGTAGGACTGGGCATCTGCCTGCCCCGACAGAACGTCGTACAGGAACTGCCCAAGGACAAGCGCAACTACCCCTTCGTGGTTGCCACCCAGACCGACGCCTTGCACTACGCCATCACCTTCTCGTCCGACAACGAGGACTTCGGCTACCACTCTGCCGACGCCTGGTTTGCCTACCTGCAGGAGTGGAAGCAGCAGCTGGCCGCCCGAGCCGCTGTCATCGTCACGCAGAAATAATTTCTTTATATTCGCACGGAGAACGTCATAGCGATGTTCTCCGTTGTTGTAGCAGGGGAGGTTTGGAGGGGGGGTGGTTTAATTTTTGGTACAGCACCTTTTCATGGCATGAAACCACCCTTTTCACGGCATGAAAAGGTGCGTTTCATTACGGGAAAGCTCTTCACTCAATCTTCCCTTACAAGACTATTTCCTGTATTTCTTGATGACCGAATAGGCGGTGTAGAGACCCAGCTCACCGGCCTTCGAGAGGTCGCTGATGCCTTCCTGCTGCTGACTGCTGTAGAGGCGGGCAAGACCGCGGTTGTACCACGCCTCGGCCAGTTGCGGGTCGAGCTCAAGGGCCTTTGTCAGGTCGTCGATGGCACGTCCATAGTCAGAGCGCTGGGCATAGAGGGTGCCGCGGTTGTAATACAGGTACGCGTTCTGGGGAGCGAGGCTGATGGCCTGTGTGAGGTCGCCTATGACGCTGGCGGTCTTCATGCCCACGTCGGTGCCTTGCGAGGCATTGAAGTCGTTGGCCTTGGCCTGGCAGTAGGCTCGCTGCCAGAGTGCGAGCACGCTCGTGGTGTCGCTCTGCAGATAGGTGGTCAGGTCTTCCACAGCGCTGTCGAAGTTCTGTATCTCGGCGTAGGCAATGGCACGCTGGAGATAGAGAGGGCCCCTCCCGGCCTCCCCTGAATGGGAGGAGGACAGCGCTACTGAGAGCGAATCGATGTAGGCAAAGTAGGCGTTCGTCTGTGCCTCGTCGAGCGAACGCTGGGCGTTGGAGAGGAACAGGCGGCGCACGCCGCGTTGCTGGTTGTAGGCCTCCACCTGCGGACAGAGCGTCAGCTTGGTGCGCACGTCGCCTGTCTGGGGACGATGGAGCGACAGTCCGTAGAGCGGCAGCAGCTCAATCTCCACCTTGCGGTTCTGCACGCGACCACGATACTCGCTCTTATACTCATGATCGACCTCCTGCTCGTCGGCCACGACTATCTGGTTGTACTTCTCCAGGTCGTCGTCAGAGCGCTTACGCATCTGCTTCTTCGAGAGGCGCGGCTGAGTGCCATAGAGATGCTTGTAGAGCTGGGCGCGATAGACGCGGAACTCGTCGGCATCGGCCTGCTTCGTCATGCCCAGACGACGGTAGCAGCTGGCACGGCTCTGCAAGCCCGTCCAGAAGTTGGGGTACTGGTCGATGACCTTCGTATAGTCGCGAATGGCACCACGCAGGTCGCCCGTCTTGTCGAGCAGCGTGGCACGGTTGTAGAGCGCCATGAGGTTGTCGGGCTCGAGCTTCAATACGAAGTCGAAGTCGGTGATGGCACGGTTGTCGTCGCCCACCTGTGCACGCAACAATCCACGGTTGTAGTGGCCGAGGAAGTTGTTGGGGTCGAAGTCGAGCGCCGCGTCATAGTCTGCCATCGCACCACGCAGGTTGTTCTGGTTGTAACGTGCCAGAGCACGGTTGATGTAGTTGTTGGCCTGTTTGGGCAGCAGATGGATGGCCTTGCTCAGGTATTCCTCCGACTCCTTCCACTCGCTACGGGCGAGGCTGATGATGGAACGCTCTGCCCAGATATTGCCGTCGTAGGGGTCGAGCTCCAAGCTCTTGTCGAGTGCGACGATGGCGTTGGCGGTGTCCTTCTCGAGCATATAGACCTCGGCACGCATGGAATATCCTCGTGCATACTGGCTCCAGCGCGTCAGCATGGTATCGAGTTCCAGGTGCGCCTGTGCATAGTCTTTCTCGTGGATGTGACAGAGAATGCGGTTGTGCCACAGGTTCTGTCCGTCAGGAGCATACTTCAGGGCACGGGTATAGTCGCCGATGGCCTCCTTGTACTTCTTCTGCTGAATGCGCGTCAGGCCACGCAACTCGTAAAGATTCACGATGTAGGGGTTACGCTCGATGGCCTCCGTACAGTCAGCCTCGGCACCTGCGAAGTCGTCAAGGTAATACTTGGCCACAGCCCGGAAGAACCAAGGCTCGTAGAGATAGGGCTTGGCGGCAATGGCCTGATTGAAATACTGGATGCTGAGCACGTAGTCCTCGTAATAGAGTGCCGAGCGTCCAATCATCACCAGGCGGTCGGTGTTGAATTGGGCAAAACAGTTTAAAGTGAAGAATGAAGAGTGAAGAGCGAAGAATGCCACACACAACAAAAACCTACAAAGAAGCTGATGTTGCACAATACGTCGCCAACAAGTAGCGGTAGCGAATTTTTCACTCTTCATTTTTCACTCTTCATTTTTCACTCTTCATTCTTCACTCTTCATTCTTCACTCTTCACTTAGACGCAGCCTTTGTCTTATAGCCACAACGGTAACGGCCCTGCATGAGGGCACGCAGCTTGCTCTTGATGAGTTGCTTGCGGAGCGGAGAGATGCGGTCAATGAACATCTTGCCGTCCAGGTGGTCGAACTCGTGCTGCATGACACGTGCCAGATAGCCATCGACCCACTCGTCGTGAGCCTCGAGGTTCTCGTCGAGCCACTTCACGTGGATGCGCGTGGGACGCGTCACCTTCTCGTGGATGGCAGGCAGCGAGAGGCAGCCCTCCTCCATGGTCTCGGTCTGCTCGTCGTCGAACTCGATGATGTGCGGATTGATGTAGGCATGACGAAAGTCCTTGTACTCGGGATAGTCGTCCTTGAGCACGTCAAGGTCGATGACTGCCACGCGGATGGCCTTGCCAATCTGCGGACCAGCCAGTCCCACGCCGTCTGATGCCGTCAGCGTCTCGAACATGTCGGCGAGCAGCTCCTTCAGGTTCGGATAGTCCGTTGGAATATCCTCGGCCACCTTTCGCAGTACGGGTTGGCCATAAATATAAATAGGTAAAATCACTTCTATTTACAATTTAACAATTTACAGTTTACGTGATCGCATGTAATCCTCTAAAATGATGGTGGCACTAATCTCATCAACCAAGGCCTTGTCCTGACGCGCCTTCTTCTTCAAGCCACCCTCAAGCATGGCCTGATGAGCCAGGACCGACGTGAAACGCTCGTCGTAGAGCTCGATGGGAATCTGGGGCATCGCCTTGCGCCAGCGGCTGACGAACGCCTGCACGCGCGGCAGGTTCTCGCTGGGCTGACCGTTGGGCTGTCGGGGCTCGCCGATGACGATGCGCTCCACCTGCTCGCGCTCGGTGTAAGCCTTGAGGTAATCGAAAAGCTCAGAAGTGGAAACAGTCGCCAACCCTCCGGCTATGAGCTGCAGAGGGTCGGTGACTGCCAGTCCTGTACGCTTCTTACCGTAGTCAATGGAAAGAATACGTGCCACTCTTTAGTCGTTGCTTATTTTGCGTAGAGCAACCAAGCACCCTGATACTGCTGTGCCAGCTGGTCACGGCTCTGAGCTGCCTCGGGCTTCGTGTCGAACGAAGAAGCAACCACACGATACATATTGTTCTGAGGAGTATAGACCAGACGAGCGTCGTAGCCCTTCTGAATGAGGCGCTGTACCTCACCCTCGGCATTAGCCTTCAGCGTGAACGAACCGATAACCACGCTGTAAGCCTTCAGGGGAGCGCCAGACTGGAGCTCAACATTCTCCTGGCGTACGGGAGTAGCGTCGTTGTTGTCAACAATACGGGTCTCTGTCACAGGAGTCGTTACAACAGGAGTAACGGTAGGAGTCTCGGTCGTCACAGCAGGAGTAACGGTAGTCTGCTGCTCGGTTCTCTGCTGAGCTTTCAAGTAAGCCTTCTTGTAGGCACTCTCACTCGATCCACAACTTGTCAAAGCCATAGCGACGCACAATCCGGCGCCCAAAAACATGTACTTGTTCATTTCTTTTTATTCTTTATTTGTTAGACTTATACTGATTTATTGACCGCGAAATTACAAAATAATGTGCAATTAGAGTGAATTTTCCTACATAAAGTTTGTTAAATGCAATTTTTTTTATAATTTTGCCTGCATAAAACAAGTTCTATTAATATTTATAATTAAAACTACAAGACTATGAAAGGTTATGGTTATTTAGGCGCATTCATCGGCGGAGCACTCGTCGGCGCAACGTTAGGTCTCATCCTGGCACCCGAAAAGGGTTCTGACACTCGTGAGAAAATCAGCGATGCCACACGCGATTTCCTGAAGAAACACAACATCAAACTGAGGAAGAACGAAGTAGAGGAACTGGTTGACGAACTTGAAGAGGCAGCTGCCGACGAAGAATAAGGACGGACGCCTATGATTTCGAGTGACAAGAACATTGAGTCCATTGGTCAGCTGATCAGTGAACTCAAGGATTATTACCTGCTGCAGAAAGAATTTGTGCAGCTGGACGTCATCGACAAGACGGTGCGCATTGTGACAGCACTCGTGCTGGCCATCGTTGTCTTCGTGCTCGCCCTGCTGGTGCTGTTCTATCTCTCCTTTGCCACTGTCCACTGGATAGAGCCGTTTGTGGGAACAGGCTGGGCCTTCGCCATTGTATCGGCCTTCTTCCTGCTGCTGCTCCTGCTGACGGTGCTGCTGCGCAAGCCTCTCATTGAGAAGCCATTGGTCAAGTTCCTTACGGAAACGCTCATGAACTAAAAACGGTACGACTATGAGTCAGAAATCATTTAGCAGTCTGAAAGAGATTGAGGCGCGCAAAGAGCGCCTGCGTGAGGACATCCGGCGTGGGAATCAGACCATTACGCGTCTGAGTACGGACATCTTCGTACCCAAGAAGCCCGACAACCGCAAGGAGATGATCAGTCAGGCCGTGAACGTCGGCTTCATTATCTTCGACATCATCCTGCTGGCCAAGAAGCTCGACAGCAAGTATGCCATCGTCATGAAGGGCATTGAGCTCATCAGGAAGTACAAGAAAAAGAAATAAGAATAAGTCTTATCAAATAGCAAGAATCTGTCCGTCGTACGCCAACTGGATGTCGTCGGGCAGATTTTTGTTTACCTCAGCATGCAGGCCTATCTCGTGGCTGGGATGGATGAGGAAGGTGCGTCGTGCCCCTACCCTGCGGGCAAAGCTGACGGCATCGTTAAGCAGTTGGTGGGAATGGTGGGGTTTTCCTTGACGCAAGGCATTGACAATGAGCGTGTCGGCCCTTTCGGCATAGGACACCTCTGCATCGTCAATGGTCTTCATGTCCGTGATATAGACGAGCTGGTGAGCAGCTTGTGGTGAATGTTGAGCAAAGCGGAAGCCGAGGATGGGCAGTTTGCCGTGCATCACGTGGAAGGGCATGATGCTGATGTCGCCTATCAGGAACTGCTCATGCGGATGAATCTCGTTGAGCTGTATGGCAGGCACCCCGGGATAGCGGTTCTCGGCAAAGCAGTAAGGTAGCATCTGGAGCAGTCCCTTGCAGGCCTCCGGGTCAGCATAGACATTGATTTCACCAAACTGACAGTAAGGGCGCAAGTCGTCCATGCCTCCCATGTGGTCGTAGTGGGCATGGGTGATGAGCACGCCGTCAATCTTGCGGAAAGGCTGCGGCAGTATCTGCTGGCGGAAGTCGGGACCACAGTCGATGAGCAGTCGTGTCTGCTCCGTCTCCAGGAGCGCAGAGCAGCGCAGGCGCTTGTCGTGAGGGTCGGTACTCTGACACACCTCACACTGGCAGCCGATGGTTGGCACGCCGCACGATGTTCCCGTTCCTAAGAATGTCAGCTTCATCTCTAACCTTTAACCTCTAAACTCTAACCTTTAAACTATACTATATTCACTTCCGGATAAATATCGATGCCGAACTTCGCCTTCACGTCCTGCTGAATCTGTCGGCAGAGCGCCACAATCTCGTTGCCTGTCGCCCCACCCTTGTTCACCAGCACCAGCGCCTGCTTGTCGTGCACGCCGGCACGTCCCAGCGAGCGCCCTTTCCACCCACACTGGTCAATCATCCATCCGGCAGGTATCTTCACGCGCGCGTTATCTATAATATAATGTGGCACCGTCTCATACTGAGCAGCCAGCTCCTCATATTTCTCACGCGGCACGACCGGGTTCATGAAGAAGCTGCCAGCATTACCCTCCACCTTCGGGTCGGGCAGCTTGGCACGTCGTATATCGATGATGACCTGGCGCAGCTCCTGCGGCGTGGGCTCAGAGATGCCCCTGCGCTCCAGCTCAGAGCGGATATTGCCATAGTCCAGACAGGGCTTGTAATTGGTAGAGAGCAGATAGGTGACGCTGAGGATGAGGTAGCGGTTCTTCCACTCCCCCTTGAAGCGGCTCTGGCGGTAGCCGTAGCCACAGTCCTTGCCAAGGATGATGCGTCTCTCGCCCGTAGCAATATCTATAGCATATATGTAGTCGATGTACTGCCCCACTTCCACGCCATAGGCTCCGATGTTCTGCACGGCGCTGGCACCCACCTCGCCCGGAATCAGCGAGAGATTGACCAGTTCAGGCATGTTGTGGTTCAAGGCCCAGCAGATAAGGTCGTCGAACGTCTCGCCACTACCGGCAGAAATGAAGAACTCATGGCCAGAGGGAGCAAAGTCCCCCGACTGGATGCCCTTCACGACGGAGTGTACCACGATGCCGTCGTAGTCGCCCGTCAGCAACAGGTTGCTACCCTCGCCAATGATGATAAAGGGCTGCTGTTCCTGGCGTAGTATGGCTGCCACCTCACACGCTTCCTCCTCGTTGCCGTATTCCAGGAAACGACTGCAGCGGGCGTCGATGCCAAACGTGTTATGCTGTAACAGGCTGTAATTGCGAATATCTCTCATGTCGTGTCAGGTTATAATCTTCGTCAGTCGCCATTTGCCTCCGGCATGCTTGAAAGACAGCTCCACCTCGAAGCCGTTGGCAATACCACGAATGACAAATATCTTCTGGTTGGACTCCGTCGGCTCACTACCATATATAATATTATAGATCATGTCCGTCGGCAGCTCAGGAGCAAAGGCCGGCCAGGTGTCGGGCGTGATGACACCCTCCATCTGCGCAAAGTCGTCGTCAGGGTCAGGACCTACAAAGTCTATGGTCTGCTCCAGGCTCTGCACCTGGAACAGCGAATCGGTGACAAAGTTGTGATAGAACGTGAGGAACGAGGCATTGGGCGAATGGTCAATGTCAGTCAGTCTTACCTGCTGCAGCATCCACAGTCCCTTGTCGCGCCGGAAGTCATACTGTCGGATGAACTTCTTGTTCAGGTAGATTTTCTCAACAATCACATGGCTGACAGAGGTGTCGTTGCATAGCTGCATCTGGCGCTCGTTGTCGAAAATCAGCGTATAGAAGCCTTGTTGCATGAAGAAATGGTCAACGGTCCAGGCGCTCTTCTGCACCAGCTCCTGCTCCTCGCCCTTCAGGACCTGCAGGGGGAAATGGATGCGCTGCAACTGTACCTGTTTGCTGGCAGCAAAGTTAAAGATAAAGTCATCAAACAACTCGTCTGCTGCGCTGGGCATGGGCGTCTCGGCTATCAACTCCTCCAGTGTGTCGGTGACGACAGTATCGCCTATGCCCGTTGAGTCGGCCGCAGCATCCTGCTTCGACTGACCATTTCCAGTACAAGCGAAAAACAACAGCATAGTGGCCGGAACCACCCAGAATAACCTCTTCATTTTATGCTTTAATCACTTTTCTCTCTCAAAATTGCTGCAAAGTTACAAAAAAATCGTAAATCGAAATCGTAAATCGTAAATATTTATTACCTTTGCACAAAATTTTTTGATGATGATACTTGAAAAGATAGAACAATTACTGAATGAAGTAAAGAATCTGGATGCTAAAAACGCAGAAGACATCGAGGCTTTGCGCTTGAAGTATCTCAGTAAGAAAGGTGAAATCAACGCACTTATGGCTGACTTCCGCAACGTTGCTCCCGAGCAGAAGAAGGAGGTCGGCATAAAGATTAACGAGCTCAAGCAGACCGCTTTTGACCACATCAATGCGCTGAAAGAGAAGATTGAGGAGCAGGGAGCAGGAAAAGAGGAGCAGGCCATCGACCTGACGCGCACACCCTACCCCATCCAGCTGGGCACACGCCATCCGCTGACCATCGTGACCAACGAGATTATCGATATCTTCTCGCGCATGGGCTTTGTGCTGGCCGATGGTCCTGAGGTGGAGGACGATCTCCACGTGTTCACGAAGATGAACTTCGCTGCCGACCATCCCGCCCGCGACATGCAGGACACGTTTTTCGTGTCGCAGCATCCCAACGACGTGACGAAGAATATCCTGCTGCGCTCACACACCTCGAGCGTTCAGGCCCGTGTCATGGAGCACATGCACACCGAGGATGGCAAGCTTACTGCCCCCATCCGCGTCATCTGTCCGGGTCGCGTCTATCGTAACGAGGCCATCACAGCCCGCGCACATTGCTTCTTCCATCAGGTGGAAGGACTGTATATCGACAAGAACGTGTCGTTCACCGACCTGAAGCAGGTGCTGTTGTCGTTTGCCCGTGAGATGTTCGGTGCCGACACGAAGATTCGTCTGCGTCCCTCGTACTTCCCCTTTACGGAGCCTTCTGCAGAGATGGACATCTCCTGCTTCATCTGTGGTGGCGAGGGTTGTGGCTTCTGCAAGCACACCGGTTGGGTGGAGATCTTAGGCTGCGGTATGGTTGACCCCAACGTGCTCGAGCTCTGCGGCATCGACTCCAAGGAATACACAGGCTATGCCTTCGGTATGGGCGTGGAACGTATTACCAACCTGAAGTACCGCGTCAGCGACCTGCGTCTGTTCTCGGAGAACGACACCCGCTTCCTGCGTGAATTTGAAGCTGCAGACTGATGACAGAACGTCTTTGGAACGCTAATTATATAAAGGTGATGACTGCGAACTTCTCGCTGTTCTTCGCCTTTTATATTTTAACGCCCTTGCTGCCACTATACCTCAGTGAGCAGTTCCAGGCCACCAAAGACGTCATCGGCCTTGTGCTCTCAGGCTATACCATCACGGCACTGCTCATTCGTCCTTTCAGCGGGTACGTGGTCGATACCTTCGACCGGAAGCAGGTGCTCATGCTTTGCTACTTTGCCTTCTTCATCTTCTTTGCCGGCTATCTGGGAGCCTCTACGCTCCTGCTGTTCTGCATTGTGCGCACGCTGCATGGCGGTCCTTTTGGAGCACTTACCGTAGCCAACTCAACGATGGCCATCGATGTGCTGCCCAGCAGTCGCCGTAATGAGGGCATCGGCTATTACGGACTGAGCAACAACCTCGCTATGGCCATTGCCCCGACCATCGGCATCTTTGTCTATCGCTTCACCCATTCCTTTGACCTGCTGTTCTGGATAGCCCTGTTTGTGGCTGGCTTCGGCATGACGGTAGATGCAACGATCGTCAGGAAAAAGGTACATGGAACAAAGAGTGAGGAGCGAGGTGCGAGGAAAGTGAAAAGCCTTTCGCTTGACCGATTCATTCTCGTACGGGGCTGGCTGATAGGCATCAACATGATTTTCTTCGGTTTTTGCTTTGGCGTGCTGAGCAACTACCTCGCCATCTACGGGAAAGAGGTGATGGGCATCTCGGGAAGCACCGGCACGTGGTTCATGCTTTGCTCTGTCGGACTCATCCTCTCACGACTGCAAGGGAGCAAGGCCCTTCGTGAGGGTCGGCTGACCCACAATGCCTCTGAGGGTATGGTCATCTCACTGGTTGGCTATGTGCTTTTCATTGCCTGTCCCAATATGGTGGGCTATTACGCTTCTGCCATCCTCATCGGACTGGGCAACGGCCACATGTGGCCAGCCTTCCAGAACATGATGATTTGCGTGGCCCGTCATAACCAACGTGGAACAGCCAACTCCACCATCCTCGTAGCATGGGACATCGGCATGGGTCTGGGCATCCTCGTAGGTGGCATCGTTGCCGAGCTGTTCGGATATGCGGCTGCATTCTGGTTTGTGGCAGCCATGAATCTGACAGGCGTAGCGCTTTACTTTGCGTTCACGCGCAAATTCTTCATCCTCAGACGATTAGAATAGGTAACGGATAAGTCCTTCCATCGGACTCTTCATGACAGCACCCACAACAAATCCTTCAAGCCTGGCTGCCTCCCGGAGCTCTTTTTCGTAATGAGACGCCATAGAGCCCACAAAGCCCACAGGGAGCTCAGGACGATGGTATGGCTGCACGTTCAGCCGCAGGAACTCACGGAAATTCTCTACTACCAGCTGCCTTAGTTCAGGAACATCCAGGTGCTTGCCGATGAACAACGAAAGGGAAGCAAGGAAGCGGTTGGCCATAGGCTCACGATAGACACGCTGAATGACGTCCGCCATCGTCAGTTGGTATTCCTTCTCAAAACATTCCTTCAGCTCCTGCGGCAGACGTCCCTTGTACATGGCGTTCAGGAATTTCCTGCCCAACACGGCACCACTGCCTTCGTCACCGAGAATATATCCCAAGGCGGGCGTATTCTGCACAATCTGCTCTCCGTCATAAAGGCAGGAGTTGGCTCCTGTTCCCAAGATACAGGCCACACCTTCCTGGTGTCCACAGACAGCACGAGCAGCGCCTACCAAGTCACTATAAACATCACAAACCGAGACATTTGTCAGGTTTCGTACAAGTATCTCACGAAGTCTTGGAATCTGCACTGGCGTACAACCGGAACCATAGAAAGAAAGAGTCATTTCTTCCCCTGATTCTTGAGTTGTCCAAGGGGTTGTTTTCAGGATGGAAACAAGCTCCTCATCCGTCTGATGATAAGGGTTCATACCCGCTGTAGCCACTTGTTCAACCACCTGTCCGTTTTCCCCGACGAAAGCCCAGTCGGTCTTCGTGCTTCCGCTGTCTGCAATTAATATCTTCATGTTTTTTGTTAATTTTGCATGCAAAGATAACGCATTTTGCGCATAATTGTTTATCTTTGCATCGATTTTTTACAAAATGACGATGAAAAAAATACTTACCATACTATTGACAATATTGCTGGTGGCGACTGAAGCACAGGCAGTATTGAAGGAGAAAGACTTGGCAAACACGCTGTCAATCCTGCGCACGGAGCTGACCAACTACTACCATGAGCTGTCCAGGCAGACAGGGCGTCGCCAGCAGATGGAAGAGCAGATTGGACAGGAGTTGCGCAAGGTCATGCTACAGAGCAACCAGAATGCGCTGATGCTCTATTCGCAGAAGCAGGACTATATCTTCGACCTGACCTATGCGTGTCACGAAGCCACAGAGCTCTATCGCCAGTTCCAGCAGAAGCAGGCGCCGTTCAAAATGTTCCTGAGAAGGACCGATGTGGATGTGGCCCGTTATGATTCGCTCATCACAAGCTTGAACGAGATACCCGTCAGCATCCTCTCCGAGAAGTCGAAGAAGGACCGCGAGGTATGCCTTATTCTGGCAACGAGCATCCGTTATTCGCTGATAGAGAACAGTCATCAGCTCAATGAGTTCATCGACTATCACGACGCTACAGAGCGGCGTTTACGGGAATTGAACGATTATGCCCAGAAACGCTATAAGGACATCCAGACGAGCATCTTCAAGAACGGAAGCGACTCGTATTTCAAAACGCTGAGCCGCTTCAACCGCGAATGGCGACGCATGAGCAGGGCTGTGGAGAAAAAGTACAGTCCACAGTCAAACATCGGTTCACAATGGGACTCGGTCTATATCTTCGGACTGTTTATCTCCATCCTCATATATGCCATCATTGCCACGCTGCTGAACCTGACCTTCTTCCGATGGCTGCTACCCAAGCGCTTCCGCACGAAGGAGTTCATGAAGAAGCGCAACAGCATCACGATGGCCACCACAGCCATCACGTTTGCCGTCATCATGGCCGTCATGATGGCCACCATGGAGCAGAACTTCTTCATCATGGCCTCCAACCTGTTGGTGGAGTATGCCTGGCTGCTGGGTGTCATCCTCATATCGTTGCTGCTCCGCGTGAAGGGCGACCAGATAGACAGTGCCTTCCGCATCTACACACCGCTGCTCGTCATCGGTTTTATCGTGTTTGCCATACGCATCATCCTGACTCCCAACGAGTTGGTGAACATCATCTTCCCACCCATCCTGCTCATCTGCACGATATGGCAGTGGGTCATGGTGAGCCGGCACAATCAGAACATACCACGCTCAGACATGTTCTACACGTACATCTCGCTGGGCGTGTTCATCGTTTCAACCTTCTGCTCGTGGATTGGCTACACGCTGATGGCCGTGCAGATGCTCATCTGGTGGATCATGCAGCTGACGTGCATCCTGACCATCACCTGCATACGACTGTATATCAAGCAGTATGGCGACCGTCATGGGTTCAATGAGAAGCCCATCACCAAGACGTGGTTCTTCAAGCTCATCCATGAGGTGGCACTGCCCGTGACAGCTGTGGCATCGGTCATGCTGTCCATCTACTGGGCTGCCGACGTGTTCAACCTCAGTGACCTGTGTTGGAAGCTGTTTAACTACGACTTCCTGGAAGACTTCAACAAACTGCGCCTGAGTATTATCCGCGTGGCGGTCATCGTGTGCCTCTGGTTCTTCTTCAGTTATGCCAGCAAGACGTCACTGGCCTTCCTGCGACTGCACTTCGTACACTCCGACTCATCGACGGCAGAGAGCCGTACGGTCATGGGACGTAACGTGATCCAGGTCATCATCTGGGGCTCCTGGTTCCTTATCAGCCTCAGCATCCTCGGTGTCAGCTTCACCTGGCTCGTGGTGGTTTCTGGTGGTCTGTCAACCGGTATAGGTTTCGCCATGAAGGACATCATCGAGAACATCTACTATGGCATCTCGCTCATGGCAGGACGCATCAAGGTGGGCGACTGGATTGAGGTGGATGGCACGATGGGTAAGGTGACGAGCATCAACTACATGAGCACCATTGTCAATTCGCTTTATGGTGAGGTGATTACCTTCCAGAACTCCCAGCTCTTCAGCAAGAACTACAAGAACCTGACGCGTAACCACGGCTACGTGCTCGTACTCATCCCCTTCGGTGTAGCCTATGGCACCAACGTCAAGCAGGTGAAGGAGGTCGTCGAGGAAGCCGTCACCAAACTGCGCCACAAATGGATGGACAATGCGAAACCTGTCAAGGTAGTATTCACGGAGTTCGGCGACAGCAGCGTCAATATGAAACTCATTGCCTGGGTCGATGCCGTCAAGAAAATCTATGCCATCAGCGACATCATGTCCTGCATCTACCAGACCTTAGGTGACAACGCTATCGAGATTCCGTTCCCGCAGCGCGATATACACATAAAGAACTAAGAAGGAAGACAACACAAAAATCCGCCCGACCTGCTTTTGCGCAAGTCGGGCGGAACTGGTTTATAAAGACTAACCCTAATACATTTTAGAAGTTATAGTAAAGACCAAACTGTACATTGGTGGCGTCAATGTCAACACCAAAGAAGTCACTCTTTACACCATTAGCCTTGGCGTGCTGCCAGCCCAAATAAGCAAACTTGGTTACGAAGCTGAACTTCTCGCTAAGGTTCAGGGCGAGACCTGGAGTAATACCTACACCATAAGCGTCGCCACCACCGTTAACGTGAGCATGTGCCACACCCAGGTCTGAAAATACGTTGAAATATTTGCTGTGAACGAAGGTATAACGAACGTAGGGGTTCACCTGAGTAGTGCGCAGGTTGTAAGCATCAATTTCGTTTTTCAGAACCTTGAGGTCACCTTTGGTCCAACCAAAAGAAACACCGACAGCCCAGTCGCTGTTAATGTTGTAACCTACCTCAGGGAGGAACTTGTAAGTGGTTTCAGCATCAGCATCACCAACCTTCATGCTACCAATACCCATTGTACCACCAATGTAACCCTGAGCGTTCATCGTAGCAGCCATTGCAACAGCTGCAAGTGTCATCAAAATCTTTTTCATTTTTTTATTTATTAATTATACATTTACCAGGCACGAGGCACTGGCGTTATCCTTAAATCGGCCGCAAAGGTAGGGTAAAATTGATTTCGCAGTTGAAAATTTGATGAAGAAAAACACAGATTATGCGAAATTCTTGATTAAAAACAAGAAAAGCCACCCTATTACCGTTTGGCACGGTGTCACAATTCAGTGGCTAAAAACACAAATATTATTTAAAATATTGTTTATTCCTTGCACATTTCAAAGAAAATATATATCTTTGCAAGGTTATATGCACTATCAGGAATGAAAAAAGGAACATTCATAGCAGGACCCTGCGTCATTGAATCGGCTGAGTTGCTGGACACCGTAGCAGCCAGACTGTTGGAAATCAATGATAAACTGGGCACAGACATCATCTTCAAAGCGTCGTTCGACAAGGCCAACCGCACGTCGATACGCTCGTTTCGTGGTCCTGGACTGGAGAAGGGACTGCAGATGTTGGCTGACATCAAGAGCAAGTATGGACTCAGGCTGCTGACCGACATCCACGAGAGCTGGCAGGCAGAGCCTGTGGGCCAGGTGGTTGACGTGCTGCAGATTCCCGCTTTCCTCTGTCGCCAGACAGATATGCTCGTTGCTGCTGCCCGTACAGGGAAGGTGGTGAACATCAAGAAAGCACAGTTCCTGAGCGGCTTGGACATGCGCTATCCTGTAGAGAAGGCGCTCGACAGTGGTGCTCAGGAGGTATGGCTGACGGAACGTGGCAATATCTATGGCTACAACAACCTCGTGGTCGATTTCCGTAACATCGCTGACATGCTCGACATCGTGCCTACGGTCATCATGGACTGTACACACAGCGTGCAGCGACCAGGCGGAGCCGACGGAAAGACAGGTGGTGACCGCCGTTTTGTACCTGCAATGGCTATGGCAGCCAAGGCTTTCGGAGCCAATGGCTGGTTCTTTGAAGTACACCCCACCCCCGACCAGGGCCTGAGTGACGCAGCCAACATGCTGGAGCTTGACAAACTGGAGGGAACGATTGAGAAACTATTATGACAACAAGAGAATACGCTATACAGTGCATCAAGGATGAGGCAGAAGCCCTGCTTGAACTGATACCGAAGCTGGATGGTCAGTTCGATGAGGCTGTTGACCTGATATACCGTTGCAAGGGTAAGGTCATCGTCACTGGCGTGGGCAAGAGCGGACATATCGGTGCGAAGATTGCCGCCACGTTCTCCTCTACGGGCACACCATCGTTCTTCATCAATCCTTTGGATGTTTACCATGGCGACCTGGGCGTCATGACCAAGGACGACGTGGTGCTGGCCATCAGCAATTCCGGACAGACCGACGAGCTGCTGCGCTTCATACCGATGGTGCTGCACATGCAGATCCCCATCATTGGCATGAGTGGCAATCCGCAGTCTTTACTGGCCAAATACTCCACCTGCCACATCAACGTCAGCGTCAAGAAGGAAGCCTGTCCGCTGAACCTCGCACCTACCAGCAGCACTACAGCGACACTGGCCATGGGCGATGCTCTGGCTGTTGCGCTCATCGAGAAGCGTAACTTCCTGCCGCAGGACTTCGCACAGTTCCATCCTGGCGGTGAACTGGGTAAGCGGCTGTTGACCACTGCCCAGGATGTCATGCTGACGGAGAACATGCCCATCATTCCTCCCGAGATGCATCTGGGCGAGGCCATCATCCTGGTCAGCAAGGGAAAGCTTGGCTTGGGCATTGCAGAGAAAGACGGCCATATCGTGGGACTCATCACTGACGGTGACATCCGCCGTGCCATGGAGAAGTGGCAGGCAGAGTTCTTCGACCGTACCGTGAGCGACATCATGACGAGGACGCCCAAGACCGTCTCTCCCCAGACGAAGATTACCGAGATACAACAGATTATGAATAGATACAAAGTACATACTGTGCTCGTGGTGAGCGAAGACAACCGCCTGCTGGGTGTGGTTGACCACTATGCATGTATGATATAAAGCACAAGGATAAGACTATGAAAGGAATTAAGAAAATATTGCTGGCGCTGGCGCTCATCATGCCATTAGCAGCTACAGGCGTTTACCTGTTTAAGACACTGGATGCACGCAACGGACTGACAAGCAGTCAGATCAACTGCATCCTGAAAGACTCGAAAGGTTATGTATGGTTAGGAACACCTGCCGGACTGTACCGCTACGACGGTTACGTGTTCAAGAACTACCAGAGCGACTCGCAGGACGGCTCATCGCTGCCCGACAGCTATATCAAGAGCATCCAGGAGACGCTTGACGGAAACCTGTGGATTGAGACAGCCTCTGGCTTCTGTGTCTATCATCCCCAGACAGAGACCTTCGAACGCGACATGAAGCAGGTGCTGGGACGCATGGGCATTGAGGGCGAGCCGAACATTGTCTATGTTGACCGCCATAAGAACCTCTGGGCAGCCATTCCCAACAAGGGTGTCGTTGCCTATAACATGCAGCAGCAGTTGCTCCATGAGTTCGGTTACACCAACGATGCTCACGGTATTCCGCAAGGTACCATCTGCTCCATCAGTGAGTGTCGCGATGGTGCCATCATGGTCTATGATGACGGCCGTCTCGTCTGCTGCGACGTCATGCACCAGGTACACACGGTGTGGGCTACTGACTACATCGCCACTCAGCATCTGCGCAAGACGAAGAGCCTCAAGGCGTATGCCGACCAGAAGGAGAACATCTGGCTCTACGGACAGGGTACGCTCTTCATCTACAACAAGAACACCAACCAGTGGGACACCTCGTTCGGCGATAAGCTTGGACTCTCGAGCATCAGCGTTGACCACGCTGTCAACAGCATTGTAGGCGACAACTACGAGAACGTGTGGATAGGTACTGACCGTAATGGTCTGATGCACTATAACGTCAACTCACATGAACTGCTTTCTGTGCCTACGCGTAGCATGAACGACAACAGGGCCTTGGACGAGGTGGTTGCCATTCAGAGTCTTTACTTCGACGAGACAGACCTGTTGTGGGTAGGAACAGAGAAGTCTGGTCTAGCATATAGCGGCCGTAATATCTATAAGTTCGAGTCCCTGCTCAACGGTGACGTCACAGCCATTGCACAGGATGCCAACGGAGAGCTCTGGTACGGCACCAGCGACAAGGGTATCCTCGGCTATGACGGACCATTGGCCAGTAAGAAGACCACCTGTATGGCTACGACGCCTGACGGTAGCATCTGGATAGGTTCCCGACAGAATGGTCTGACGCGCATCAAGAATGGCTCGGCCATCATCTATTCTGCTGCCAAGGACAGCATGAGAACGCTGATTGACGATCATGTCAACGCGCTCTGTGCCGACAAGACGGGTAACCTGTGGATTGCCACCAACGGAGGTCTGCAGGTGTATAACCCTAAGATGAACAGCTTCTCAAGCTACACCCGTGAGAGCGGAAAGCTGACCACCAATAACATCACTTCGTTATGGTATGGCTCCAACAACAACCTGCTGGTTGGTACGGCCGAAGGACTCATCATGCTGAACCTGTCAACAACAGAGAAGAAGCTGATCACGGGTAACAGCTCGAACCTGAAGGCATTCACCAGCAACTACATCACGCAGGTCATGCAAGACTCTCGTGGACTGATATGGGTCGGCACACGTGAGGGTATCAACATCATCAACCTGGAGAACGACGGCCTGGACTATCTAACAGAGAAGGAAGGCTTGTGCAACAATGCAGTATGCGGTCTGGCAGAGGATAAGGTTCACAACATCTGGGTGACCACGAAGAACGGCGTGTCGCGTATCGTAGTCCAGCGAAACCATGAGACGGACTCCTACAACTAC
The DNA here is from genome assembly GCA_902768105.1 of uncultured Prevotellaceae bacterium. Lineage (GTDB taxonomy): Bacteria > Bacteroidota > Bacteroidia > Bacteroidales > Bacteroidaceae > Prevotella. The sequence goes on from CACXJZ010000014.1 coordinate 72,525, forward strand.
GGTCTCTACAACTACGACACCAGCGATGGTCTGCAATCAAACGAGTTCAACATAGGTTCCATCATTACCCGTAAGGACGGTAGCGTCATCTTCGGCGGACTGTTTGGCGTCAACTGGGTACGCCAGGGTGCGAAGGAGGGTACGGAGTCTTTGCCGCGTGTTATGCTGACACAGCTGTTCATTGGCGAGGAGGAGATTCTGACCGGTCATTCCTATAACGGTCGTGTACCTCTCCCTCAGGCACTGAACGAGAGTAACCGTATTGAACTGGCGAACGACCAGAACAACATTACCATCAAGTTTGCCACAGGTAACTACAACCAGAGCGAACGCCTGCAGTTCATGTATTGGATGGAGGGTTTGGACGACGACTGGAAAAATGGCGATGCTCTGAATCATGGTGTCACCTTCCGCGACCTTAGTAGCAAGACCTACACGCTACACGTGAAAGCCGTCAGCGCGGAGGGAGCCGTCAGTAACCAGGAGCGCATACTGGAGATTCAGATCCTGCGTCCCTGGTGGCTGTCGTGGTGGATGATTGTCATCTACGTGCTGATTATCGCCATCTCACTCTATGTATGGCGCTTCGGCTACAAGAAGCTGAAGGAGATCTGGCAGCGTAAGAAGAACGTCATCGACGAACTGAAGCGCCAGCGTGAGGACATCAAGATTGCCAGCGATGACCTGCGACAGCCCATGGCACGCATGACCACCATCATCGGCAACCTCGCAGAGAAGGAGGAGTCGCTCGAGGGCCGTGAGCAGCTGAACTCCCTACACTTCCAGATGCTGCAGATCATCACACGTATTTCGGAGATGCAGTCGTCACTCGAGAATCCCGAGGTCAAGGCCATCTCGTCTGTCAACGAGCGTATGGGTCTGAACGACAAGGGCGAGGTAAGCCTGCCGCAGATAGCATCCAGCGAGCTGACCTACGAGATCAAGCCGCGTCAGCTGGAGGCTTCTGCCAAGAAGTTCATCGTGGTCTTCATCGACGATAACGATGCCTTCCTGGACTTCATCAAGAAGCAGTTACAGAACATCTACGATATCCGTATCTACAACAATATTGCCATTGCAGCAGAAGACGTCAAGGTCATGAAGGCCGATCTCGTCATCTGTAAGCAGGATATGATGGAGATGACGGGTAGTGAGCTGTGTAACAAGATGAAGTCAAGCTCCATGACCGAACGCACGAAGTTCATCCTTATGACTGATGGCGTACTCACTCCGCAGGACATGAAGAACCAGAACATCACCCTCTCGGCCGATGACATGATCTCCAAGCCGTTCAACATCCAGGAGGCTGTCATGCGCTTCAACAAGGTGCTGGGCATTGCGCCGATCGAGCTCGAGCACAACGTCATCGAAGGTGGCGAGACGCGTATGCTGGAGAGTCAGAACTCCAGTATGACCACCTCCACGTTCTACTTCGACGAGAGCGAGAACAGGGTCAAGGAGACCACCTTCGACGATACGAACGCGGAAGAAGAGACCACAACTGCCGACGATACAGAAAGCACTGCCGACACCTCGCTGTCTATTGGTCTGTACAACGACAACGAGACGCTGGGCGACTACTCTATGAGCAACATCATTGACCAACAGCTCATGCGTAACGTGGAGCAGTACGTCATCCAGAACATGAGCCGCGGACAGATCAGTCTTGATGAGATGGCAACAGCCATGGGCATGGGACGCGTGCCGTTCTTCCACAAGATTCGTAACATTACCACCAAGACACCTACGGAGCTGGTACGTGACCTGCGCCTGAAGCATGCGTGCTCGCTGCTCACGCGTACGAACATCAACATGAACGAGCTGGCAGCAAACGTAGGATTCCTGACAGCCGAGAACTTTGCCAACGCCTTCAAGGAGAAGTTTGGCATCACCCCGCTCGAATATCGCTTAAGACACCGCAAGTCATGATGCGGACAGTCCTCTTGACATGTATGCTTGTCTTGTGCCTGGGACATTCCCAGGCACAGGACAGCGATTCTGTCATTGTCAAGGTGCTCAAGGAGCAGGGCGTCAAGTTCTCTGACGACAACAGCGTCACGCTCCTCCTCAGTGGTCGCGACAAGTTCGAGGATATGTTCAAGGCCATCCGACAGGCAAAGATGAGCATCCACCTGGAGTACTTCAACTTCCGTAACGACAGCATCGCGTCCCTGCTCTTCGACATCTTGCGCGAGAAGCGTCACGAAGGGGTCGAGGTGCGTGCATTGTTCGATGGGTTCGGCAACGACTCCAACAACCGTCCACTGAAGAAGAAGCACCTGGAGGCGCTGCGTCAAGACAGCATCGAGATCTATGAGTTCGACCCCATCCGCTTCCCTTGGGTCAACCATGTCTTCAGTCGTGACCATCGTAAGATTGTGGTCATCGACGGACAGATAGCCTACACGGGAGGCATGAACGTGGCCGACTATTACATCGTGGGTACGGAGCAGGTGGGCGAATGGCGCGACATCCATTGTCGCATCGAGGGAAGTGCCGTTCACGACCTGCAGACCATCTTCCTCAAGATCTGGAACAAGACCACTCGTCAGAACATCCACGGGGCACAGTACTATCGTGCACGCATGCCATACGCCTTCGAAGGGTTGCGTCCTGACACGACACCGACTGCAGGCCATAAGAAGGTGGGCATCATCAATCGTGAGCCACGTACCTCGCCTAAGATCATACGCCTGTTCTATCTGGAAGCCATCAACAGCGCGAAGGATAGCATCCGCATCATCAACCCCTACCTCACGCTCAACCACAAGCTGAAGAAGGCGCTGAAGAATGCTGTGAAGCGTGGCGTGAAGGTCGAGATTATGGTGTCTGCCAAGAGCGATATCCCCCTGACGCCCGACTGCGTGTTCTATAATGTTCACAAACTGATGAAGCACGGCGTACATGTCTGGCTCTACCAGCCTGGCTTCCATCACTCAAAGATTATCACCATCGACGGGAAATACTGCACCGTGGGCAGTGCAAACCTCAATGCACGCAGCCTACGCTGGGACTACGAGGAGAATGCTGTCATCGTGGACCCAGAGACGACACGCGAGCTCGACCAGATGTTCGACCGCGACAAGCTGCAGTCCGTCTATCTCACGCCCGAGGAGTGGGACCGCTTCCGCACTCCCTGGCAGAAGTTCCGCGGATGGTTTGCTCACCTGCTTAGTCCGTTCCTGTAAGTCCAATAATCCATCGCCCCTATGACCACACAGCGCAATACCGTCATCAGCATCTGCAAGGCCATCGCCATCATCCTCATGGTCATCGGACACGCCGAGTCACCCGACGTGCTCCACCGGTTTCTCTATGAGTTCCACATGCCGGTGTTCTTTGCTGCTGCGGGTTACTTCTTTTCCCTGAAATACCTTGACGACGAGGTGACATTCGTCAAGAAGCGCATCAAGGGGCTTTACTGGCCTTTCGTCAAGTGGAGCGTCATCTTCCTCGTGCTGCACAACTGGATGTTCGACATCGGCATCCTCAACGAGGTGTACGGCAATGAGGCTGGCGGCGTCACGCATCCCTACACCTGGCGACAGACGGAGCAGTGCCTCTGGAACATCCTCACGGCGATGGGCGGTTACGACCAGTTCCTCAACGGGGCCTTCTGGTTCTTCCGTGGGCTCTTCGTGGCCAGCATCCTATACCTTATTATATATAAGGTGGTGAATCTAGGAATTTCTAGGCTTCCTAGAATTCCTAGATCCTCTTCCCTCACCCCTTATCTCGTCTGTCTGCTCCTGCTGTTGCTCTGCGCCTGGAAGACCTACGAGGGACTGAAGGTCATCACGCTCGTGCAGGGCGGCTACCGCGAGCTCATGGGCTGCTTCTTCTTTGGCTGCGGCTTCATCTTCCGCCAGTGGGAACAGAAGTACCGCCCCATGTGGTGGACAACCATCCTGTTTGCCGTCATCGTCTGGTGGTTCTCGCAAAACCTGTGGGCCAACATGAACTGGCGTTCTACGTTCGAGCAGTTCCTGTCACTGCCCTTCCCTGCCCTCTGTGGCTGTCTCATGGTGTATAACATCAGTACGTGGCTCGACAAACATGAAGGGTGGCTCAAGCGTTTCCTCGTCTTCTGTGGCGACAACACGCTGCCTATCTTCGTCTTCCATATCCTCGCGTTCAAGGTGGTGAGCCTGCTGAAGATATGGTACTACGGACTTGACCCGCGACAGATAGGCTGCCACATGGTCATTCACGAACATGCCAAGGAAGACTGGTTCTGGGTTCTTTACACCATCGTGGGCGTAGGCCTACCGTTGCTTTGCACGTGGTGTTGGCGGAAAATCAGGCAGAGATGGCATCGAGCATCATCTGCACCTCAGGGTCAGTAATGCCCTTCTGCTCCAGCAGCTCACGCTCATTCTCCAACACCTGGTCGGCAGTGGCACCTGTCTCTGTCAGGTAACGCCTGAAGCACTTGACGGCCGTGTCAAGCTGCTCGCCTGCAAACCACAGACAAAAGCCCTGGTTCAGGAAGTCGTCAGCCATGCTCTCTGCCTCGGTCGTCAGACGCTCATACATGGGCAGCGCCTGCTCATACTTCCCTACGCCAGTCAGCGTCCAGGCCAGCACACGCAGCACGTTCAGGTCGTCAGGAGCGTCGTAGTACAGCCGGAACAGACACTGCTGGGCCTCGTCATACTGCCCCACGTTGGTCAGGCAGACAGCACGGTTCAGCTCGTAGCTCACCTTCGACGGGTTAGCCTCAATCAGTTGGTCGTAAGCCTTGATGGCCTCGTCATATTGCTTCAGCGCAAAGAGCATACGTGCCCGTCCGTTCTGGGCTTTCTCACTGTCTGGTCTCTGCATCAAGGCCTTTTCATAACACGCTAAGACAAACTCGTGTTTTGCTTGCTCGTTCATGGGACTGATTTGCGACTGCGTGGTGGCCATCACCATCCAGTAGGTATAGCCATGCTGCTCCTCGCTGTAGTTTTTCAGCAGACGGTCCTCGTCCTTGTATCGCTTCTGACGGAGCAGCATCGAGGCCACCTTGTCGAAGCTCCGTTCCATGGGTGTGCCCTTGAACAGCGGTGAGGCAAAGAACAGCACGTGTCCCAGCTCGTCGCCTGTCTGGAAGGGATGGTCAAACTGCCCTGCATGGGGGAACAGACGGAAGAAGCGGTAGATGTCCTGCAGGTACATACGTCGTATGTATGTCGGTGTGTGTATCTCTTCCTCAGGCACCTCGCCCATCGTCGCCTCACCGTTCTCCAGCATCTCGCGCAGGCTCTGCGGCACACGCTCCAGCACCTGACTGAAGGCAAAGACAAACGAGTACTTGTCGCTGTCACAGAAGGGGCCCGTCTTCAGCAGTTGCTGCAGGAAACGGTTGGCCTTCAGGCGCTGCATGGTCTCCACCACCTCGGGGTGATACATCGTGAAGGGAGTAAACCAGTTGCTGATCTGGTGGAAGAAGGGGAAACGCTTCATCTGCGAGAAGCCACCGAAGTAGATGTCGGAGCCTTGCTTCTGCATATCGACCATCTTACGGAACGACTCTTCCACCTTCTCCATGCGCTCGTCGTCGGCCTCTGGGTGCAGGATGTCCTCCAACGGGTCTTCCTCCACCTCCTCAATGCCGTTGCGCGTGATGCGGAAGTTGTTATGCTGCAGCAGGTCAGGCATAATCTCCGACTGTATCTTCCGGTTGTCGCTCTCCGCGTTCACCGTATAAATCATCTGTATCTGCAGCTCAGCCAGCTCCTGCTGCACCTGCGGGTCCTCGGTCAGCTCGCTGACCAGCTGACGCTCCTCGGGGAACACGCTCGAAAGCGTGTAGTTCCTGCCCAGCACCCAGCCCACCAGTGCCCTCTGGCGCACCCGCTCGTCAGTAGACTGCCGATAGACGCGCAGCAGCGTACGGAACTTCACGAAGTCAAACGTATTGATGAGCGCCAGGGTGACGGCCGATACCAGCAGCTGCTGGTCACGACTGTCAATGGTAGGCGACAGCAACATCTCCTCAATGGCATCACCCATCGCATCGCTCCACTGGCCCGACGTCCAAAGGTAGTCAAACAGCAGACTCATCTGTCCGTGATGCTGGCCATACAACGTTACGAGCTGCTCCTCCTGCTTGTTCTGCGGAGCCAGCTCCACCATCGCCACGTCGCTGACAAAGGTCTCCATCTCCTGGCGCACGCTAAGCACAGAGAACTCTCTCGACTTCAAGATCAGGTTCGAGTAAGTGGTTGATACAAAGGGCGAACTGCCTATCCTTCTCCATAGCGACGTGTTCGCATAGAGCCGGTATGTCCTGTGCAGCAGCAGGTCGTAGTTCTCCTTCAGCTGCGGGTCTTTATAGCCATGACGCCAGTAGTGCGTCATCGTCTGGTATTCCGCCATCAGCGCATCCATCTCTGCCTCTGCCTGCGGTCGAGGCCAGGAGGCAAAGAAGTTATGGAGCTCCGTCAGAGCCCTACCCGTATTGCGTCGTGCCAGCTGCGCCAGCACTCTTTTCAGTCCTTCATTCCGTTCCATTTTGCAAAGATACGAATAAGCGAATATAATACAAAATAAATCGCGATTTATTTTTATTGTTGAGCGAAAGTATCTTCGACCGTCAGGTCAAAATTACGAATAAGTGATGACAATACAAAATAAATATCGAAGTTTTTATTTTTATTGTCGAAAACAAAAAGTAGGAAATTCCCCACGAAACTATAGGGAATTCCACCTTTTTTTGATAGCAAAAAGAAGTATCTTTGCACTATCAGAATCATTCTAAAATTTTACGATTATGAAACAGACAACTTTATTATTCAAGTCATTGGCGATCATCGCCATGATGACATGGACCACGACCAGCCATGCCCAGACCTACGTAGAGAACTACGGACAGATTTACTACAACCAGCCCTACGGCTATCCGCAGATGGGACATCCTGGCGCACGCAACGGCTATTACAAGACACAGTTCCACGTCTATTTCGGCAACAGGGAGATAGACGCCATCCCATCCAACTTCGTCGTCCTGGGTGGTGGCTATGCCAAGGATGCCGTCAGCGTCTTCTATTTCGGCAGCAAACTAGGCGGCTGTTCACCCTCCTCTTTCCAGGTGCTGCAGGGAGGCTACGCCAAGGATCGCTCCGGCGTCTATTACTGCGGCTACAGGGTGGAAGGCGCCTATCCCTCATCGTTCCGATACTCCGGCAACGGCTATGGCGAAGATGCCTACCACGTCTTCTACATGGGCCAGATGCTAAGGTAAACAAGAGGGTGTGATTTTTATACGGAAAAAGTGAGAAATCATTTGCGTTTTCACTAAATATTTCGTATCCTTGACTTCGTCCAAGATACTTTCGCTCGAAACTAAAAATAAATCTCGATTTATTTTGTAGTTTGCTCACTTATCCGTATCTTTGACTTCGTCGAAAATACTTTCGTTCGACAATAAAAATAAAAAAAATAACTTTTTATTTTGTATTGTGCTCACTTATCCGTATCTTTGCATCAGATAAAGAAAAGGCCATGAATCAGGCTATGAAAAGGGAGGGCAAAACGTATTAGGAATTCCCCGCCCGTGAAACGGCAGTTCCTCCCTACGATCGCCGCTCTCCAACCCTTCAAAACGGCACCTTCGTCCCTACAACTCGGCACTTATCCAATAGAAAAACGGCACTTCTCCGCAGAGAAGCGCCGTCTTTCGTTCTTATTATGGGCTCAGGGGCTTGAGTAACTCATTCCGTGACTCCTACTCATATCTGTTTGAATTGTTCCCAAAGTCCGTCTTTCAGGGTAGAATAATCGAAAGTGCCCGTTTCATTATATATTGATATAATTCCATCCACACCTTCTTCAAATTCTTCCTTTGTTTTACATTGCCTAAACAGGCGCAGGCATTCTTCATTAAACGACATCATTAATTCCTGTTTATCCCCCTTGTTTGGTTTATTTTGTATTGGTTTAACATGGGATGTAGAAGGCCTCTTTTTGTTTCCATGTTTTGTTTGATTCCTATAGGATTTCTCTTGCTCGGACTCATCCTCTTCTGTAATAAAGTAGTAGAGTTTTTCCACATTATTGCACATTCCCCATATTTTGAAAAAAAGGATAATATTGAGAACACCCCATACAAAAATAATAATGTAAATAATAATTGCAATTGTGTCGTTACTCATAATAGTAGTATTTTAAGTTTGTTTATTATTCTGTTCGAAAGTGGTAACACTAGGACACTTCATTCAATGTGTTACATATATTATGCACTTATTTATTTGATTTAGACTCATCCCTGTGTTCCATCATAGTTTATTCACCAGGCCCTTTGGCATCAGTATTAGTCTCAACTTCGACAGTTAGGTCTTCTTCCACAAATAACTTATAATAATCGTTGAAAGTTTCCATACGCTGAATATAGACGGGCAATGTCTCACCTATCTTCTCATATTGTTTTTGAAGGTTGTCAACATAGGGGCGAACAGACTTCTTGAGGTTCCTCTCCCTAAAACTAACCCATTGATCATTACCTTTTTCGTCTTTCTCATAACCCTCTGTCTGCAATTCACCGTAGCCATGCTCAACATTGTCGATAAAGTTCTTCAATAATGTACGCTTTACATTCTCCGTATTGCCAAGAACAAGATTCCTCCTTAGATATCTTGCCATCTGTCCTTTCGACTCAAATACCGTTTCGTTGAAATGATCTTTCTTCAACGCACTTACGTCATTTGTCATACCCCAGACCTTGAAGAAAAGGATAATCTCAAGAATTCCCCATACAATCATAATGAGTCCGATGAACGTCAGCCAACCGGAAAATTCTGGTTCACCATAACGACCTGCTGCAAAGCTGCTAATGGAAAATGCAGCACAGACAAAAAACAAAATGCTTCTTTTCATAACTATAGTATTTAAAATTACACAACAATTCTTTGAAAATAAGACAAAAAGAAAACGTGGACAATTTACTTCGCTTACGTAATCTGAGGTATCGGCAAACACCCATGTTTCTTAAACGAGTAAATGCCCACGCCGAACGACGTGAACAATCTACTTCAGTTCTTGAAACATTCTGTCAATTTTGCCGATTTTCAGATTACAAGAATCAAAAGCGGACGTCCATCCTTATGTCTGTGTTTGTTATCTCAGCCCATAGGCACTTATCGTTTTAGAGGGTTATACATTATCTTATTTATACAATAGTTTTTTCACTTATTGGGGAAGAGTTGTTCCATGAAGAAATTAATGGCTTTCTTCAGTGGTTCGAGATCGTTCTTGATGATACTGAAGACTTCCTCTGCATCTATATCGAAATAGTGATGGGCAATGATGTCTCTAGCTCCCATAACTTTTTTCCAGTCTATGGAAGGATAGGTAGGCAGCAATTTCTTGTCAGTTTGTTTATCAAGCGTCTTAACACTTTCTCCTAAGGCGATGATAACCATACAAGCAGCATCTAACTTTTCCATTCCCCAAGGAGAGAGTAGAAAGTCATCTACAGAATGGACTTGTACATTTCGTTCTTCCAATCTGTTGATGGCAATTTTTATGTTATTGAGGGTCTCATAGACCATTGCCATTTTATCAGTAGACTCTAACTCCATATTTCAGTATTTGCTGTTTAAACAATTGATTCATATTATCCCTTAGGCGGACAACATCTACAGGACAGCCTAATAGTTCTTCAAGATAGACCTTCACACCAGCCCGATTGAACAGGTTGGGCTTCATCTCTACACACACATCGACATCGCTGTCCTCCTTTTGTTCGTTTCTTGCAACTGAACCAAAAAGAAGCATCGAACTCACCCCATAGTGCTCACTGAGGTACTCACGGGATGACTGTAGCTTTTCTATTGTCTGTGCTCTGTCTAACATAAGCGTATGATGTTTGTTTGCAAACTTCTGCGTGCAAATATACAAAATGATTTCGATAATGACAAGAAAAATGGCATTATTTTATGATAACGGCGTAAATAAACGCGATGATGTATCCGTTGTAACACGAACGTTTCTGGGAGGGGATGAAGAGATAGGTGCCATGAAAGGAATGGATAGGTACGACCTTTCTATCGTTTGCGTACGCGCAAACGACCATTCGCGTACGCGCAAACAACCGTTTGCGTAGGCGCAAAAGCTAAACGCAAAAACGACAAGGGCAAAGATATTTCTTGAATATACCGAGTAAGCAGCCGTGTAAGGCTCACTTCAGCTCTATGACGTCGCTGGGGGTCTTGCGCTTCAGGACGTCGAGCTGGAAGTCGGTGCCGGGGGCGATGCCGTAGGAGCGGAGAATGGCCTCGACGGTCTTTCGAGCCAGCTCGGGATGGTTGTTTTCCTCGCTGAGGTGGCAGAGCCAGACGTGCTGCAGGGCGCAGGTGGCGTTGTTGGCTAGGGCTTCGCCGCACGACTTGTTGCTCAGGTGTCCGATGCCG
>CACXJZ010000015.1 GCA_902768105.1 uncultured Prevotellaceae bacterium
GGCACCGGTCAGTCCGTGTTTCTGAATCAGCGTCTCGCACACCTTGCAGAGCATCAGGCAGCAGGTCATTCTTTGCGCCGTCACGCAGACACGGAAGCGCTGACGGGCACGGATGCGGTCGTCGTTCTTCATCGTCTCCACGCGGATGCGCTCCACCCACTCACGGCCCTTTGCCTCGAGTTTCGGTAGCACCACCTCGCCCTGCATCAGCGGTAGCAGGTGGGCTATCTGCTGGATGCGCTCGCGCTGGCGGTCGGTCAGCACGTAGGGCTTGTCTTCTAGCGGAGCGAAGGTGTTGTCGGGCGTGCGGGCCACGGCGATACGGCTCTGGAAACCGTCGGTGTAGTTGGACACCACGCGATAGAGCGCATCGGGCGTGCCGCACATGCAGACATTCCACAACAGCTTGTCGATATGCACGTTCACCGCATCGGCACTCCTTGCCTCACGCTCGTACTTCGTGCCGTCGTAGCTCTGGCGCAGCATCACCGAATCTGTGCCACCGTGTCCGCCTCAGGCGTAAACGAAAAGGCGTGCTTGCCCTCCGTGTTGGCCAGTCGCTCAGCCAGGTTGGCAACGGTGTTGTTCAGCGTCAGACAACGCACAGGAAGCTTCGGCTCTTCGGGTTGCTCCTTCTTGTTCTTCGCCGCCCGCTTCTTGGCGCGCCACTCGTCCTCCTGCATCTGGTACATCTTGTCGAGCGCCGTCACCTCGCTCATCCACGCCTCCACCACGGGGTCGATGCCACCCTTGCCCGAGGCGAAGTCACCGGCGATGTAGCTGATGAGGTTCAGCCCTCGCTTCTGACCGTGCACGTCGAGCGTCACTCCCGTAGCCAGCGTACCGATGCAGGGGCAGATGGCGGTCACCACAGGCATTGTCAGCTGAGGACCTACGGCGTCGATGGAGTCGCGGATGCCCATCGGCAACCCCCTAAACAGCCTCCCCCTATCCCCCTCCAAAGGGAGAGGGGACTCATCATCGTCGGGATCCTCACTCCCCTCCCTTTTTGGGGAGGGGTCGGGGGTGAGGCTACTGAGCGTATTCCTTAGCCTCATTGGAAACCCGTTAAACTCCGACGCGAGGGCGCTCCTGATCTTCGCGCGCTTCTCCTCCAGCGGAAAGCCGTCGTAGCAGGGAATCACCTGGTCGAGCCACTCGAAGCTCCGTCCGCAGATGTGCCTCAGGTCGCAAGCCAGCTGGTAGGTCAGCGTGTCGCGGTCGCCCCGTGTAGGCTCAAACCCTCGGTTGTTCACCTCCCAGTACTTCCGGATAATGTCCGTGAACGGGATGCCGTGATAGTGCGTCGGGAACGACGCAGGACTTACGGATTCACGGATTTTCGGACTTACGGACTCCGTAGTTCCTTGATTCCGTGGTTCCGTAGATTCTTCTTTTATCTCGAAGATATCATCTGAGAGGAAAACAAGTTCCTTCTCCGTCGTGGTAAAGAACACGCGGGTGATATCCTTCGCACCCTTGTCGAAATCCACGCCGAGCAATTCGCTCGCCCACTTGAGGTTTTCCTCCTGACTCAGCTCCGGGTGACGCTTGAACACCAGGTGATAACCCTTCGTGGCCGAGCGTTCGAGCATCAGCAGCCCGAGTTCCTCCTTCTTCGACAGCACCTGCTCGGGCACCTTCCTCAGCCATTCAGACTCTTCTTCAGACGAGCATTCTTTCTCCCCTCCTTTTTGGGAGGGGTCGGGGGTAGGCTTCCAGTCGATGTCCATGCCCACCGTCGTGCTCATCCGTTTCGAGCCTTTCAGCGTGCCGTCGTCGTTGGGCAGACACGAATAGTTCATCTGCACCAGCCTGTTCTTGCGGCTCTCATCGCCCTGGCGCACAGCCTTTAGGATGTCCTGCTGTTCGCCGCCGTTGCGCAACGCCATATACTCCTCTCGGTTCTGGACGGGGCGCATCCTTTTCGCCCCATCCTTATAGTAAATTACATGTACACTCATAGTTATATCCGTTTAATCCGTGAAATCCGTTGTTTCAAAAGTTCGGGTAGCCGAGTTTCGCATTAAGGAATCGCAAGCCGTTGAGCGTCCACGTCATGTACGTGCGGACCTTTTTCTCACCCTTCAGCGAGTAAGAGACATGCGTGCGCAGGCGCACCAGGTCGCGGTCGGCCAGGTCGTCAGAGATGTTCCAGTGTCCGTGCCGGCGGTACTGGATGCCCATGTCCGAGAGCACATGGTTGAAGTCAAACACCGTCATGTTGAACGTCTTCGCCACCTGCGTCGCCGTCAGCGTGTCCTCAGCAGGTTCGTTCACCAGTCGCAGGCCCTCACCGATAATCTCGTCGGCCAAACGCAGAATCTCCTTCGGCTCCGGCAAACATCTTACCTCTGACCTCTTCCTTCTTACATCAGCCTTCTCCAGTTCTTCCCATCGCACCACCAGCTTGGCGCGAGCCTCGTCGTTGAACTTCGTGGCGATGTAGAGGCACTCGGTTTTGGTCAGCGAGTAGCAAGGGCGAAGCTCGCCTTTCTTGTCTCTGTATTCAACGAGGGAAAAATTTCCTCCGTTAACTTTCCTCCATGCTGGTTCCATCTTTCGGATGGCTTTCAGCACATCATTATGAGGTTTACCTGTCACCTCGGCAATCTCGAGTGACGTCATGTGTTGGTTGTCGTTTCCGACGTGTGTTGTCTGTAAAGAAATAATTGTTGTTTCCATATTTTGAGTTGATTTTTTAGCGAGAAGAAGCATTCAGATTCTTTGGCCATTTACTCGAGAATATCATCCTCCGCTCCAACTCAAGATTTCTTATTTATTTACTTTTACGATATCAGTTGCAAGTATCTCCTGGAACGTCTGTCCCTGATACTCGTGCGTAGAGAATCGCATGGTTGCGATGACGAGGTCGCCCTCGTAGAACTTGCACACCGCGAGGTTGCCCAGCATGGCGCACACATACTCGTTTTCAAACTTCGAGCCGCCCAGCTCGCGAAGCACAATGTTGCACTTCTTGATCTGACCCGACTCACTCTTTGTTGACTGTACGCTGAAGGCCTCGCCCTGGCGTACCACTCTTAAGATTTTTGCTTCCATTTTATTAATCTTTAAATTGTAAACTTATTTAATGCACTTTTTTTCGCTTTCCATTGGAAGTATAGTCATTTTTCCACCGGCCTACCGGCTGAGTCGTTGTATCAGTAAGTTAATGAGCACCGTCAATCGTTCGTTGACGATGCGAAATTAGACAAAAAAAAGAGGCGCATGAAACAACGTCATGCACCTCTGTAGGTTTTTCTGTAGGTTCTGCAGGTTTATCAGTAGGTTTTATGCTTTCAAGCGCTCCTCTACGGCATTCTTATACGCTTCCACAAGTTTCAGCACACGCTGCTTGGCTCCGTTCTGCGCCCACTTGTCGACATGCAGACGCATATAGGGATTGTTCCTGAACGTGCTCGACAACAGCCCCTCCTGACAATGGAAGTCGCGCTCAAACTGGCTCATGTTGTCAGCATAGCCATAGCAGTCGCGACACGTACAGAAGATGACCGTCAGGGCACTGCCACTCCAAAAGTATTCGCGCACACTTTCGACACACGCCACCAGCGTCAATACGTCAGGCTGCTCGTCGTTCTGCACAACTGCGGGTGCCGCCGCCTGTTGGGTGACCGTCGACCCTGACATGGCAAACACACAGCCCGTAATGTTGCCGTTGAACACCTGGCAGTTCGAGCCTGCCGCAAAGTGGTTTACAACATTTTTCTGATCATCTTTTTCCATCTCTTCTTTTTCTTGTTTTCGTCTTTCACTTTTCTGGAAAACTTACCGTTCACCTTGTCGTTGAACACCTGCGAGCTACTGCCCGACTCGAAATGGTTGTGAATCTCCAACGGCTTCGCATGGACTTCAGCCTCCAAGTGCTGCCGCTCTGACTCCAGATGCTCATTCCTGGCCTCCAGCAGCTGTCGTCGCAGGTCGTCAGTCTCCGACTGGTGCTGCTGACACATGCTGGTTATCTCCTGCTCCTTCCGCTCCAGCTGTTCGTTCAGCATATCAATCTCCGACTGTTTCTGCTCAAGTTCATCCTTCTGACGGTCAATCTCAGCCAACAGCTCGCCAGCAGCCTCCAGCACCCGCAGATGGTTACCCATGGCCAGCTGCTGCTCCTGCAGACGGTCCTTCTCGCGTTCAACACTCCTCCTGGCATCGGCGCACCAGTCCTTCATCTCCTCATAGTTCATTCCGCAAGCTCCTCCTTCAGATTAAAGAGTCTGCATACATAGTCAACGACGGCTTGTGCAAACGCACATATGCCCAGGAATCCTACCGAAAAAAGGGCGATAGATACTAAATTTGTCATAGCACTCATTTTTTTAAATTAAACATTTATGTTTCAGTTATCGAGTGCGAAGATACAACAAAGGGTGTCCCAAAAATCGGGGACACCCTCTCAAAAATTAATATCTATTAAGAATTTCTTCTATAATTTTACATATTTTAAGCCGAAGTTCAGGTGGATTCAGCACTTCCACGCCCTGGTCGTACTTCAGCAGTTCGCCGATGAAGTCGGGCGTGGGCCTGATGTCGAACGAGAAGTCGGCATAGTCCTCGGTGGTGGCTATCTCCTGCTGCGACTGGTGCAGTGGCAGCGTGCGCAGGTAGTTGGCCGTCTTACCGTAGGCACGCAACACCACATGCTCCAGTGGCGTCGTCTCGTCGGTCAGCACGCCGTAGTACTCGCCGAAGAACCGCTCGGGCGAGAAGTCGGCAGGCATCACAAACGTCTCGTCGGTCATCTCCACCGACAGCATACGGTCCAGTGAGTAAGTGGCCATGTGGTGGCCCGTGAACACCAGCAGATACCAGCGACGGCCCCACAGCTTCAGCACGTAGGGCTCCACCGACTTCTCGCTCACCTCGCAGCCAAAGCGCTGGTAGCGCATATGCAGGCGGCGGTTCAGTCTGATGGCCTTGATGATTATCGGCAGGTACTGCTCGCCCTCGGGCACGTTCTCCAGCACGATGCGATCCTTCACCGTCTGGCTGTCGGCCAGAGCCACGTTCACCGTCATCGTCGATAACAGCCAGCTCTCTATCGTGTGGTCGGTCAGTTCGTTCGGGTTCGCAAAATAATACTGGTACTTCTCGTCGCAATCCATCACCAGGCCGAACAACTCGAAAATCTTGTCACGATAACGGTTGAACGACGAGCGAAAGAGCACGTCGCCCATCTTGTCGGCGGTCCATTTCTCTTGTAGTTTCTTCAGCGTGATTCGACCATTCTGCCTGATGGTCGTTATCAGCCACAAGCACTGTCGAATAGTATTACTTTGTGTCATTGCTTATTTCTTTGTGGGGTTCATGGGGTTATTAGGCCAGAAAATCTTTATCTTCGTCCATAAATCTTTTCTAATTCCATGCAAAGGTACGAAAATTCCAGCACATATTGACCGACTTTTTAAAAAAAATATATTATTTGCATTTTGTTGGTAAACAGATGAGTTTTGCGTTTTTTTCTGCAAAATATTTGGAGGTATCATATATTATTTGGTGTCAATCCGCAGGTAAAATAGGCGAATATAAAAAACTATTTTGTATTCATTGTTCCAAAATTTGTTTTATTCATTTATTTATCCTATCTTTGCACGCAGAATCAAAAGAAAGAAGTTATGACAGCAATACAGATGAATGCAGAGATTCTTCGCAATATGAGCATTATTGCTGAGGATGAGAATCTGCTGAAACGAGCCGCGAAATATCTACGCAAACTCGTAGCAGAGAAGGATGACCCCACCTTGATGACGAAGGAAGATTTCTTCGCCAAGATAGAACGTGCAAGGAAACAGCCAGGTAAGCAATTTGCCAACATAGAGGAACTTGACCAATACATCAAGAGCTTATGAGTCGCTATAATGTTGAGATAAAGGAACAGGCTCAGCATGACCTTAAAATACTGAGTAAGAGTGAACCAAAAGCCTACCAGAAGGCTCTTGCACTCATTGCAGAACTTTACGACCATCCACAAACAGGAACAGGCAAACCTGAACCACTTAAGGGTGGCGGAGGTACATTGTGGAGTCGTCGTATTACCAAGAAGCACCGATTGATTTACGAGATTATTGATACAGTAGTTCATGTGGATGTTCTTTCCGCCTATGGGCATTATGATGACAAATAAGTAATTCATAAATCATACAAAAAGAAATGACTAAGCTGAAAAAGTTCTTAGATTTCTGTTATGAGCATCATTGGCTGATAACTCTTTCCATGTATTCTATAGCGATGGCTATATTCGCATTTTTTTTCACAGGAGCTCCAGCCATTTTCGTGTGGTTATGCATTCTATATATATTAGTTTGTAGTGTCATCCAGATATGGAATATTGTATGTTCGTTAAGAGAAGGAGAATACGAACGTGCTTTAATAATACTTGTATTTCATTCCTTGGGCGTATTAATATCTGCAGGTTTTATATTTGGTAATACGAAATATACGGTTCGTTATCTGATAGAATCTAATATCTTTGTTCCCTATGGAACGGGACATTGAAGGTGCTGGCCGACGTGAAGATCGACGGCCCGAAGGGGAAAGTCAACCGTCCCCTTTGTGTAAAAACGCCCGCAGTCCACAAGAACCACGGGCGCTGAAAAGTTTTAATATTTACAGATTTACTTATTGGTCTTCGGTGTGATGTTGTCGATAACCTCCTGCAGACGCTCAAAGGCAACGTCCTTGTGGTTGTCGTCCTTCAGCGGACCCTGTACCTGGATGCTGATCCAGCCAGCCTCGCCTTCCTTGGCACCCTCGATACCGATAACCGTAGCGGCGCGCAGCACGTAGCCGCTGGCACCCTCCTTGTAAAAGGTGGTGTAGGTCTTACCGTTGCCCGTTACCTCCTTGTCGGCAGTCATCTTGTCGTTCTCCTGCTCCTTCGACCAAGAAGCAATGTCACCCTTCAGGCTGCCAGCGATGCTGACGTTGATGTTGGGCTGGTGAGCAGTCTTGATATAGACCTTGCCAAACTCAGGCTTGCTGCTCTCCTTGAACGTCTCCGTCATTTTGTAGGTAAAGAACTCCATGTCATACAGGTTGGGGTCGGCTGCAGCTGCGGGTTCAGCCTCAGCTACTGCCGTAGAGTCCTGATTTTCTGTGTTCTGTGCACTCTTGTTTCCACACGATGCCATCATGAATGCTGCTACAGCAACAATGGCAAAAGAAAAAAATGATTTCTTCATTTTACGTTTTTTTAATGGGTTAATAATTATGTTTATGATTAATCTTTCTCTATTTCGGCCGACAAAGCTGCGGTTAAGCGAGCGCCATGATGCTTGCATCAATGGCCAAGCGTGAGCAGTTTCGCACACTTCGTGTGCAAAGATAATGGAAATTCCTGAAACCACAAAATATAAAGCAGAAAAAAATTCACCCGCCATCCCAGTGATAGACGAAGAAGGGCCTGCTCCGCGTGGTGCGAAGCAGGCCCTTGAATTTATTATCAAACCTCACAGGGGGACAGTCCCCGTGTGACCCTAATTTAATACTTCCGCCCCTTAGCCCCGCCGACCAGTCGCCGCAGTGCGGGGTGTGGGGGTATCAATTCTACTCAACATCGCGAACGAGGCGCACCGAGTTCCCGTGGTTGCGAGTGTCGTAGTACGCGAGATACAGATTGCCCGAAGTGAAGCCCACTTCGGTGGCGCCCAAGTCATTGGGCGACGACGACCAGTAGGGGCCGTAGGAGCCGGCAAGGTCGACCGACGTCCCACCATTATACCGGAAGCCCGCTGCGGGCAGGAAAACACAGCCTTTAGCAGCAAGGGCAGACCACTGGGCAGTGGTGCACTTGGTAGCCCAAGCGCTGTTGCCGTTGACGGTGCCGGCAGTGGTCACCTCGGTAGATGCGATGTCAACACCATCGGGGAACAATATCATACCGTTCACGCCGGTTCCGTCGGTGTTGATGGTGGCGTGGGCGTAGCGGGCCGGCGCGGTGCCGAACACGGTGCCGCCAGTGGTGCGGGTACTGAACACATACGTCCACTCGTCTGAGGTCAGCGTACGCCAGCCTGTGCCTATCGTTGCGCCCCAATCCACGAAGTCGCCGGAATAATCTAGGGGGCTCGTGGAATTATTCATACCGTATGTGGTGGCAGATGTGCTCCAGCCGAAGAGGTCAACGGTGCCGTTGGCTGATACTGTTCCATTGCCGTTGATGAAGTTGTTACCAGTTTGTGGTTCACTTCCTCCATTAGACCTACCACCGATGTAGTCCCACTGGTTGGCAGCAAAAGCCCATGTCCATGTCGAGCCGAGATTTGCAGTAGTTGCCTGTAGGTTGCCCTTCGAGAAATACACCTTCTTTGTGCCGCTCACGCTGAACTCGCCGCTAAGTGCACCCGTGGGAACACTCGCCGCGCTCCTGCTGATGTTATAAATCTTGCCGGCTGCGAGCGCTGTGCCGCCGGGAAGGGTTAAATTGCTACTACCCACGGTCAGGTTGTTATCCATATCTTTTATTTTTGAACCACCACTTACGCCGATGGCAAATGTGGCAACGCCCGAAGCATTGGGAGTCACGCTTCCTGTTACAGTATTATCAAATCCAGATAGCTGTAATGACACGTTTGAGAATGGCATTCAGGGGAGCCAGGGCAAAGCCACTGCTGTAAGTAGATGTTCGCTCAAGGCTTAATTGCTCTACGCCTGTTGCCTTTGCAGTCTCTGAGGCAACAAAAGCCTTCGAATAAGCAACTGTTAGTCTATCGTCATAAGCTTCTGTAGTATTTTTGTTGTCAATAGATAAAAAGCTATTACTGCCATTAGCATCATAGCCATTAGGAAGCAGGGTGGCGGTGACCTCATTCGCAGCCGTGAAAAGCGCATCGGCAGTGTCCTCATACGGACTCTCGGTATAAATCGTGCCGCTGAATTTTCCGCCAGACTGCCATGTCAGCGTGCCGGCAAAAGAACCAGCTGCGGTAGCCGAACCATACACAAACAGCTTGTCGCCGTCGCTGAATTCTAGCTTTTTGGTAGATTCGTTATACGTAGCGCGGGTAGTAGCGTCGCCCCCACGGGTCACGTTCACGGTGACGGGCAGAGCGTAGCCTTTATTTATCGTGTTCTCAGTGTTCGCGGTGTTGTTGACTAAATCGTCCTCGCTGCTGCAAGCTTTTTGTTGTTAATACTCAGTCCGCTGCGGGAGCATCAGATATTCTCCTCCGTCCACTCGGTTTCCATTGTGGCTGTTACCTCAGCGCTCTTGCCTTGTTCACTGCCAGCCAGCAGGTGGGCCTGTTGTTGTAACTTGACGACTTGCATCGTCGGTTTCTGATAATCTTTTCTTTTCATTACTTTCGTTTTTGTTAATAGAGTTTTATTTATTTGTTATCATTATCATTGTTAGTAAAGAGCGGCGGAATGCCGAGCTGCAAAGGTACTTATAAATCCTGAAACCTAATAGGCCAAAATCGCCGCAAGCGAAGTTTTTGTATTAGCTGAGACTTTTTTGCATTAGCTGAGAGTCGCCACCACCCCAAATTCGTCCCTTCATGCCTCGTTTGACTTCAAATCACGCATTTTCAACCTCGCCAGCCGCCGACGACCGCTGTGGCCCATTGTAGTGGCCCTGACGCCCTGCGCGGTGCTCGCAGCATGACAGGCAGCAGGTCCATGTCACTTTGGCTGGTCAAAGTGGTCAAGGTCAAAATGGTCATTTTCGATTTCGGAAACGCGATTTTTGCTCACTATTAAATAAATATATATATTTATTTAATAGTGGTGGATTTTGACTTTCCGTTTTCAATTTTGACAAATGACCAAAATGACCAAAATGACCACATTTGGGACAAATGACAAAAATGACAAAAATTTCTGGCAAATCATTCGTGAACCGCAGTCACTTTTTCGTACCTTTGTACTCGCAATCAGGAAGTTGCGAGTACAATCAGGAAGTTGCGAGTACGAGTGAAGGACGAAGATTGGTGCCAGGTATCAAGGAGAAACTTGCCGGCAATCTCACACAAACCTGCCACCTTCGAACGCCCGCAATAAACAATAAACAATCACCAATAACCTTTTAAACAAATTACGACTATGGCAAAAGACAAGATTGCGGTAAGGGTGAACCTCCGCCAGAACACTAACCAGAAGAGCGACCAGTACGGACACTACTACCCGTACCTTGACAAGAACCACACGCTGAGCCTGCGCGGACTGGCAAAGCACATTAGCGACCACGGAAGCATCTACACCCGCGACGTGGTGCAGGGCGTGCTGACCCAGCTCTCCGAGTGCATCCCCGAGCTGTGCGCACAGGGCATCCCCGTGAAGATTGACGGACTGGGCACGTTCTCGCCCTACATCGAGAGCACCAAGGAAGGCGTGGCACAGCTGAGTGACGCACAGGGCGCAAGTCCCGAGGACTTCGTGGCAGGCGTGCACGTACGCTTCATCCCCGACGGCACCGACCTGGACAACATCACCTCGCGTGCGTTCAAGGAGAAGTGCTCGATGTACTGGGGCGACGTCGTCGAGATCGTGGGTTACAAGAACCCGCAGAAGAAGTACGGCCCGCAGTACAAGAAGACGGGTATCACGAACCCGGCTCCTGAGCCGGAGCCCTAAGGGCAGGCCCCTCCCACCTCCCCAAAATAGGGAAAGCCCCACCAGACCTTCCCGAGGGGAGGCTCTAGCCTCTCCCGCTCGGCTATGCCGCTTTGCTCTGCAAAGAAACCTCCCCTGTTTAGGGGAGGCTTTTTGATTTTTTTGTCGGATTATTTTGTGGCTTCAGAATTAATCTTTACCTTTGCAAATATTTAAAATATTATCGACATGAACGCAAAATTCCAGATGCTAACTTCGGAATAAGCATGAAGACAGTCATGATGAGATGGATAATCGCGGTGCTCACGACGCTGACCGCCGTAGAGACTCAGGCAGACGGAGGACTGCTTGAGCGCTACATCATGACGAACCTTAACCTGACGACGGGACTGCCCAGCAACAATGTCAACGACATCTTCGTGGATAGCAAGGGCTTCGTCTGGATCAGCTGTTATGGCGGTGGAGCTGTGCGCTACGACGGCTATATGTACATGCGACCGCAACAACTACCTCATGGGGCCAGCATCAGCAATTCGTGCAAGGGGTTTGCCGAAGACCGCTACCAGCGACTATGGATAGCCTACGACGAGGGTGTGATGGTGGTGGATATGACCACCATGAACCGCACGGTGCCAGCCTACGGCGAGGGCGACATCAGCCGACTTCTGAGCAAAGAGGTCGTCAGGGTGTATTGTGACTCGAAGGGTGCTCTATGGCACGTGGCACGCGACAGCATCTTCCGCTACACCTTCCGTGAGGACGGCAGCGTGGCCCACATCAGTAGCATACGCTACCGTGGCAACACGCCAGACGTCAGCATCAGCGACATTGACCAGAACGGCACGGTCTGGATAAACATTGAGAACGGTCTTTTCCGACTGGTTGAAACCAACGGACGCCTGGAGCGTCGCGAGCTGGGAGCTGCCATGTCGCAGCTGAAGGGGCTCTATGTGACCGACATGCTGAAACGCGATGACTGCGTGTGGATATCGACTAACCAGGGACTCTACGTCTATAATGCCTACACGCACCAGCTGCGAGGCTATCACCCCACGGCCGATGAGCATTCACTGCCCCACGACTTTGCCACAGCGCTGGCCACGGCCTCCGACGGACGCCTGCTGGTGGGCACCCTGCGCGGACTCTGCGTGCTCGACGAACAGACAGACGGTTTTCTCTGCTGGAATTCCTCGACAGCCGGTCAGCCCATGCCCAGCGACTTTATTCACAGCCTGCAGGTATATGGCCACCAGCTGTGGATAGGTACCGAGACGGCAGGCATCATACGCCTCTCGCCTAAGCCCCTGCTGCTGCGCAACTACGTCAACGAGCCCGGGCGCACCTCGTCGCTTTCACCCCACCCCGTCAACGCCATGTATGTGGATGGTGACGGCACGCTGTGGGTGGGCACCGTGGAGGGCGGCCTGAACCGGAGGACGGCCAATGGCGACTTCGAACACTGGACCACGCACAATTCTGCGCTGGCTCACAACTCGGTATCGGTACTTGAGGCCGACAGTCACGGTCAGCTGTGGATAGGCACGTGGGGTGGGGGAATATGTAGGAGAGAAGGAGGAAGGATTGAACGTGTGGCGATGCCTGACGACATGGTGGAGCTGACACGCTACATAGGAGCTCTGGCCTACGACGAGCGTCACGATGCCCTGTGGATAGGCTCGAACGACGGAGTTTTCCTCTACGACCTGAAGACCGGACAGCTGAGCGACCCCTTCGAGGGCAACCGCAACATTCGCGGCTGCATAGGTGCTCATATTGACAGGGACGGACTGTTGTGGATGGGTTGTCTGGCGGGTGTATGTGTGATTGACCTGAACGGCGGCGACAAGTTTCAATGTCGCCACCTACGCAACAAGCTTAACGACCCCGAGTCGCCTGTGGTGGATAAGATTACCTGTTTCTGCGAAACCAAGGACGGCACGCTATGGCTGGGCAGCAATGGGTATGGGTTGTATAGAAGGAGAGTGGAGAGAGAAGGAGAAAAGAGGGAAGGAGAGAAGGAAGCGTTCGAGGTGCTGACCACGGATGACGGACTAGCCAACAACTCGGTCAAAGGTATTGTGGAGGACGTGCAAGGACGCCTGTGGATTACCACCGCCAACGGTCTTTCGGTCTATGACCCTGCCATGCGTACCTTTATTAACTATGGTGAGCGCGAGGGCCTGCTGTGCCAGCAGTTCTACTGGAACTCTGCCGTAAGGAGCCCGGAAGGGACCATCTACCTGGGAAGCGTTGCCGGACTGACGGAGATTCGCGGTGAGAATACCGACGCAGAACATCCCGTACACCTGACGTTCACCCGCCTGCTGGTGGATAATCAGGAGGTGACGGCCATCGACAACAGCATCCTGGACACCGACATATCGCAAGCCCGGCTCGTCAGGCTTCACGAGTCGAACAAATCGTTTGCCATCAGCTTCTCTGCGCTGACCTACGAAAACGATGTGCAAGGGCGCTACAAATATCGGATGCGAGGTTTTGAGGACGACTGGGTAGTGCTGAAGTCTGGCGAGAACGCTGTGCGCTATACCAGTCTGAAGCCTGGCACATATACCTTTGAGGTGGTTTATGAGATTGCAGGTTCCGACGTCAGCTATGACGTCAGCATTGACATAGAGGTGACTCCGTATTTCTGGAAGAGCTGGTGGTTTATGCTCATTCTCGCCATACTGGCATTGTCGCTGGCCGTACTTGCCTATAAGCGCAGGGTGGAGGTATTGAGGCGGCGTGAGGCAGAGAAGCTCCTGACACCCATCCGTAAAGTCTTGGAGGACAGTGACAATCCTGCCCGTCTGCAATCCAGGATAAAGAACATCCTGGACAATCAGGAACGCTACAGTGCGAGCCTGAAAAAGAACGTGCAGGCCGACGAGCAGGAGATGCTCCTGCAGCAGAAGCCATTCATGGAACGCGTCATGGAAGTCATGGAACAGCATTATACTGACTCGGAGTTTGGCGTGACCGAGTTTTGTGATGCCCTTGGCATGAGCCGTAGTGTTGTCAGCCGACGTCTGAATGCGGAGACCGGGCAAAGTGCCGGACAGTTTATTCGCGGTTATAGGCTGAACATTGCCAAGGAAATGCTGACAAACAACAAGGGAAACCGTAATATTGCCGAGATAGCATACAAGGTGGGATTCAACGATCCGAAGTATTTTACTCGCTGTTTTACAAAGATGTACAGCGTGAGTCCGAGCTCCTATGTGGACAAAAACAATTTGTCCACCTAATAGGTCATTTTGTCCACCTGACACATGAAAAACATCATTACCTTTGCACCAATCTATTAATTATATTATTTAATAACTTAAAAACAATTAACAATGAGAAAACAATTATTATTCTCAGTGATGCTCTTTGTGAGTATCATGGGAGGTCTTGCGCTAAGTACGACCCCCGTGATGGCATCAGTGGCACAACAGCCTAAGACAATCAAGGTCAGTGGCGTGGTTGTGGACCAGGAGGGCGAACCGCTCATTGGTGCAACAGTCAGGGTAAAGAACACTCAGACGGCCACGGTGACCGACATTGACGGAAACTTCGAGTTGAGTGTTTCGTCGAATGCCACACTTGTTGTAAGCTACATCGGCTTCAAGGATCGTGAGATTGCCGTGCGCGGTCGCGTTGACCTTGGCCAGATTCAGTTAGAGTCTGACGACCACTCGCTGGAACAGGTAGTCGTTGTAGGTTACGGTACGCAGAAGAAGGCCGACCTGACCGGTTCGGTGTCTATCGTGAATGCCGACGAGCTTAAGCGTGTGTCTCACTCCAACATCTCCTCCATGCTTGAAGGTAAGGTGGCCGGTGTGCAGATTACCACTGACGGTCAGCCGGGTGCCGACCCCTCGGTGCGCATCCGCGGTATCGGTTCTTTCGGAAGCACTGCTCCCTTGTACGTCATCGACGGTGTGCCCATGGGTACGACCATTCGTGACTTCTCCCCGAACGACATTGAGACCATTCAGGTGCTGAAGGACGCCTCGGCAGGTGCCATCTACGGTTCTCGTGCTGCTAACGGCGTGGTCATCATCACCACCAATAACGGTAAGAAGGACCAGCCCCTGAGGGTTGACTACAAGGGCTACTTCGGTATCGACAAGATTCCCAGCAGCACATATGACCTCATGGACGCCAACCAGTACAGCGACTATCTGGCTACTGCCTGTCTGAACTCTGGCATCCCCATTCCCGGTGGCTATGTGAGGAATGCAGAGACCGGTAAGTATCAGTTTGTTGACGACACGAATACCGACTGGTTCAAGGAGGTCTTCAAGACCGGCATCCGTCAGAACCACAACGTGAACCTCAGTGGTGGCGGTGCCCACAATACCTATAACATTGGACTTGACTACTTCAACCAGAAGGGTACGCTGGAGGGCGCAGGTCCTAACTACCAGCGTTTCACCGCCCGTGTGAACAACACGATGGAAACCAAGTTCATCAAGTTCCGCACCAGTCTCGTCTATTCTCACTCCAGCCAGGACGGTATGGGTCTGTCGAATGCCAACGAGTATGTGCAGGGTCTGTATGGTGACGTCACCAACGTGCTGCGTGGCACGCTGCTGATGCAGCCGACCATCAAGGCGTACGATGAGCGTACATGGTATTTGGACGATGTGGTAGGTTCCGCAAAGAACTTCTCTTACGACGCATACGGCTATGGTGTCTATTATGACGACCTGCATGGTGACATCTCAGCTTCCAACCCCTTGCTGGTTAACAATCTGCTGACCCGTAACACGCTGGTTGACCGCGTAGTGGCCTCGGGTTCTGCTGATGTTGACATCTTGAAGATGATAGGTCTTGACTCTAATAACCACAGCCTGAACTACAAGCTGAACCTCTCTTACAGTAAGACACACGCACAGGACAAGACTTGGATTTCGGCATGGATTCAGAGCCGCCGCGTATATCTGGACAAGAGTAACGAGCGCCTGAACAAGGACAGGCGTACTTACTCTGACTTCCTGGTGGAGAACACCTTGACGTGGGATGGCAATTTCGGACTGCACCACATCAACCTGCTGGGTGGTATCACCTACGAGGAGGAGAATACTGACGAGTTGCATGGTTGGGGCATTAACCTGCCGGAGCCTTACTTCCTGCAGCTGCAGAACGCTGAGACACGCGATGCCAGCTCGTTCGAGTACAAGCACGCCCTGACCTCGTTCATCGGACGTCTGAACTACGACTACGACGGCAAGTATCTGCTCTCGTTCATCCTGCGTCGTGACGGCAGCTCCCGTCTGACCAAGGATATTCGCTGGGGCACCTTCCCGTCAGTCTCTGTAGGTTGGCGTTTCGATAAGGAGAGTTTCTTCCCCATCAACCGCAACATCGTCAACCTCTTTAAGATTCGTGCCAGCTACGGTGAACTCGGTAACGAGAACATCGGCGAGTATGCCTACCAGGCAACCATGCGCCGTGGCTACATGACCTATAGCTTCGGCAACAACGCGGTTACGGGTTCTTCTATTGAAAACTTCGTAAACGGCAATATTGCCTGGGAGAAGAAGAAGACAACCAACGTAGGTATCGACTTGGCATTCCTGAACAACCGCATCGAGTTCACCGCCGAGTGGTATCTGAATAAATCAACCGAGCTGCTGTATGGCGTGCCCGTTCCTGCCAATGCTGGTGTGGCTAACACCAGCGTGACGATGAACGCTGCCTCTATGCAGAACAGCGGTTTCGAGTTCTCGGCAACCTACCGTAACCGTGACCACGCGCTGAAATATGAGATAAGTGCCAACCTGAGCACCCTGAGGAACAGGGTGAAGTCGCTCGGCTTCGGTACGGAGTCATACATTACCGGCGACTATGCTACCTTCGTAGGCCAGGAGGTTGGTCAGTTCTATGGTTGGGTCTATGAGGGCATCGCCCGCACACAGGCCGACCTCGACGACCACGCCACACAGCCCGGTGCCGTCATCGGCGACTGCCTCTATAAGGATGTCAACGAGGATGGTGTCATCAATGCTGACGACCGTGTCGTTCTCGGCAGCGGTCTGCCGAAGGTGAACTTCGGTCTGAGCGGACGCGTGGAGTACGCAGGCTTCGACCTCAGCATCTCCACCTTCGGTGCGCTGAAATACCATGTTTCTGATGGTATCTACAACGGTCTGACCTCTTGCTACGGCTACTCCAACAAGGACGTCTCCATGCTCGATGCCAACCGCTATTCTGCTGACGGACTGACCTACATCTCCAGCATTCCCAGAACATATATCTCTGCCAACGGTGAGGGATGGAACGACTACTTCAGCGACCGTAAGATTCAGAATGCCGCCTACTGGAAGATTGCCAACATCGAGTTAGGCTATAACTTCCCCGACAAGTGGTTCAAGGGCGTCGTCTCTGGCGTACGTGCATACGTTTCTGCACAGAACCTCCACACTTTCACCAAGTATAAGGGCTACAACGTCGATTATGCTGGTGGAACGTTTACTCCTGGTTTCAACTGGTGCTCTTATCCAAGTGCGCGCAGCTTCATGGCTGGTCTTCTTTTCTCATTCTAATATATAAAAAAGGTAATCATTATGAAACTATATAAAATTTCACTTGCCCTGATGTTGGGCATCGGCACGCTGACCTCCTGTAGCGATAAGTTGGAGCTGACAAACCCCAACCAGCCGACAACGGGTACTTTCGGCAATACTGTTGATGATTTGGAGGAGGCAGTGATTGCATGCTATCACCACATCCGTATGGAGGGAACTTATGCACGTGTAGGATATACGCTCGACGTTGTTCGTGGCGACGAGGTGTGGAACTCCGCACAGGGATGGGGCTACTATCTGGCTGACAAGCTGAGCCCTTCCACAACCGACGAGATTTATGCCCTCTGGTCTTGGCGCGACTGGTATTACGCCATCAATATCTGTAACTTCGTCATTACCAAGTGTGGCGAGGACGACGCTGTGCTTTCTGAAACCATGAAGCGCATCAAGGGACAGGCTCTCTTCGTGCGTGGCCTTGCTTACTACAACCTGGCTGGCTACTACCAGAACCCGGCGCTGATTCTTGACTACAACCAGTATTCGTCGCTCGACGGTCTCTATGCTTCTAACCGTGCCGAGGGCGACTCCTCTCCCTTCGACCAGTACGACCGTGTGATGGATCAGGTAGAGAAGGACTTTGCCGAGGCTATGACGCTGCTGCCCGCCAAGACAGCAGGTGGCGAGTGGGCCAAGGGACGTGCCACCAGTGGTGCTGCTGCCGGTTATTATGCCCGTGCGCTGATGCAGCGCCATAAGTATGAGGATGCGCTTGCCGTGCTGAAGAGAATTATCAATAAGGATTTCGGTGAATATAAGCTCATGGCTAACTACGGTGACAACTTCCGTGAGGGTGCTGCCTTCGAGAACAATGCTGAAAGCCTCTTCGAGGTGCAGTTCCTGGACTATGGCTCGCAGGGCCCCGACGATGAGTGGACCCCTGTCAACATCAGTAAGAACGCCTCGCAGGGACATGCCGTAGAGAGTAACTTCGGCCCCGGCGACTTCGGCGGATGGGCTGACCTTTCTGCTGCTCCCTGGCTCTACTGGCTCTTCAAGAGCGAGACGACAAAAGACGGCGACCTTGACCCGCGCCTCTACTGGACCATCGGTACCTACGAGTCTGACTGGGACAGCAAGAAGGACAAGCTCGGCGTGCTGGGCAACGTGTGCTACACCACTCCTATGACAGACGCTGCTCCTGTTGTCACCAACAACAACAACGGTGGCCTGCCCATTGCCAAGTGGACCAACATGCGTACAGGACTCTACAGCACCGTGGTGGTTGGTTTGAAGTGCGGTATCAACCTCCGACTGATGCGCTATTCTGACGTGCTGCTGCGTGCCGCCGAGTGCGAGAATGAAATCTACGGACCCACACAGCAGGCTATCGACTGGATTAACGAGGTACGTAGCCGCGCACAGCTGAAAGACCTGAGTCTGGCTGACTTCAGCTCAAAGGACGAGCTCTTCGAGCAGATTGCCAACGTGGAGCGCCCGAAGGAGTTCGGCTGTGAGTTTGGCCGTGGACTGGACCTGCAGCGCTGGGGATTCTTCTATAACAGCGAGCGTATGGAGCAGATGAAGCAGCACTCAGCCTATAAGCTCTCTACCGACAAGACTACCGTCAAGAATGCTGTCGCTTATGGCGAGGACGGCGTTGAGTGTTCATTCGCTACGTTCCTGAATGGTCACGAGTACTTCCCCATTTGGCAGACTACGCTGAACGACAACCCCAATCTGGTGGGTAACTCTGCCAACGAGACTCTTGACAACTCTTCCTATTTCCAGAAGAAGGGATGGACTATACACCCTGTTGTAGATTTGAGCAAGTAAATATAACTTTTTAACAGATTATATCATTATGAAATATCCCAATAAATTAGCATCGGCCTTCTTGTTTGCAGCCCTGGGCATCATGACACTCACGGGTTGTGAAGGTGGTGACCTTTATAATATTGACGTCCCCGCATGGCTTTCAGAAATGGGAGGAAGCGAGGAACCAGAGCCCGAAGAGGAACTGGTTGGACAGATGGAAGATGTTTATGACATCGGTAATGCTGAACTGACTGCAGCATTCTTTACACTCGGTAAGACCTACATCGTACCTGCCGGAGAGAAGTGGCAGGCTCAGTTTAACCTGACGGTGAACCCTGACAACAAGTATTATAAGAACTTCTATCTGGTGATTAATGCTGTCGATGCCGCAACTGGGGGAGCAGGTGCTGAGTATGGCGTGATTCGTTACGACAACGACCCCAACAAGAACTCGGAGTGGAACACGGAGTCGGTGGTGAATCCTAACCTGACCGAGATTAACAGAGACCTCGTTGGCGGTAACTTCACCAACACTTCTCCAACGGAAGGTGACAACCAGGATGTGGATGCCTCTGTGCAGAAGATGAATGGTAAAATTACACTTACCGTTGACCGTGCGGAAGGCGGTCTCTACATCAAGATGACCAATGGCACGCTGACGAAGACTTACACACAGACCACGGCATTCCCCTCGACGGGTGCTGATGTGCCACTTGCTTTCCGTATTGGTGTAGAGCAGTCGTTGGTAAGCTTCCTTTCTACCAACATCGAGCCTATCGGCGGATGCACTTCGGCAGATGACAAGCAGCCTGTGTCTATGGAGCTGATGGGCGTTCCCAGTGAGGTGCTGTTAGGAACTCCTCTTGATGAGGCTATGGCTAATGTTTCTGCTACAGTAACCTTCGAGGAAGGTGTGGTGAAGACTGTCACCGCTGAGGAACTGCAGTTCCAGACGATTCCTGATTATGGCGAGGTAGGACAATACACACTTGTTGTTCTCTATAATAAGACCTTCAAGGGACAGAATGCCGACAAGACCGTTATGGCTGCCAAGACCTTCAAGGTGGTTAAGGAACTCTCTGCATTCACCCAGACGGTTGTTGTACCTAATCCGCTTCTCCTGGGTGCTGAGGATAACTCAACAGCATTCTGGGGTGCTCACACTGACAACGTCAAGATTGCACCTAAGGAGACAAAGGTGACCACCTTCACTAACTACAGTTCTTGTGCAAACAACTGGAACAACTTCTGCATCGTACTCTGCAAGGCAGACAACACTGAGTATGCTGTAGTACGTGCCGACAACTTTGGCTGGGGCGACTGCTACGCATCGTGCACGCCTATCATGGAGGAAGGTCGTAACTGGGATGTATGGCGTCCGGCTATGGATGGTGCAAAGGTAACAACCTATGTTACTAATAATGGTGACGGAACGCTTGATGTGAAGGCCGTGATGGTGGGCAACGATGGCAATACCTATACTCAGGAGTATAAGGGTATGAAGGGCATCGATGCTGATAACCTCTATTTCCGTTTCACCGTTGACGGTTGCCACTTGGCATTCGATAATACTGTCGGTGCAACAGATAACTCAACAGGTTTCTGGGGAGCCCACTCTCCTAATATCCAGGTCATCGGTCATCAGGTATGTACCGTCAACTTCACCAACTACTCTTCTTGCGTTGCTAACTGGAACAACTTCGTCATCGTGCTTTGCAGTGCTGACGGTAGCAAGGAGTATGCTGTGGTACGTGCCGACAACTTTGGCTGGGGCGATGGCTATGCCGCTTGTACTCCTGCTATGGAGGATGGCCGTAACTGGGATGAATGGCGTCCGGCCATGGACGGTGCCAAGTGTACTGCCAAAATCAGCAATAACGGCGACGGCACTGCCGATATCGCAGTTGAGATGACAGGTAACAATGGTAAGACCTATACTCAGAGTTATACAGGTATTAATACTATTGACCCAGATAACTTCTACTTCAACTTCACGGTTGACGGAAGTCACTTGGTATTTGAATAATGTTTAAATGAATCGTATTATGAAAGTTATATCAAAACTATTAGCGCTGTTTGCCATCGGAATGATGGCAACAGCCTGTAGCAACGACATTGACGAGGTGAATTATCCCTTGACGGTTACTACCCCCACCGTGTCGTCTGTTTCCGGAAACTCGGCCATTGTCACGCTGACGGCAACCGGTTCACACATCACCTATCGTGGCGTCTGCTACTCTACGTCACCGAACCCGACGGTCAGCGACAACAAGGTGGTGGCTTCAAAAAAAGACATCATACTCACCATTGGCGGACTGAGGAAGAGCACTACTTACTACGTACGTGGCTTCGCACAGACCAGCTACGACGTAACTTACTCTGACGAGATTTCGTTTACCACGCTGGCAACTGAAGCCGTTGAAGATGACCCACAGACCGAGGGACCGTCAGCGCTGAAGCGAGTGAGCGTTCACGACCCGAGCATCGTGTGGGACCAATCGACGGGTACGTACTATGTCTTCGGCTCGCACCGTGCTGCCGCCAAGTGCACGAACATGATGTCATGGACGGCCTTCACTGCTCCTTGGGCTACGGCTACCAGCAACAATGCTGCCAATGCCGATGCCTTTACCACACCTGAGGTGACCAAGGTGACAAAGGGTGGTAAGGAGTATGCCCTCAACTTCAATGCCTTTGCATGGTCTGCACGTGGCAGCGAAGGATACAATGTAGATGGCAATATGTGGGCACCCGACGTAATCTACAACAGCAAGCTGGGCAAATGGTGCATGTACTTGAGCATCAATGGCGACGGCTGGTACTCAAGCATCATCATGCTCACGGCCGACAACATCGAAGGCCCCTACCGCTACCAGTCGCCCGTTGTCATCAGCGGTTTCCGCAGCGGCAACTCCTACAAAGACACTGACCTGGAGATTGTGCTGGGTGAACAGGCTGCGCTGCCCGAGCGGTATGCTCCCTCTGACAACTACGGAAACCATTGGCCTAACGCCATCGACCCCTGCGTGTTCTATGACGAGGAGGGGCGTCTGTGGATGACCTACGGCTCATGGAGCGGCGGCATCTTCATGCTCGAGCTTGACGAGGCCACAGGCCTGCGCGACTATGACGTGAGTTACGGTATCAGCGAGTCATCCGACCCGTACTTTGGCAAGAAAATTGCCGGCGGCTACTACGCATCGGGCGAGGCCAGCTACGTGGAGTACATCGGCGGCTACTACTTCCTCTTCGTGACCAATGGCGGACTGGAGGCAGCAGGCGGCTATCAGATGCGTGTGTTCCGTTCGCTCAATCCTGACGGACCGTATGTTGACAGCAAGGGCGCTACAGCTCTTCTTGACAAGCGGTACATGAACTACGGACCAACGGAAGATGACGGTAACCGTGGCGTCAACATCTTCGGGGCTTACAACAACTGGGGCTACCAGACCGTAGGAAACTACGGCGAGCGTTCGCAGGGACATAATAGCATCATTGCTGCTCCTGACGGCCGCACCTATCTGGTCTATCATACCCGCTTCCAGAACCAGGGTGAGGGTCATGAGGTGCGCGTGCATCAGGTGTTCCAGAATCAGGACGGCTGGCTCGTGGCTTGTCCGTTCGAATATACTGGTGAGGGCGTGAAGAGTGCTGGTGTGGCTGCTGCACAGAAAGTGGCTACCGGCGATATTCCGGGAACGTACAAACTACTTGTCCACCCCTATGGTCTCGACCACACCGTGAAGGCTTTTGCTGCACCTGTGGAGGTGGAGCTGCATGCTGATGGCACTATCAGTGGTGCAGAGACAGGCACATGGACCGTCGTTTCGGGCACCTCGTACGTCACCATCACCCTTGCTTCGGGTGAGTACCGTGGCGTGATGGTTCCGCAGACGCTTGAGCCCACCGACGAGAAGGCACCCACTTTCACGGCTCTTTGTAGCCAGACGGGTGTCACCATTTGGGGATATAAGTATGCAGAGAAATAAGCGAATCCTAATCAGTAGTGTGGTGCTCATCATGATGGGCACCACTCTTTTTGCCCAGCCATCTCCTATTGGAGATACGGAGAGGTCTCCTTTTGTCCATGATCCGGTGATGGCATACGAGAATGGGGTCTATCATATCTACGCCACGGGTATGGGCATACAGCACATGACGTCACACGACCGCACGATGTGGAGAGTACACCGTGAACCTGTCATGACCGAGATTCCCGCATGGACTCACGACTCCGTACCCGGGTTCGAGCGTCATGTATGGGCGCCCGATGTCACCAGGCATCAGGGCAAGTGGTGGCTGGCCTACAGCTGCTCCACATTCGGGCGCAACGGCTCTGCTATCGGACTGCTGTCGGCCGACAGCTTGAATGGGGCATGGAAGGATGAGGGATGTATCGTCTGTTCGCGCGAGGGACGCGACGACTGGAACGCCATCGACCCGAACTTCATCATTGATGAGCACGGCACGCCTTATATGGTATGGGGCTCGTTCTGGGATGGTATTCAGATGGTACGGCTCGACCAGACCATGCATATAGCAGCCGGTGAGAAGCCTCGTACCATTGCCCGACGTTATGCTCCCGGGGTGGAAGCTCCCGAACCTAATCCTACGAGCCAATATGCCGGAACGAATGCCATCGAAGCTCCCTTTATCATGAAACACGGAGCCTATTACTACCTCTTTGTGTCATGGGACTACTGCTGTCGTGGCAGCAAAAGCAACTACCGCGTTGCTGTTGGGCGCAGTAGGTCGGTGTCCGGTCCGTATCTTGACCGTAACGACGTGGATATGTTGCAGGGCGGCGGCACGCTCTTTTTGCAGGGCGACAAAAAGGAATACGAAGCAGCCGGCCATTGTGCCGCCTATACCTTTGGAGATGAGGACGTGTTCATCTGTCACGGCTATAGCATCGCCCACGATGGGGCCTCTATCCTGATGCAGCACATCATTAGGTGGACGGACGACGGATGGCCAACGTTAAACCAATGAAAAAAGCCCTTGCAGATTTGCAGGGGCTTTTCTTATGCTGCTTCATTTCTTGAAGCGGTAGATGCGGAACGTCATGGGGGGCAGCTCGTCGTTGAGCACGGAGAACTTCTTGTCGCCCTTGATGACGGTCTCGCCCTGCTGGGGCGTGATGAACTCCGGACGGCTGATGCTGTTCTCGTCGTCCATGCCGTCGTGAGAGAGGGTCAGCGTCTCCGCGATGCGGTCGCCCTGCATGCCCGAAAGGTTGAGGGTGACGGGCTGAAGATGACGTGAGGTGTTGACCACCTTGATGATGACCTCGCCCGTGGTGCCGTCGAAGGCTGCCGAGGCGAAGAGTCCGTTCTGGCCTTCCTGGTTGGCTACGGGCTTCTTGTCCATCGTCAGCGGCAGGACGTGGGTGCCGCGGTTGGTGGCATACATCTGCTGCACGTAGTAGCTGACGGTACGGAACATTTCGGTCTGGTCGTACCAGATCTGGTCAGGACGCCACTGCCAGCCGTCAACGTGGGCGAAGAGTGGGGCAGGGGTGGTCATGTGGACGATGTCGGCATTGCGCTCGAAGCCCGTCATGTGACCAGCCTCAAGGATGGCTGCCTCGTAGTGGTTCCACTTCTTCCCCTTGCCGTGACAGGCATATTCGCCGGCAAAGACCTTCGGGCCCTTGCGGTCGTAGGTGTCGTAGCGCAGGCCGTGGGTGAGGAACCACTGCTCGTCGCGGTAGTAGTGCTCGTCGTAGAGATCGACCTTGAGTTCCTTCATGCGGGGCTGCAGCAGGTCGAAGTCCCAGCCCTCGGAGTTGGGACCGGTGGTGCCGATGAGCTTCAGGTCGGGATATTTCTTGCGCAGGGCATCGCTGAACTTCTTGAGGCGCTCTGTAAATACAGGACCGTAACCGCCGTGTGCTTCGTCGTAGTCCCACTGTTCGTTGCCCACGGCGAGGAACTTCAGGTTGAAGGGTGCGGGGTGGCCCATGTCGGCACGTACCTTGCCCCACTTCGTGGTGACGTCGCCATTGGCAAACTCCACGAGGTCGAGGGCATCCTGGATGTAGCTGTCGAGGTCATCCACAGGCACGTGAACGCCGGGCTTCGTGGGGTCGGTGTTCTGGAACTGACAGGCCAGTCCGCAGGAGATGACGGGCAGGGGCTCGGCACCGATGTCCTCAGAGAGCTGGAAGAACTCGAAGAAGCCGAGTCCGTAGGACTGGTAGTAGTCGGGGAAGTAGCGGAAGTCGAAGGTGTGCTCCCAGCGGTTCTGGTTGAGCGGGCGGTTCTCGACGGGTCCCACGGAATTTTTCCACTGGTAGCGCGTCTGGAGGTCGGTTCCCTCGACGATGCAGCCGCCTGGGAAGCGGAAGATGCCCGGGTGCAGGTCCTCGAGTGCCTGAGCGAGGTCGCGACGCATGCCGTTCTCGCGCTGCTTATAGGTGTTGACGGGGAAGAGCGAGATGTGCTCCAGGCAGACGGGACTGAGGATTGAGGATTGAGGGCTGAGGGCTGAGGGCTGGTTTGCCAGGAAGAGGCGCAGCTTGGCGTGCTTGAGCGTCTTTGGTGACGTCAGCACGACGGTGTATTTCTTCCAGTCCTGAGAGGTGATGTCGAGCCGCTCCTCAACAAACTCCTGACGCTCGTCCATGGAGCTCTCGTCGATGAGCTGCACACGGAGGGAGGCACTGCCCTGCGGCGCCTTCGCCCAGACGGAGAAGCGGTACTGCTCGCCCTGCTTGACGCCGATGCCGAAGTAGCCCTCGTTGACCAGTCCCGTGCGGCGGTCGCCATGGCCCGGGTCGCTAAGCACGACGTAGTGCGGACAGCGGTCGAAGGGACCGTCGTCCTTCAGCTCGACCTTACCGAAGGGCTGCCAGCCCATGAGGTGCTGCGGAAACTCGAACGACCGGTTCTTCACCAGCTCGCCGTAGAGTCCGCCGTCGGCAGCGTAGTTGATGTCTTCGAAAAAGATGCCGTACATGGTCGGCTGGATGGGTGCGCCCAGCTTCTTGGTGTTCACCTCCATCACGTTCTGTCCCAGGGCCGTCAGTGTGGTGCCCGCGAGGACTGCTAAAGATAAGATTTTCTTCTTCATTTTTTGTTTAGTCAAAATTAGTAGTCTATTATTTTCTGCAAAGGTACGAATAAGTGAGGAGAAAACCAAATTATATTTGGATTTTCTTGAACGAAGAACATACTAATAACGGGTTGCACCGCCGTATTGCAGCACAACCCGTTGTTTGCAGCGCTCATGGAACGCTATCGTTTATCTTACACCGCCGCCGGAGCCTCCGCCTGAGAAGCCTCCTCCGCCGCTGAACGAAGCCCAGCCGCCACCGCCCGATGAGCCGGACGAGCTGCTGGCCTTTTGAACGTCGCCGATGCCCGCCAGCGTAGCGTAGGTAATAGCAGGCAGAATGTCGGTGTTGTTCAGCTGACGATACACCTCATCCATATTCATGTATTCGGGGTTGGCGCGCATCATGTCCTTACGCACCTGCTTGGCAATGCCGAAGAGCTCGGCATAGACCAGGTAGTCCTTCCAGAGTGCTACCTCAGTGACGTGGCGCTCGTTGGCCAGCGTGAAGTCCTCGAGGAAGAGGCGCATGCCCAGCACCTCGCGGACGTTCTTCATGTCCTTGTCGCACTTGCTGATGTCGCGCGTGTTCTTGAGGTTGGTGAGGAAGGTCTCAATGGAGCCGGGGTGCTTCTTGATGTAGTTTCTCAGTTCGTTGGGCTGCAGCAGGTCGTCGTCGCTGGCAGCCTCGGCAAAGATGCTGTACAGGCGCTTCAGGAGGAAGCGGTCGGGCGTCTTCTCGTCGGTACGCAGCTCCTTGATGGCCAGCAACTGCTTGCGCTGCGGCTGACCGCCTGTAATCTTGCGCAGTCCGGTGGGCTGCACCGTATGCTCCTCAATGCGCAGTGCCCCGATGCTGATGAGCTTGAGCACCAGTGCGCTGATGAGGTTCTTGTTGTCATAAGAGATCCAGCTGTAGGAGTCGAGCACCTCGTAGCTCTTCTTCAGGCTGCCTTTGTAGGGCAGTCCGCGGAACCACATCAGGTTTTCATAGGCCTTACGGCGGTGCCACCAGACATAGGCGAGGTACCAGACAACGAAGATGGGCGTCAGAATGATGCAGGCAGCGATAACGAGTATCCAGAAGATGTCCTCAAAGTCCATGCCGTCGCTGGAGTAGCTACTGCCCTCGAAAGCCTTCTCCCTGAGCTGTTCGAAGCTGCCTGACTCGCTCCTGCCGGGGTGCAGGAAGTCCTTTTCGAAGCGCAGCATGACAATCATGGCCTCGCTGCCCTCCATAGCCCGTGCCGTCTCAGCCACCACCGCACCTTCGCGCCACTGAATGTCGCCATCGTAGCGGAAGGCCCACATCTTCACCACCTCTTGCGGAATCTCTGAAGCCACCTCAGAGGTAAAGGTGATCTGTGCGTGCTGGGCTGCGGGCTTGATGTCCTGTGCCACAAACATGAAGTTGAAACCGTCGGCATCGTCGTAGGCACGTACCAGGTCGGTGACGGTGTAGCAGACGGTATAGACACGTTCACCCTCATCGCCCAGGCCCCAGCAGAGCTCGTAGCCGTCGCTCTTGGTGACGATGCCACACTTGCCGGCCTTCCAGCTGCGGCTTTCGTCAACGTCCCATTCGCCGATATTATCGAACTCCCGTCCCGTCTCGTCATAGACGGCAAGGTCACGTACCGTGCTGCCGTTCATGAAACCCATGACGATGTAGCACTCGGTGCCGACATCGTCGATGGACATGGTGCGCACCTCGGTGATGCGTGCGTCGCCATTGTCCAGCAGCTCAACGTGGATGTCGAGGTCGTGGAGCACGGGGCCTGCCTGCATGGTCAGTGCGGCCAGCAGGAGCAATAGTGTTGCCGTGAGCTTATTTACCGAATGCGCCATCAATGTCAGGATAACCGGTCTTCTTTTCATCATCTACCTTCAGGTATTCCTTCTCGTCGAAGTGCAGCATGCTGGCAACCATCGATGACGGCCACTGGCGTACCATGCGGTTCATCTTCGTGGCCGTGTCGTTATAGACCATACGGCTCATGCGGACGTTCTCCTCGTACTCCTTCATGCCGTCCATGGTCTTCATGAACATGGAGTCGGCCTTCAGGTTGGGATAAGACTCGCTGACGGCCATCAGTCGGCCCATCACTTCACCGATGGCACTCTGCTGCTCGTTAATTTGCTGTGGTGTTTGGATGTTGCTGATGCGGCGGGCGTTGATAACCTGTGTCAGCGTTTCTGACTCATGCTTGGCATACTGTGCGGTCATCTTGACCAGGGCCTGTACAGCATCCCAACGAGAGTTCAGCTGAACGGCAATCTGGCTGGTGGCGTTCTTGCACAACTCGTCGAGACTGACGAGCTTGCGCTGGGTCATCACGAAGTACGCTGCAATGGCAATAGCCAGCACAACAAGACCTAAAATAAGTAGGATTACAATGATTAATAATGCTTCCATAATGGGTAATTTTAAAAGTTAAAGAATGATTTTGGGGCAAAATTACAAAATATTTATGAATTATGAATTATGAATTATAAATTATTTCGTATCTTTGTCGCAAAAATGACGTCATTAGCATCCATCAAGCTGCAGAAGCTATGCATTGGCTACCGGGCAAAAGGCAATGAGAAGACCGTTGCACAAAACATCTCGGCGGCTATCTTCCCAGGTGAACTGACGTGTCTGCTGGGACAGAACGGCATCGGTAAATCGACGCTGCTACGTACCCTGTCGGCCTTTCAGAACGCCCTGGACGGGGAGGTGCTACTGACTGACAAGGACGGCAAGGAGCGACGGCTTACGGAGCTTACGGACAAGGAGCTGAGCCGACTGATTGGTGTGGTGCTGACCGAAAAGCCTGACGTGCGCAACATGACGGCCCGTGAACTGGTGGACCTGGGACGATCGCCCTATACGGGTTTCTGGGGAGGGTTGACGGCTGACGATAAGGAGGTGGTCAGCGCTGCCTTGAAGCAGGTGGGCATAGAGTCGCTGGCAGAGCGGCCCGTGCACACGCTGAGTGACGGTGAGCGCCAGAAGGTGATGATAGCCAAGGCGCTGGCACAGGAGACACCCGTTATCTTCCTGGATGAACCGACGGCTTTTCTGGACTTTCCGAGTAAGGTTGACATGATGCAGCTACTCGGCCGACTGGCCCATGAGCAGCAGAAGACAATCTTTCTCTCGACGCACGATGTGGAGCTGGCGCTGCAGACGGCCGACCGTATCTGGGTGATGGAAGCAGGGGGCATCAGCATCGGTACTCCCCAGCAGCTGGCCGAAGACGGAACGCTCAGCCGCTTCATAGAGCGGAAGGGCATCTCCTTTGACAAACAGACAATGACTATTCACGTAAATCACAATTGAGCGATGGTAGATTTTAGTTCGAACGTTTATAACTTTGCCAATCAGGAGCAATTGAGAGTGCACCTGATGCGGGAGATGTTCTGCATCCACCATTATCCCCCGAAGGAACCGGTAGAACTGGAGGAGATATTGGCTAAGAAACTGGAAATCCCTGTTGATTGTGTATTGGTGACGAACGGCTGCACAGAGGCCATATTCCTCCTGGCGCAGCTCTTTCAGGGTCATGCCAGCGTGATACCGCAGCCGACGTTCAGCGCATACGTGAATGCCTGTCGCATACATCATCACACCATCAGTTTTGAGAAAACCGACGAGCTGACACACCTGTCAGACGACCGCCTCTACTGGATATGCAACCCAAACAGTCCGTCGGGTAATGTGCTCATGAAAGGCTTTCTGGACTATGTGGTACGTCGTAGCAAGAATCATCACTTCATTGTTGACCAGTCGTATGAGCACTTCACGCGTGCAGGACTCTTTGTCCCGAAAGAGGTGACAGACCTGCCCAATCTGATACTGCTGCATTCACTGTCGAAGCAGTATTCCATTCCCGGACTGCGACTGGGGTATGTGACGGCCTGTCCTGCCATCATCCAGCAGTTACGTGCCATCCGGCAGCCCTGGTCTGTGAATGCCCTGGCGATAGAGGCTGGCAAATGGCTGTTGGAGAACGTGGAAGCAAGCATTCCTGACTTGGATGCCTACTTGAGGGAAGCAGGACGCTTGCGGAGTGAGTTGCGTAAGATTAAGGGTGTTCGTGTGTTTGAGACGAAAAGCTGCTACATGCTGTGCCAGTTGGATAAGGTGACGGCAGTGGAGCTCAAGGAATATCTGCTCAATGAACATGGCATGCTGATCAAGGACTGTAGTGATTTCTCAGGACTCTCACGCTATTTCTTCCGTGTGACGGCGCAGACTCCGGAGGCAGATGACAAGTTGATAGCTGCTATCAGGAATTATATGGAAAATCAAAATAAAAGCATACAGATATGATACAATCAATGACTGGCTACGGCAAGGCTGTCGTAGCCTACAAGGACAAGAAAATCAATGTAGAAGTAAAATCACTTAACTCAAAACAGCTTGACCTGCAGACGCGCATAGCACCGCTCTACCGTGAGAAGGAGATGGAAATACGCCAGATGGTCAGCGAGGCGCTGTTGCGTGGAAAGGTGGACTTCAGTCTTTGGGTAGAGAAGGACAGCATCGTGGATGCCACCCCCGTGAATGGTGCGCTCATGGAGAACTACTACCAGCAGTTGCGTGACATCGCCCAGCGCATAGGTATCCCTGAACCCCAGGACTGGATATACACCCTGACGCATATGCCTGACGTGCTGACGAAGACCGAGTGTGAGGTGCTCAGTGACGAAGAGTGGGCTGTGGCTCGCGCTGCTGTTGTCGAAGCATTGGCTGCACTGGTCGATTTCCGTCGGCAGGAGGGTGCTGCGCTGGAGCGTAAGTTCGCTGAGAAGATTGACAACATTGAACAGCTGTTGCACGACATTGAGCCGTGGGAGAAGCAACGCGTGGAGAAGATTCGTGCCCGCATCATCGACGGTCTGAAGCAGATCCCCGAGGCTGATTACGACAAGAACCGTCTGGAGCAGGAACTCATCTACTACATTGAGAAGCTTGACATCAGCGAGGAGAAGCAGCGTCTGACCAACCACCTGC
This sequence comes from uncultured Prevotellaceae bacterium, assembly GCA_902768105.1. GTDB lineage: Bacteria > Bacteroidota > Bacteroidia > Bacteroidales > Bacteroidaceae > Prevotella. The sequence continues at coordinate 30,961 of CACXJZ010000015.1, forward strand.
GCTATTTCCGTGAGACGATGGCGGAGCCGGCTGGCGGTCAGGGCAAGAAATTAGGCTTCATTGCTCAGGAAATGGGACGTGAGATCAATACTACCGGCTCGAAGTCGAACCAGGCAGAAATGCAGAACATCGTCGTTAAGATGAAGGACGAACTGGAGCAAATCAAGGAACAGGTCCTGAATGCGTTGTAGAAACCCGAATGAGATATGAATAGAGGTAAATTACTGATTGTAAGCGCCCCCTCGGGCAGTGGGAAGTCAACCATTGTGCAGTGGCTGATGAAGGAACATCCTGAGTTGAATTTGTATTTCTCCATTTCCTGTACCTCCCGGCCACCGAGGGGAACGGAGCAGAATGGGGTGGAATATTTCTTTCTGACGGAGGAAGAGTTTCGGAAGAAGATTGAGGACGACGAGTTCCTGGAGTACGAGGAGGTGTATGCCGGCCGTTTTTACGGTACGCTGAAACAGCAGGTGGAACGGCAGTTGGAGGCCGGTCAGAATGTGGTGTTCGACGTTGACGTGAAGGGTGGCGTGAACATCAAGAAATACTACGGTGACCGTGCTATGAGCCTGTTTATCAAACCACCATCGGTGGAAGAGTTGCGCCGTCGTTTGGAAGGTCGGGGAACGGACACGCCGGAGGCCATAGAAAACCGTCTGGCCAAGGCGGAATATGAGTTGACCTTTGCACCGCAGTTCGACCGTGTAGTTGTCAATGATGACTTGGAGACAGCGAAGCAGGAAGCCTTACAGTTAGTGAGTCATTTCCTGAATAGCTGATAAATAGATAATACGATAATCGTAGATGAAACAGGTCGGTCTCTTCGGTGGTTCGTTCGACCCCATACATGTCGGACACGTGGCATTGGCTAAAGGCATATTGGAACAATGTCATCTGGACGAGGTGTGGTTGATGGTGTCACCACAGAACCCGTTGAAACAGCAGAGTGACCTGTCGGACGACCAGACACGCTTTGAGATGGCGCAGCTGGCATTGGAAGACGTGCCGGGCGTGAAGGCCTGCGACTATGAGTTCCAGTTGTCCAAGCCGTCATACACCTGGAACACGCTGCAGCACCTGCGGAAAGACTACCCCGACACAGCATTCACGCTGATTGTTGGCGGCGACAACTGGGCACGTTTCGAGCGTTGGTACCACTGGAAGGACATCCTCAGAAACCACCGCGTGGTGGTATATCCCCGCTCCCCGTATCCTGGAACCGTCGAGCTGCCCCTTATCGACGTGTCCAGCACCGAAATACGCCGCCGTGTGCGTGTTGGTCAGTCCATCGACGGACTGGTGCCGGAACAGGTGGCTGCCTACATCAAAAAACGAGGACTCTATACCTCTCCCATCCTCCCCCAAGGGGAGGAGAACCTTTACGGGCAACGATAATAATTATTTATGGCAGAAGAAACAAAAGACACGAGTCTGTTGAAGAGTTCCTCCCCTTGGGGGAGGTTAGGAGGGGTTGTAGGGTATGTCGCCTTCTTCTTCAAGCCCATACAGGAGAACTTCGTGTTCTTCGTCTGTATGTTTGCGTTGGGCTACCTGTGTACGCAGTTGGAGATTACCCTCCACCTGGCAGGAGCCAAGCCCTACGAGCTGTCTGCGCCGGAATTGTTTCTTGACCTTTACGTGCTTTGTTTCCTCCTGATGTGGATACCGGAGAAGGTGCGCCGTTGGGTGCGCTGGGTTGTCGCTGTCGTGCTCTATGCCATAGCTGCAGTCGATATGTTCTGCTATGTACGCTTCGAATCGACGCTCACACCCACCATGCTGATGCTTGCCAATGAGACCGACGGTCGTGAGGCTAGCGAGTTCTTCCACGCTTATGTTGGCTGGGACATCCTCTTGACCAAAGTAGGGTGGGTGGTGCTCATCTTTGTGGTGCATGTCATCTGGAGCATGATTGTAACGATGTACGAGGCGCGAAGAGCGAAATGCGAAACAAAAGGAAATCTCGTACCCCGTACCTCGTACCTCGTAGCTCGAATCATTCTTTCTATACTCATCGTCATCTGTCTCATCTCTTCTTATTTGGACGTTCGCGACAACAAGGCATCTATGCTGCGTCTGTTCAGTCACGACACCATTGGCGAGGTGGAGCACGACCTGACACGGCGCGATGCTGCCACGCTCTATCTGCCCGTCTATCGGTTTGCCTTCAGCGTCTATGCCAATCACTTGGCAGGTAAGCAGTTGGACCAGGTGATTGCCCATAGTGAACAGATTACGGTGGATAGCTGTTCGTTCCGCACGCCTCAGATTGTCATGATTATCGGTGAGAGCTATAACCGCTACCACTCGCAGCTCTACGGCTACGACAAGCCGACGTCACCCCGACAGCTGCAGCGGGCACAGGACAGTACGCTCATTGCTTTCACCGATGTGGTGGCATGCTGGAACCTGACGAGCTATGCCTTCAAGCATTTCCTGTCGCTGCATGCCATCGGTGACGAGGGCGACTGGTGTGACGCACCTATGTTCCCGGAGATTTTCCGCAAGGCAGGTTACAAGGTGATGTTCCTGACGAATCAGTTTATGTCGAAGGCTGGTGAGAAGGTCTATGACTTCAGCGGCGGTTTCTTTCTGAACAACCCCGAGCTGAGTGCCCACCTGTTTGATGAGCGTAACAACAAACTCTATCGTTATGACGAAGGACTGTTGAATACAGAAGCCATGAACTCACCGATAGCTGCTGGTCAAGAGCCAGAAGCCAAGAGCCCCAAGCTTGTTATCTATCACCTCATGGGCCAGCATGTGGATTATGTGGCCCGTTTCCCCAAACAGCGTAAATGGTTTACGACTGCTGACTATCAGCGTCCAGACTTGAATCAGGAACAACTGCAGTGTCTGGCTGACTACGATAATGCTACCGCCTATAACGACTCGGTGGTCGATGCCATCATCCAGCGTTATGAAGGAGAAGATGCGGTGGTTGTCTATATGCCCGACCACGGGGAAGAGTGTTTCAATCCGCCGATGAAGTTCCACGGCCGACTGCACTCCACGAAGATTGACCGTCGGTTGGCCCGGGAGGAGTTTGACATACCCTTCTGGATATGGTGCTCACCCAAGAACCGTGAGCTACATCCTGACATCTATAAGTCGGTAAAGGCCGCTCGCGAACGGCCGTTCATGACCGATAACCTGCCTCATCTGCTGTTAGGCCTGGCAGGTATTCACACCAAGGACTACCGGCCTGACTATGACCTGCTCTCACCGCAGTTCGACAGGAAACGTCCCCGAATGCTCAAGAATCAGACAGACTATGATCAATTATAAGGAATGTACGGCACTACGTGGCATCGCCATTCTTGGCATCATGCTGCATAACTACTGTCACTGGCTTCGAATGGCAGTGAAGGAGAACGAGTTTACCTTTACTGCTGCCAATAATGAGCGACTGATTGACGTCGTGAGCAATCCCGACTGGAACCTGCCCGTCCATCTGTTGTCGTACTTCGGTCACTATGGTGTGCCCCTCTTCTTCTTCCTCAGTGGCTTCGGGTTGGTGAAGAAATATGAGGCCCCCCTCTTATCCCCCCAATTAGGGGGAAGACCTGGCGCGCAGGAATCCTCTCCAATTGGGGGTAGGTTGTTGGAGGCATTCCTCAAGCTCTTCCGCATGATGATCATCGGCTATGTGCTGTTCCTCATTGTTGACTTCATGACCCCTGGCCCGCACCATTACGCGCTGCTTGACGTGGTGGCACAGCTGCTCATGTTCAACAATCTGCTACCCACGCCCGACAAGGTTATCTGGCCTGGTCCCTACTGGTTCTTTGGCATGATGATGCAGCTATATATCATCTATTGGTTGATTATTCGCGGCCGTCATTGGGCTCTTGTGATAGCCTTGATTATGGTCTGCTGGCTCGTTCAGCTGCCTTTCTTAGATGATGCCATGATGCTCAACCGCCTGCGCTATAACTGTATCAGCGGTATGCTGCCCTTCGGAATGGGTATTCTGATTGCCCGTCATGCCACGATACAGCTGAAGAAGTGGCATTGTTGGTTGCTGGGTGTTGGGTGTTTGGCGTTGGTTGTGTGCGGCTGTCTGTTGTCTGCTCATACTTGGCTGTGGGTACCTGTGGCCATCGTGTTTGCAGGTATTGCCTTCATCAAACTCATGCCAGAGCGCGTACTCGGCTGGCTCGTTTGGACAGGAGGTATCTCGGCTGCCATCTTCGTGGCACACCCTGCATTACGTAAGATATTCATTCCTATCTCGCACCGCGGCGACATCTATGCCGGCCTGCTCATCTATGTCATTGCCACGTTTGTGGTAGCATGGCTGCTGAATAGAACCATCCATCGTCCATCACCTAACCCTCGACACCCATGAAGCCAATGAACCTACACGATTTGAGCCGCTTCCGCGGTGAACTGATGGGCATTGCCATGCTCGTCGTCATGATGTTTCACGTGGGCTTCTCTCGTTATGACACCATCTGGTTCTGCATGAATCGCTGTGGCAATGTGGGTGTTGATATGTTCCTCTTCCTCAGTGGAATAGGACTGTGGTACGCATGGTGTAAAGGAACTCAGAACCTCTTAGTCTTCTACCGTCGACGTTTCCAGCGCATCTATCCTGCCTGGCTGCTGCTGTCGAGCCTCTACTATGTGCCGTTATACTTCGAAGGGAAATTCACGCTCTTGCAAACCATAGGAAACATACTCATCGGCTGGCGGCTGTGGAGTGGCTTTGTGGATGAGTTCTGGTTTATTCCGATGATTCTGGCGTTCTATCTGGTGGCACCATTCTACATGATGCTGATTCGGAAACACGAGGCATGGCGCTGGCTGCCGATGGTGGCAATGGTGTTCTGTGTGCTCCTGCAGTATTGGCAACCGCTGAATGTAGCGGCAGGACACCTGGAGATACTTTTCAGTCGGGTGCCCATCTTCCTGTTGGGCATCAATGCCGGCCAGTGGGTGAAGGAGGAGCGTCAGCTGGAGCCACATGCCTTTTGGCTGCTTCTGCTGTTGTTCGTATTAAGCTTCGGCGTATGCATCAACTTTGAGAACGGCCTGCGCGGACGGTTCCCGTTGTTCCTGGAGCGCATGGTCTATATCCCGCTGAGCATCTCGGCCCTGTTATTGCTCTGCAAAGTGTTGGCTCACAGTCCCCAATGGCTGACCAAGGCGCTGGCGTTCGTGGGTACGGTGAGTCTGGAACTCTATCTCATTCACGTCAACTTCGTACTGAAATACCTGCAGCCCTACAACCTCGGCTATTGGCTGACGCTCCTGCTGATGACGGCCATTGCCCTGTTGTTGGCATGGATCATTCATAAACTCCTATCGCTCATCCCATGGAAGTAAAGAAAAAGATAGTCATCTTCGACTTCGACGGTACGCTGACCACGCATGACACGCTGCTCGAGTTTATCCGTTTCGCCTGTGGACGGTGGGCGTTCCTCTGGGGATTCCTGCTTCATGCTCCGCTGCTGGTTCTCATGAAACTACGTCTCTACCATAACGGCAAGACCAAGGAACGCATCTTCAGCTATTTCTTCAAAGGCTGGACAGAGGAGCGCTTCAACCAGTGTGGTCGGGAGTTCTGCTCCCAATACCAACATCTGCTCCGCCCCTCCACCGTGGCCCTCTTACGCAAGGCGCAGCAGGACGGAGCCCGTGTGCTCATCGTTACAGCCAGCATCGACCGTTGGGTACAGCCCTTCTTCCCTGACGTGGAGGTGATAGCTACGAGGTGCGAGGTGCAAGATGCGAGGTTATCCGGCCGTTTCTCGACGCCCAACTGTTATGGACCAGAGAAGGTGCGCCGCCTCAATGAACTGATTGATGACCGTGCCGTCTATCACATCACCGCCTATGGTGACAGTCGTGGTGACCGTGAACTGTTAGCATGGGCAGACGAAGGAATACATATCAAATAACATAGAATATGAAGACATTATTTAAAATACTCAAGTTACTCATGATCCGGCCGAGCGAGTGGTTAGCTTCTGCTCCACTGATGGCTTACTTCACGTGGTTGAACTATCTTATTGTCACTAAGTATGCCGACATCTTCATGCACACACAGAAGACATCGGATTTCTACGACAACTTCCGTGTCTCGGGTTTCGACTCGCTCATTTACAGTACGCTGACCCAGTGGCATCTGGCATTCTTTGTACACCGTCACCCGCTGTTGGCTGACATGCTGTGGCCGCTGACCGAGGTGAACAGCTGGTTCTATGCCTGGACTGGACTGAACATGGCTCCCGTCCTCGTGGCCATCATACTCATGGTCTTCACACTCTATACGTTTGTTTTCATCCGCCGTACCTTCCGCGAGGTAGTTGGACTGGGCCGTCTCGATTCGAACCTGCTGACCTACCTCACCTTCTCGTTTGGATACATCACGCTGACATACATTGTGCCTGACCACTTTGCCGGTTCCATGACGCTGTTGACGCTGACCGTCTATCTGGCAGGCAAGAAGATGCAGACAGGCAAGGCGTTCACCATCTTCCAGACCATTGTGCTCTTCCTGCTGACGGCAGGTGTGACCATGAGCAATGGCGTGAAGACTTTTATCATGGCGCTCTTTACCAATGGCAAGCGTTTTTGGAAACCGGGCTATCTCATTCTTGGCGTGCTGTTGCCTGCGGCCTTGATATGGGGCTTTGCCCAGTGGCAGCAGCAGAAGTACATTGAGCCGCGTGAACAGCAGAAGGCTGCCAAGCGACGTGCACAGAGCGCCGCTGAATTGCGGGCGTATGTCAAGGCTGTGGCTGATACCACGACGACGCTCTACGACTCTGTCTCCATAGCCATAGAGGGCAAGCGCCGTTACCAGCAGCACTTGTGGGAGGTGCATGAGCGTAATATGAAGGACCCTTGGAATGCACATAAGGGAAAGACGCTGACCAAGACAGGCTTCGGTGCGTGGACAGATATCAGCACACCTCGTTGGGACAGTATGGTGGAGAATCTCTTTGGTGAGGGCATCCAGCTACATAAGGACAACCTCTTAGAAGACACGCTGCGTTCGCGTCCCGTCATCATCATGTATCGTGGGTGGTATAACTATGTGGCAGAGATGCTGCTCGTGCTGCTTTTCCTGACGGGCATCTGGTATGGTCGTCGCAGCCGTTTCCTGTGGATGCTGCTGTCGTGTATGGCTTTCGACATGGTATTGCACCTGGGTTTGGGCTTCGGACTCAACGAGGTCTATATCATGACTGCCCACTGGGCCTTTATTCTCCCTGTAGCCATTGGTTTTCTGCTTTATCACGTGAAAGGCTTACACCACCTTTCCCTCCACGTGCTCATTGCCCTGCTCACGTTGTGGCTATGGATATGGAACGGCTGGCTGATTGTCAGCTATCTGTCTAATTAATTCCTGATGTATCGATGAAAGTATCTGTTCTCGTTCCCATATATGGTGTTGAGCAATATATTGCCCAATGTGCCGAGTCCTTGTTTTGCCAGACCTATGAGGATATAGAATATTTATTTGTGGATGATTGTACACCAGACAAAAGCATAAGTATTCTTTCTGAGGTGTCAGCCCGTTATCCACATCGACAGCAGCAGATGCAAATCATACACCACGAAAAGAACAAGGGGCTTGGTGCTGCTCGATTGACGGCCTTACAGAGTGCTACAGGTGATTATGTCATGCATGTGGATAGCGATGATGAGTTGCCCCTTGATGCTGTTAAACTGTTGGCAGAGAAAGCCCAAGAGACAAAGAGTGACATCATTGACGGAGGATATGCGATGATGTGTCAAGGTAAGATTACCGAGCGCCACGAACCCTATCAGGGAAGCAAGGAATCATTCTTAAAGCTGATGCTTTGTCAGAACATCGTGCTCAGCATGGTGTGGGGACGTTTGTACCGTCGTACGCTGTATACAGATTATCAGGTTTTTCCTGTCCCTGGAATTGATTATGCTGAGGATCTCGGCTTGGTGCCACGACTGTATTTCCATGCTTCCCGTGCCTGTGTGAAAGAGGTGGTTTATCATTATCGCGACGATAACGCAACGTCCTATACCAATGTCACGATGTCCGAAAAGGCCAAACAGTCATTCTTAAAGGCGAATGCGCTTGTTTTCGATTTCTATCAGAAACATGACCAGCAGGGAACCTATCGTTTTCCGTTAGAGATAGGATATGCCAGTATGTTACGTACTGCACGAAGGAATGACATATCGAAAGAACAGGTGGATGCGGAGTGTCAGTTTTGCCCCCGTTTCCTGGTGACAAGATTATTGGCGAAGACCATGCGTAGCCGGATACCTCTTGCTGTCTGTTCCTTCTTCTATCGTTCCCTACGAAAAATGTATGCGATTAGGGTTTGTTGTCCTTCTTGAGTTTTTGCAAGAAGAACTCTTCAAACTCGCGAAGAATTCTTACACGTAGAAGTTTCATGAGAAGATAATACAGAACAGTGGCTATGAGTACCCTGCTGAGAAGCAGCCATACGTACGTGTGTATATAATAGGTACACATATAGGTAATAACCATTACCGCAGCTGCAACAAGGCAGAAGGGGAAGATGTCTTTCATGATGTCAGTCCAGCGTAGCGCTATCAGACGGTGGGCTACAGCCTGCCATACCGCCAGCCAGAGAATGGTGATGATGGTATAACCCACGACAATCCAGAAGATGCCTGCCTGATGGAATACTGCCACCAGACCTAATTGCAGAAGAATAAGCAGTGTGGTACACCAGAAGTAGAGGTCGGACCGCCCTTTACTGATGGTCATGTTCTGATAAAGTGTATAGAAAGGCATGAAGGCCCCGCTCAGGCATAGCACCTGTAAAAGCGGCACACACTCAGCCCACTTGCTTCCGATGGTAACATGAATAAACTCATCGGCTACCAATGCGAGTCCAAACATGACAGGGAAAGAGAAAAGGGCGGTAGCACGTGCAATCTTCCTGAAGACACGTACCTCCCGCTCATTGTCATCACGAATGTCCACCATCACGGGCTGTGCCACTTGTGCCACCGCGCCCGATACCGTGCTTGATGCCATATTGTCCCATTTCAGCGCCTGATAAAAGTTTCCCACTTGTGCTATAGGGTATAGGCGTCCAAAGATGAATGTCAGAACGTTCGTACTTACCGTGTTGATGATATTGGTTAACAATATCTTGACACTAAAGCCGAACATCTCCTTGATGGGACTGAAGTCAAAGTGCCATTGTGGACAGAAACGTGTACAATAATAGCGTGCTATTGTAGTCACCGTTACGTAGATAATCTGTTGCCATGCCAGACTCCAGTAGCCATAGCCCAGATAGGCAAGAAGAATTCCGCAAAGTCCTGATGTGAGAGAAGCTATAATGGCTATCAGGGCATTCTCGCGGTTCATCAGATTCTTATACATATAGGCGCTGGGTGCTATGCCGAACGAGGAGATGACGAATCCAAGGAAGATAAATCGTGACAGGCTGACAAGTGCTGGCTGATGGAAGAACTCCGCAATGAGCGGTGCGGAAAAGAACAGGACCAGATAGATGGTAAAGCTCGCAATGATGTTAAACCAGAACACGGCATTAAAGTCGCGTCGGCCAGGTTGCTTCATGTTAATCAGTCCTTGGGTAAAGCCGCTACTCTGCAGATTACCCGCAATGGCAATGAAGATGGCCAGTACGCCCACGATACCGTAGTCATCGGGCGAGAGCAGACGAGCCAGGAAAATACCTAACAAAAGACTTATGACCTGAGTAGCGCCACTATTGAGTGCCCCCCAGAACAGTCCTTTTGCCGTTTTCTCTTTAAGAGTTTCTGCCATACGTGCTGCAAAGATACCTAAAAATCTTTAAACAGCAATTTATCCTCCGTTTTTTTTCTTTTTATTGAGAGTTATTAGTAATCATTTTCCGCCAACGGAAATAGCCAAAGACGGCAATGATGACGTAAAGTGCATAGAGCGATGACTTGAAGGGCAGCTCCTTGTAGGCATAGAGTCCGCAGGTCACTACATCAACGGCTATCCAAATGAACCACTGCTCCAGATACTTATGAGCCAAGGCCCAGATTCCCAACAGGCTAAGGGCTGTGGTAAAGCTGTCTGCAAGGGGTACCGTGGAGTCGGTAAATGTGATCAGTATCCAGTAGATGAGCATCCACAGACCAAATGTGATGAGCAGCCAAGGGACAATGAGGCGGCGGGGGAAGAGAGTGATGGGCAAACCCTCCACCTTCCACCCTCCACCTTCCACCTTTAGCCACTTCCAAAATCCATAGACCGTCATGGCGAGATAGTAGAATTCCATGGCGCAGTCGGCATACAGGCCCTTCTGGAAATAGAGCACGATACCCAGCGACTGCATGGCGAATCCCACGACCCACATCCACACGCTGGCTCGATACTCGAACAGGATGTATGCCAGTCCGAGTACCGTGGTGATGATGTCGAGCGGGTGGATTTGCATTTTAGATCAGAACCTTATCGTTACGCCTCCCTGAATGGTGAAGCCAGCCATGGGGATGAATCCTATCTGGTAGTAACGGTTGTCGTTGGGGTGTCCGGCACTCTCGCAGATGGCTGAATATACCCATCCGCTGGCGGCATAGTGACGGTTCAGCAGGTTGTTCAGTGAGAGCGCAAACACCGCCTCTTTCAGTCCTTTCCAGCCCTTGCAGTCCAGGGTGTAGCTGCCGCTCAGGTTGTGCACGTTGTAGGCAGGCAGCGAGCGGTCGTGGTTCTCGGTGTTGTCCAGATACTGTCGGCTGACGTAGGAAGAGTGCCACATGGCCTGCCATCCGTTCATGTGGAATCGCAGGAAGGCATTGCCGATGCATGAGGGCGAGAAGGCCAGTGTGGAGTTGTCGTAGTGGATGGTCTGCGAGCCGTTGTCCCAGTCTTCCACCACCTCGTCGAAGTCCTTGATGCGGTTGGTGCTCAGGGCGGCGTTCAGGTCAATGCTCAGGCACGGTAGGATGTCGTAGCCACCTTGCAGCTCTACGCCTGCACGGTACGACTTGCTGATGTTTGTGGTCAGCTTCTCGCCGATATCGCTCACGGCGCCAGTCTGCACAAACTGGTCCTTATAGTCCATATAGTATAGGTTCAGACCCAGTCTTAGGGCATCACTGTTGAAGTTGTAACCCAGCTCGTAGTCAAACAGCTTCTCTGCCTTGGGTGCGGGGTATGAGCCGTTGTCCGTGAAGTTGTTGCGCTCGGGTTCGCGATGGCTCATGGCAAACGAGCCATACACGCGGTGTGGTCCGTATTCTGCCGTGAAGCCTGCTTTCGGATTCAGGAAGTCGTACTTCTCGTTGATGTCGAGCTGCTGGTTGTAGTAACGGCTGCCTTCCTCGTAGAACTTATCGTTGATGCCGTCGGTCTTGTACTGTACGTGACGGTACTGCACGTCGGCAAACACCTGCCAGTGGCTGTCCAGGTGGTAGGCGGCCTTTAGATAGCCGCTGCCGTCCAACTTGTGCGCGTCGGAGTCGTAGTAGCGGTAGTCGCCGTCGGCCAGATACGCATTCCATACGGCTTCGTTGGCTGCGTATGTCAGGAATCCGAAGTGGTTGCCGTCGAAGTTCTGTACCGACAGTCCTCCTATGATGTCCCAGCGTTCGTCCTTGTAGTTCACGCTGCCCACCAGTCCGTAGGTGTGCTGCGTCAGTCCCTTTTCGCGTACGAAGTCGGTGCGTTTCACCGTGTTACCCTCGCTGTCAGTGACGTTGGCCAGTCCGTACTTCGACAGTTTGTTGTTGGGACGGAACTCGCGGTAGTACCCGTGTCCGTAGGTATAGTGCAACGACGCTGTTGCCGTCCAGTGTTCGCTGATGTCGAACGCCGCCGAGAGAATGTTGTGGTTCTGCCAGAAATTGTCGGTGGTCTTGGGCCACAGCGTGCCGTCGTTCATCTCGTAGCGTCGGGTGCTGTACGTGCCGTCGTCGTTGATAATCATCTCCTCATAGAGCGAGTTGTACTTGCCCAGTCCTTTGTCCCACATATCGGCGTAAGTCTTGATGCCTGTCTTCATGCCGTAGGTACCGTCCATGATGCTCAGGTCGTTGGTGCCAGCCGTCACGCCGTTCCACGCCTGTCCTGTCTTCTCAAAGTTGCCAATATTCTTGTAGCGCAGCTGGAAGTTGTCACCCAGCCATGTGGCACCGCCATAGTAAGAGCCGCTGGTGCCGCTTGTCCCGTTGATAAACCCGTCGGTTGTCGTGGCGTGGTAGGCACCTTCCAGTATCAGCCGGTCCCACAGCAGTCCCGTTGAGAGGCTGGCTCCCACGTTCACCGTGTTATACGAGCCGTAGCTTACCGTCAGCTCTGCCGAGGGTGTGGTCGAGGGAATGGCCGTTGTCAATGCGATGGAACCTCCGAAGGCACCGTCACCGTTGGTTGATGTGCCCACGCCGCGCTGTATCTGTACCGAACCCAAGAGTGCTCCGTAGGAATTCATGTTTGCCCAGAAGACACACTGGTCTTCAGGAGAGTTCAGGGGCACGCCGTCGAGCGTCACGTTGATGCGCGAGTCACCTGCTCCGCGTATGCGCATATAGGTGGTACCCGTGCCCAGTCCGTTCTCGCTCCATGCTAGCACGCCCGGAGTCTGAGCAAACAGCATGGGCAGCTCGCGCCCTGTTGCCGCAGCCTCCTTGAGCTCCTTCTTGCGCAGGTTGTACGTTGCGTAGGGTGCATTACGCTGTCCGCGCACGGCCCTCACCACAATTTCCTGCAACTGTTCCACGCGCAGCGAGTCGTCATACTGTTTTGTTGTCTGCCCGTTCATTCCTGCCGCAAGCCCCAAGGCCATGAGCAGCAACACACTTTTCTTTCTCATAAAATCTTCCTTTTTAGTAACTTAAAGAAGGGGGAACGTCTCGATTTACTCGTCTATCATCCCTACGTCGGCATTATCCGCATCAGGTTCTGAAGGGTATCATCTCAGCCCACCCACGGTGAGCACCCCTTGATATGCATTTTGCAAATCGGCTGCAAAGGTACGAATAAGCGAGGAGAAAACCAAATTTTATTTGAGTTTTCTCGAGCGAGAGTGCCTTCGAGCGTTAGCTCAGAGGTACGAAGAAACTAAATAAACTCGAAGATATTACTAAAGCCTGTTATGGCGAAGATGGCACGCACTTTGTCGCTGATGTTCCTGATATAGACGTGTTCGCCCTTATCACTGGCATTTTGCAGTATGGCAAGGAAAATGCGCAGACCGGCAGACGAGATGTATTCCAGATTCGTGCAGTCAATGATGATGTTTTTCCCCTCAACATCGTTCAGGGGACTCATGGCTTTTTCTGTTTCCGATGCGGCAGCGGTGTCGAGACTGCCCTCCAGAATGGCAACCATGTTGCCGTCTTGTTCTTGAATGGTTGTTTTCATTGTTGTTTGGTATTATTACTGTTCATTATTTGCTTTTAACTTCTTTCTCAGCGTCAGCACATTGAGGTTGTCTATCCGCTCATAGTTGATAGAGTCCATGATTTGACGCACAAGATGGATGCCTAGCCCACCAATGCGGCGATCCTTGACAGGAAGCGTTGTATCGACCTCAGCCTGGACAGTGGGGTCGAAGGGTTTGCCGCTGTCAATGATGGTGAACTTCAGACGTACATCGTTCAATGCGGCTTCAATGGTCACGTCACCGAATAGGCCTGGCGGATAGGCATAGTTCATCACGTTGACCACAGCCTCTTCAATGGCGACATTCATCTGCATGGTCAGCATTTCGTCGAATCCCACAATCTCACACACCTCGTTGATGAAGGCAGTCAGCTTAGGCACTTCGTTGATGTCGTTGGGCAGTACGATGCTCTTGTGCATTCGCACGTCCCTCTGCTGTTTGATGTACTGTATGGCCATCATCGTCAGGTCATCGCTCTGTTCGGCATCGCCCACAAATTGGTGCACGGCGTCGGTCATCAGGCTGATGAGCTGTTGTGGCTCCTGCTGTTGGTTGGCGAGTGCCTTTGTTGCCACGTCGTTCACGCGCTCCATCTGGAATTGTTCCAGGTTGGCATCCATCGCCTCGGTCAGTCCGTCGGTGAAGAGGAAGATGGTAGTGCCAGTGAATATTTGTGCCTCCTGTAGTGTGTATCTCCATGTGGGCATGAAACCGACGGGTATATTGGCATCGCAGGACAGTGAGCCAACGCCTGCGCCAACAAGCAGCGGCGCGTCATGCCCGGCATTACAGTAGTACAGACGTCCCGTTGGCAGGTCGAGCACGCCGACGAAGAGTGTGACAAACATGTGTGTCTTGTTCATGTCGGCCATCGTCTTGTTGATGGTGGTCATGATGCGGTCGGGCATTGACTCGTGCCCCGATACGCTACGGAACACAGAACGTGTGACTGCCATGAAGAGTGAGGCAGGCACACCCTTTCCGCTTACGTCACCAATACAGAAGAATAGTTTCTCGTCGCGGAAGTAGAAGTCAAACAGGTCGCCGCCCACAGCCTTGGCGGGTGTCAGCGAGGCATATATCTGTACTTCGTCGCTGTCGTCCTTGGTGGGGAATTTCTCGGGCAGCATACCCATCTGTATGCCGCTGGCAATGCGGAGGTCACTCTCTATCGATGCTTTCTGCGAGGTGGTATCCTTCAGTTCCTCGATGTATTTCCGTAGTGACTGCTGCATATTGGCAAATGAACGACTCAGCTGGCCTATTTCGTCAGTGCGTTTAAGGTCGGGCAGCTCCGCATCCAGCTTTCCTGAGGCTAAGGTCTCTGTCTCCTTGGCCAGCAGGTCTAGCGGTTTCAGTTCGCGTGTGATGATGTACATGATGACGAAGAGCATTAGCAGCAATCCTATGGCAACGATGGCCATGACTATACGGCGCAGGCGATGGAAGCTAGTGAAAACATCACTCTCCGGGCATACGATAGCCATCGAACAGCCAGTCTGTCCCAGTGGTTTGTAGAATACGTAGCAGTCTTTCCCATTGATGTTCATGTTCTTCATGCCCTGTTCACCGCGCTGCATGGCATGTCCTAATGCTACGAGTGCCGTGTCGGGTTGTTCTATGGCTTGCGTGAAGATGGTCTGTCGGGTAATCTTCGTCGAGTCAGGATGTACGAAGTAGGTGCCTCCACGACCAATCATGATGCTATATGAGTTAGGGTAGGGTTTGATGCTTGAGATAGTTTGTGAGAGCCAGTTCAGCGAGAGGCTGATGTTGATGGTGCCAATCACCTTGCCTTGTTTGTCGTTGATGGTCTGACAGTAGCTGGTCACCATCTCGCTCGTGTTCGTTGCCACGTCTATGTCCATGTAAGGCTCCGTCCAGCACGGCTTGTCGAGCAGTATGGGCATGAGGTACCAGTCCATGTAGAAATACTGGTAGTTGTCGCTACCGCCCTGTATGGTACGCAGGCTGTCGCCAATGTGTTTGGTGTAGGCAGAGAAGTAGCGGCCCTTGTCCTTGAAATGGTTTGGTTCAAAGGCAAAGGAGCAGTTGTAGAAGTCGGGGTTGTTCATCAGCATGCTCTTGCTATAGACGAACATCGAGTCGGCCTGATCGGGGTGTCTCTCTGCAAGCCATTTGGCCATGTTTGATGCCACCTCCACACGGTTCAGTATGCCCTCCACGCGTAGCGACGTATTGTCCAGAATCTCTGTGGCCTGACTGATGGCTTCCTGTCGTACTGTCTCACGCGACTGATAGAACAGGAACGTCAGGGCAACGATGAAGTTGATGGCAGCAAACTGCACCACCCATAGACTGAGCTTCACGGAGAGTTTCCGACGTATATATGCTAAAATGCCTTTCATAACGTTGTGGTCAGTTCTTCGTATGTCACTTCGCGGCTCAGCATGCGGTTCTCACGCATCAACCGGCTGGCCAGCTTCACCATGTCTGGACGCAGACGGAACTCACGTTTCTTCGAGTCGCGATCCACTTGCAGGCGCAGCACCTCCATCAGCATCAGCCGTTGCATGACGCGGTTGGTGGCTATATGGTCGCGGTCAACGTACTGCATCACGATGTCCAGCGCTTCTTTCGGATGGTGCGCGGCCCACTCCCAGCCCTTCCTGCTGGCTTGGGCAAAGCGGCGTGCCTCCTCCTTGTGTTCCTCGTAGTATTCGCGCGTCATATAGACGCCGTCCTCCTGCACGTTATAGCCGTGGTTACAGAATCTATAGATGTTCTTGTCCGACACCTCGATGCCTGCCTGTATAATCTGGTAGTATTCGTTGTAGCTCATGGCCAGCATGGCGTCGAGCGCACCGCTCACGAAGAGGTTGATGTTCTGTGCAAAGCGCACCCACTGGTAGTTCAGGTGCTCCTTTTTGCTCATGCAGATGGCCAGCTGACCGAACCCCACGCTCCAGATACCCACGCGAGCACCCTTCTGTGTCAGCGGGTTCTTGCCTCGGGCTGATACGATGACCATTGCGTTGTTCATCGACGTCTGCAGAATGTTCACCAGGGGAATGCCGGCATCTACCATCTCCAGAGCCTGACAGAGCTGTAGCGTCGTCGCCTGGCACTCGTTCTTCTGCAGACGTGTCGTGGCGGGCAGTGTGGCCGTCGGGTGCTCAATCCTCACTTTCACGCCAGCCTCACGATAGTATCCCTTTGCCTCGGCCACATAGTAGCCGGCAAACTGTGCCTGCGCCGTCCACTGTGGCGTAAACACAAAGGTGTCGTCCTGTGCCGCCGCCGTTGTTGCGATGCATAATAGCAATATGTATATAGTCCGTCTCATCATAGGCTGTTCCGTAATTTAACTTTGTTGAATCACGTCACGACTCGGCAAAGTCGATGCAAGCATCGCTTTGCGCTCACTGTTCCGTGATTTCCGGGTGTTGCACGGCGAGAGGCATGTCGTTCTGCGAGAGGTAGAACATGTAGAGGATGACGTCCTTCGTGCCTCGGTTCTCGCCATGATGGATGGTGCCTACCATCTCTACCACTGCCTCGCCCTCATTTACCACCTTCGTCTTACCGTCCAAGCCAATGATGGTCAGTTCGCCCTGCACCAGTATGCCGTAGTTCATTACGGGGTGGTGGTGCCAGCCCAGCTTCTGTCCGGCGGGGAACACGTACTTCACGGCCACCAGTTCAGGACGGCCCTGCAGGTAGTCGGGCAACTCTACGCCGTCCCAGCTCTGGCTGGTGCGGATGAGCTCGGTGCTCACCACCTTCTTCTGTGTGGTGCTGTCGTTCTGTGCGTGATGCATTGCACAATGATTCTGGCAATTGGCGCATTGTGCATTGACAGTTATTGTGCCGCAGATGATGAGGATGGCGGCAAGCATCCATTTCATGCCTCTTTTCATAACTCTATCTTTATTCCTATGTTTTTGTTTGTTCATTATTGCGTGCAAAGACGGTGCAAGCCGAGTGCAATGGAACTTGCTCCAATTGCCGAGCGTGAGCAGTTTCGCGGCGTACGCCGCAAAGATAGAGAAAAAACAGGAAACGACCAAATTTTTTGTTTCTTTTCCATCATATTGTTAAGTCTTCTTAAAGTTTTTGGGAAAGCATTTACGATGTAAAATAATCTTCCTACCTTTACATCAAAACAACGACACTATGGTAAACAAGGAACTGCGAGAACGCATTATTGCGCTGATACATCGGGAGGTAGTACCAGCCATCGGCTGTACGGAGCCCATGTGTGTAGCATTGTGTACAGCGAAAGCCACAGAGAAGTTAGGCTGCCGACCAGAGAAAATCGAGGCATTGCTGAGTGCTAACATCCTGAAGAATGCAATGGGAGTAGGCATACCGGGAACAGGCATGATAGGACTGCCTATCGCTATAGCCCTTGGCGCACTCATCGGCAAGAGCGCCTATCAGTTGGAGGTGCTCAAGGACCTGACACCCGAGGCTCTCGAAGAGGGCAAGCAGTATGTGGCAGGAAACCATATCTCCATCAGGCAGAAGGAGAACATCACGGAGAAGCTGTATGCAGAGGTGATCTGTAGCGCCGGCGACAAGAAGACAACGGCCGTCATTGCCGGCAGCCACACGGGGTTCATAGACTCTCCATGCGTTGCTGAGCGTTCCGCCGTCATGAAGGAGACAGGCGGTTCCGTAGTAGCGGACACCGACTGCCCGTTAAACCTCCGGCTGGTTTACGACTTTGCCACGACGACGCCTCTCGACGAGATCAACTTTATCCTGGAAGCCCGCACCTACAACATGAATGCGGCACGCGAGGCGCTGAAGGGCAACTACGGCCACAACCTCGGCAAGACCATCGACCGTCCGCTGTCGAAAGGCATCTTCGGCAACAGCATCTATTGCCATATCATCTCCCGCACTGCCTCAGCCTGCGATGCTCGCATGGGCGGTGCCATGATTCCCGTCATGTCTAACAGCGGCAGCGGCAACCAGGGTATCTGCGCCACCAACCCCGTCTGCGTCTATGCCAAGGAGAACGAGAACACCGAGGAGGAACTTATCCGCGCCTTGATACTCAGTCATCTGACAGCCATCTACATCAAGCAGTCGCTGGGCAAGCTGTCGGCACTCTGTGGCTGTGTGGTGGCCAGTATCGGCAGCAGCTGCGGCATCACCTACCTGATGGGAGGCGACTACGAACGTATTTGTTATTCGGTCAAGAACATGATTGCCAATCTGACGGGAATGATCTGCGACGGCGCCAAGCCTTCCTGCTCATTGAAAATCACCTCGGGCGTCTCCACAGCCCTACTCTCGTCCCTGCTGGCTATGGAGGGCAAGTGTGTCAGCTCGTCTGAGGGCATTGTCGATGACTGCGTGGACAAGAGCATCCACAACCTCACCAGCATCGGTGCAGACGCCATGTGCAAGACCGACGACATGGTCCTGAACATCATGATGTCAAAATAAGGACAATCAATTTACATTCTTACGGCACTTGCAGCTACAATTGTGCAGCTGCCTGACTGGGAACGTGAAGTAGGTGTCGGGGAAGGGCTCGTCCCTTAGTGTGAAGTGCCACCACTCGCTGTCTAACGGCTTGAAGCCGTGGTCAAGCATGGCCTTGCGCAGCAGCATGCGGTTCTTGAACTGCTGTTCGGTGATGCTACGGCCCTTGGGACTCGTGCTGTTGTCGCCCGTATATTCGCCCGTCTCAGGATTGCCGCAGAAGTCGGGATGGCTCTCGGGACCGAACCACTCTATGTCTTCTTGGGCAAAGCAATCGGTCGCATATTTCTTGCCGTCTGCCGAGGTTAGTTTCAGTTGTATACATCTTGAATACAACTGACTGTGTCCTGCCTTTTGTCTGCTCTTGACAGTACCCCAATACACTCGCGGACGTGGACTTTCCGTAATGGCAGCCACGATGTCCACAATGGAGAACCACCATTGGGACTTCTCTTCATCCCAAATGGCACGAACCTCGTGGTCCTTAAAGAAACGAATAGATATCTTGCTCATATTACATCTATAACTTATGACAGGTACCACTTATGACAGGTACCACTTATGACAGGTACCACTTATGACAGGTACCACTTATGACAGGTACCACTTATGACAGGTACCACTTATGACAGGTACCAGGTCCATGTCATATGAGCGCAAAGATAAAGAATAAAATGGAATGTACCAAATTTTTGGAGGAAAATCAGCCTCGCTAAACTTTTCATGGCATGAAACCTACCTTGTCCCGTAATGAATCGTACCTTTTCATGGCATGAAACTATCCGCTACATACTATGTAATGGTGCTCTACATGGCGAGTAAGCAGCCGTTACATGGCGAGTAAAGAGAAAGTGTGGAAGAATAAAAAGTAATCGCCGCGATTGCATGGTCACAATCCCGGCGATTGTGCGTTGATAGGTGCCAGGTTTGATATAGATACCCGGCACCCTGAAGCCTGCAGATTGGCACCTCTTAAATTTTGATTCGACAGCATGTCTTTTTTGAAAAATCTGATGTTTCCTGATTTTCGTTTTTACAGTCAACCTAAATCAGGAAACGTCAGTCAGTCCTCAGATTGAAGGGTTTTCTCATTTGGTGAGTAGTGATTACTTGAGGGTGAAGGGGAGCATCTGCAGGTCGGCGTCGCGCGACGAGGTGCCGCAGAGAATCTGGTATTGGCCAGTCTTAACGGCCAGTTCGTCAATGTTCTCGTCGTAGTATTCAAATGCCTCACCGTCGAGGGCGATGACAGCCTTCTTCGTCTCACCGGGCTTGAGGGTCAGCTTCTGGAATCCCTTAAGCGCCTTGATGGGAGCACCCGGGTCGTTCAAACGCTTCACATATACCTGTACGGTCTCTGTTCCCTCGCAGCTGCCCGTGTTGGTGACAGGCACCACAACAACGATACCCTTCACCTGACCGGAAGTGACCTTTGCCGACTTCTTGGTAATCTTGGGCTTGCCGACCTTGAAGGTTGTATAGGAGAGGCCATAGCCGAAGGCATACTGCGGATCGCCCGTGAAGTAGCGATAGGTGCGGTTCTTCATCGAGTAGTCCAGGAAGTCGGGCAAATCCTGTGTGGAACGGTAGAACGTGACGGGCAGCTTGCCACCGGGGTTATAGTCGCCAAACAGCACGTCGGCCAAGGCACGGGCACCGCCCTGACCAGGATACCAGGCCTGCAGCAAGGCATCGTACTGTCCCTCAACGCTGCCGAAGGCAATGGCCGAGCCGCTGCAGTTGACGAAGATGACGGGACGTCCTGTCTCATGCATGGCACGCACCAGCCGCTGCTGTACGGTGGGCAGCTCAATGTCCTGCTTGTCGCCACCTTCGCCCTCCATCTGGGCAGAGATGCCGCCGATGATGATGATGGCGTCGGCCTCCTTCACCTCGTTAGCCAGGTCGCTGAAGTCCACCAGCACGCGTTCGCAGATGTCACCGCGCAGCATGGCGAACTGTCCGTTGCCGTGACGGTACTCAATGCTGATGTCGTAGGTCTTTCCCTTCTCAACAGGGAACGACTTGTACTCGGGATTACGTCCGAAGCCGAAGCCACGCCGCATGGAGGGCTGTGCCTCTTCCACCACTTCGCCGTTGACGCGCAGCACGTAGCCGTTATCGGTCATCAGCGTGTATTTCATGTCGCCTGTGAACGTTGACTTGTATGTTCCGCTGACGCGGACGGAGAGCGAGTCGCGGTTGACACCCTGGGCAAAGCCCCAGGCTCCGAAGGTCGAGAAGTTCAGCTCGTTGTAGTAACCCGTCACAGCAGGCTCGCCGCTCAGCTCCCTATTATTGTAGAACTCCACCAGCGCTCCCTTGCCGTCGTTGAAGTCGCCTAAGTGGTGAATGGTGTTGTAATCATCGTTCAGCTCGCAGGCCTTATGGTAGATAATCTTCGCACCCGGGACAGCCTGTCGGATGCCACTGAGCAGCGAGTGCTGGTGGGCTTCGGTAGGCGTTCCGCCGTAGTTGCCGTTCAGCATGCCGACGTCGTCAGCGTTCGGGCCGATGACGGCCAGCGTCCTGACGGTTTTAGAAAGTGGCAAAACGGGCTTGCCTCCAACCCCGAAGGGCTTGTTTTCCAGCAGCACCATGCTTTCGCGGGCAGCCTGTGTGGCCAGAGCGTCGTGCTTTTCGCTGCTGATGACATCCTCACCCAGGTTGGCCCAGGGAAGCATGTCGGCAGGGTCGAACATTCCCAGCTCGAAACGGCCGGTCAGCGTGTAGCGCAGGTGGTTATCGAGGTCGCTCTCCTTGATGAGTCCCTTCTGCAGCGCCTCCTGCAGTACCATGAACACCTTGCCGCACTCCAGGTCAGTACCGTTCAGTATGGCATCGACAGAAGCCGACAGCGGGTCATTGTGCGTCTCGTGCTGTCCGCGATTGAAGAAGTTGTTGATGGCGTCGCAGTCGGTGACCACCAGTCCCTGGTAGTTCCACTTGTTACGCAGAATGTCGATGAGCAGACGGTCGCTGGTGCAGCAAGGCTTCCCCTCGAACCGCTGGTAGGCACACATCACCTCGCGTACGTCACCCTTCTTCACCAGTGCCTTGAAGGCAGGCAGGTAGGTTTCCCAGAGGTCGCGGTTCGTCGGCTCTACGTTCATCGAGTGGCGTAAGGGCTCCGGTCCGCTGTGTACGGCATAGTGCTTGGCGCAGGCATGGGTCTTGTAATAGGTGTCGGGTGTTGGGTGGTGGGTGGTGGTACCTTGCATGCCCAGCACGGTTTGTACGCCCAGCACGGCATTCATGTAGGGGTCTTCGCCACATGTCTCCTGACCGCGTCCCCAGCGGGGGTCACGGAAGATGTTGACGTTGGGACACCAGAAGGTAAGCTCTGGGTTGCCAGGATAGTAGCGTTCGCCCATACCCACGTGCGTGACGCTATGGTCGGAACGGTTCCAGTTGGCACGTGCCTCGTCGCTCACCTGCGAGAATACGTCATAGACCAGCTGCGCGTTGAAGGCAGCAGCCATTCCGATGGGCTGCGGATAAACCGTATAGCCTCCCTGCCTCACACCGTGACAAGCCTCGCTCCACCAGTTATACGACGGGATGCCCAGACGCTCTATCGATACGCTCTTGTTCATCATCAGTCCTACTTTCTCCTCTGGAGTCAGCATGCCTAACAGGTTCTCTACTCGTTCCGCCCGAGGCAGTTGTGGGTTCTGCCACGGGTATTTCACTTGGGCTTTCACACTCACGGCGCTCATGGTCAGGGCCACGGATGCCATCATCAGTATTTTCTTCATTGTCGGTAAGTTAATGGTGTCATGTTGAGTTATTGGATAACCAGACCACCATTCTGCGGAATGGTAACGGTCAGTTGTTGTTTCTTGTTCAGCTTGGCTGCAGAGACGCTGCCCTCCAACTGTGGGTTGTCGCTATAGACGGTTACCTGCTGCTTGGCAGCGAACATGGGCAGGGTGATGGTCTGCTTCAGCGGCTGGGCGCTGGCATTGATGCCTGCCACGTACCACTTGTCGCCCGTGCGACGGGCCAGGATGACGTACTTGCCAGGGTAGCCGTCGATGAAACGCACCTCGTCCCACGTTGTAGGCACCTGCTTCATGAAGTCAATGGCCCATGCAGGGGCATCCGTCAGGTTGTTGGGTGCCAGGGCGAAGTGCTGGACGCTGCTCTGGAACAGCACGGCCGTAGCCAGGGCATAGACGTCGCTGGTACGACGCGTGGTGCCGTGCTGGTTGTCGGCGCTATAGCGCTTGTTGAGCGTGGAGCCTCCGAAGTCCATCGAGCCCACCGTGTTGCGGATGAAGGTGTGTGTGCAGCCGTTCTGTGCCTCGGCATCGCAGGCGCCCTGTCCGAAGTGCAGGTTCTCAGAGGCCAGCACAGCCTCGGAAGCCACGTAGTTGGGATACATGCGCTCCCAGCCTCTGGGCAATGTACAACCGTGGAAGATGACCTGTATGCCGAAGTCGTTGGCGTCGGTCAGGATGTCCTCGTAGAGCTGCATCATCGGCTGTTTGTCACCTCCGAAGAAGTCAACCTTGATGCCCAGGATGCCGTTCTTCTGCATCCACGCCATCTCCTTGCGACGGGCGCTTGAACGGTCCATCTTATGCAGAGGTGACTGCGGAGCATCGTTCCATGAGCCGTTGGAGTTGTACCACAGGAAGATACCCACGCCTTTCGTGCGGCCGTAGCGGGCCAGCTCCTCCATCTTCTCGTAGCCTATCTGCACGTCCCACAGCGCGTCGATGAGCACAGAGCGGTAGCCCATAGCGGCTGCGAAGTCGATGTAGTTCTTCTGCTCGTCGAAGTTACAGCTGGGGTCCATCTTGATGATCCACGACCAGGTGCCCTTGCCGTAGGTGTAGTCGCGGCTGGCGGCATACTTGGGTTGCACAAGGTCCCAGGGGACGGTGGTCTCAACGATGTTCTGCAGCGTGGTGCCAAGGGTGATGGTGCGCCAGGGGGTGCAGCCGGGCAGGGCTATCGACGGCGTGGTGGAGCCAACGCCGTTCATCTCGCCTGGCTGGGGGAATCCAATGCGGTAGTTTGCCCCTTGTTCATTCAGCAGACGACAGCCCACATAACCGCCGTCGGTGCCTGTCTCGCTGATGAGCAGCCAGCCAGACGGAACCTTGAACAGGCAGGGGAACGTAAAGCCTTCGCCCCAGCCGTTAGTGCCTGTGGGAGCGTCGAGCGTGTAAGGTGTCTCGTAGCTGGGTGAGGTGCGTGCAAAACCACCCATCGGCTTCGACTGCGGACAAAGGAACGTGGTAGTGCCTTCGGGCAGCGCGAAGTTGCTGATCTCCGACTCCACGACGGCAACGCGTGTGTCTCTCTTGGGATAAACCATATAACGGAAGGCTACGTCGCGGTTGCTGACGCGGAAGATGATGTCGAGGGCGTGACGGCCGTCCTTCTCAAACTGGCAGACAGCCTCCGTAGCCTCGTAGCTGACGTGG
>CACXJZ010000016.1 GCA_902768105.1 uncultured Prevotellaceae bacterium
GCTGAAGCCCCGCAGCGTGGTGGAGATCACGAAGACCACCGTGGACGGCAAGGTGAAGCGCACGCAGCGCTACACGCCCGTGGACCAGTGGGTGGAGCCAACACCGTAAAGGCAGCCCCCTGTAGTCCCCCTAAAGGGGGACGAAAGGAGGGAGTGCTTCCACCTTTAGCCAAAGAACCTCCCCTGTTTAGGGGAGGCTTTTTTATGTCTGACAGAATTGGAAATGCTGGTTGATGTATTCACATCGGACGTTTCCGAAACGGATGAGACGCGCGAGGAGGGTGATGACCTTATGGCGGGGGAGGCGCGAAGCGCGTACCACCTGATTGAGGGACAGTTGCTTCTGCAAGATATCAAGCAGTAGCTGGATGTCGTCGTTATAGGTCAGGATGGTACCTTGGGACTTCTGTGATTCGCGCCAAAGGGCAAGATGAACGGGTGAGGCGATGATGTTCTCATCGTTGATGCGTATATAGGCACGTTTGCGACCGTCTTCCTCCAAGGCACAAATGGGGCGGTTGAGAGAAGGGGGAACGGTGACGATGACAATGGTACGCTTGTCCACGTGGTAGGTGTCGAACTTAATGCTTGACTCCGGCTTGCAGAATCGGTAGGCGGCTTGATGCATCATGTAAATCTCTTCCTCGCTTCGTACACCAGAGAGATGACCGTCGTCACGAACGCCAATGAGCAGGCGCCCGCCATCGGTGTTGGCAAAGGCCGATACCGTCTTTGCCAGTTTGCATGCATCGGCAACGCGATATTTGAAGTCTTGCTGCTGGTGTTCGCCTTCGCGAATGAGACTGAGTAGATATTGCTTGTCGTCCATATTGGCTGCAAATTTATAAAAATATCTGAATAAAATCTTTCTTTTTGGGAAAATAAAAATAAATCGCGATTTATTTTGTATTTTGCTCGGTTATTCGTACCTTTGAGACTACGTCTCGAACTTAGGCTGCACCTCGGAAATAAAAATAAATTGGAATTTATTTTGTATTTCGCTCGGTTATTCGTACCTTTGAGACTACGTCTCGAACTTAGGCTGCACCTCGGAAATAAAAATAAATTGGAATTTATTTTGTATTTCGCTCGGTTTGCACTAACTTTGCCAGCAGAAACCGTAACATTAAAAAGAGATGCCGGAGAAATTACAGTTTACGACATACGAACGGGAAGAGGCCATCAGGCTCTACAACAGCATCAAGGAACAGGTGGGAACATCGCTCCATGAGGGCGACGAGGAGAAGATGCGCCATTACCTGCAGAGCTATCTGGAGCAGCCGGAGGTGAGCCGCGACGTGTTCGGGCTGAACCCTGTGCTGCTGAGTCTGCAGACGGCGAAGATCGTGGTGGAGGGGATTGGTCTGCGCCGCGATGCCGTGCTGGCCATCCTGCTGCACGCCAGTGTGGAGGGCGGCTTTGCCACCATAGGACAGGTGCAGGCGGACTTCGGCGAGAGCGTGGCACGCATCCTGCACGGTCTGAAGCGCATACAGGAGCTATACAAGAAGAACCCAGCTGTGGAGAGCGAGAACTTCCGCAACCTGCTGCTGTCGTTTGCCGAGGACATGAGGGTGATACTCATCATGATTGCCGACCGCGTGAACCTGATGCGCCAGATACGTGATGCCGACAACGACGAGGCACGCCGCAGGGTATCGGAGGAGGCAGCCTACCTGTATGCTCCGCTGGCTCACAAGCTGGGACTGTACCAGCTGAAGAGTGAGCTGGAAGACCTGTCGCTGAAGTACCTGGAGCACGACGCCTACTACCACATCAAGGAGAAGCTGAACGCCACGAAGGCTGCGCGCGATGCCTACATAGCCAACTTCATCGGTCCCATTGAGCAGAAGCTGAAGGAGGCCGGTCTGAAGTTCCACATGAAGGGTCGCACGAAGTCGATACACTCCATCTGGCAGAAGATGAAGAAGCAGAAGTGTCCCTTCGAGGGCGTGTATGACCTGTTTGCCATTCGCATCATCATTGACTGTCCCGAGGACAAGGAGAAGATGCAATGCTGGCAGGTATATTCGATAGTGACTGACATGTACCAGCCCAACCCGAAGCGTCTGCGCGACTGGCTCTCGGTGCCGAAGTCGAACGGATATGAGAGTCTGCACATCACCGTGCTGGGACCTGAACAGAAGTGGGTGGAGGTGCAGATACGCACGGAGCGCATGGACGAGGTGGCCGAGCGCGGTGTGGCAGCCCACTGGCGCTACAAGGGCGTGAAGAGCGAGGGCGGTCTGGACGACTGGCTCAACGGCATTCGCTCGATGCTGGAGAATAGCTCGGGCATGGAGGCGATGGACCAGTTCAAGATGGAGCTCTACGAGGACGAGGTATTCGTGTTTACGCCGCGTGGCGACCTGTTTAAGTTCCCCAAGGGAGCGACGGTGCTCGACTTTGCCTACCACATCCACTCGAAGATTGGCAACCAATGCGTGGGCGCGCGTATAAATAATAAGGTGGTGACCATACGCCACGAGCTGCAGAGCGGCGACCAGGTGGAAATCATGACGCAGACCAACCAGAAGCCGAAGCAGGAGTGGGTGAACATTGTGAAGACGAGCCGCGCGAAGTCGAAGATCAGGCTGGCGCTGCGCGAGACGCAGCAGGCCGAGGGACTTTTTGCGAAGGAGGCGCTGGAGCGTAAGTTCAAGAACAGAAAGATAGAGTGGGAGGAGCCGGTGCTGATGCACCTGATGAAACGCCTGGGATTCAAGGAGGCGAGCGAGTTCTACCGCCAGATAGCCAGCGGACAGCTTGACGTGAACTACGTGGCAGACCGCTATGTGGAGGAGAAGCAGCGTGAGGCGGCCGTGACGGGCGACAACGTGGCACGCTCGGCTGCCGGTTTTGAGCTGGACGAGTCGAAGCTGTCGCCGCTGAACGCTACGAGCTCGGACGATGTGCTGGTCATCGACCAGAACCTGAAGGGCATTGACTTCCAGCTGTCGAAGTGCTGTCACCCGATATACGGCGACGCGGTGTTCGGATTCGTGACGGCAGGCGGCGGCATCAAGATACACCGCATGGACTGCCCCAACGCACCCGAGCTGCGCAAGCGCTTCGGCTACCGCATTGTGAAGGCGAAGTGGAGCGGCAAGGGCACGAGCATGTACTCCATCACGCTGCGTGTGGTGGGTACTGACGACATCGGCATCGTGAACAACCTGACGAACATCATCTCGAAGGACGAGCGGCTGGTGCTGCGCAGCATCAACATTGACTCGCACGACGGACTGTTCAGCGGCAACCTGGTGGTGATGCTCGACGACACCTCGCGCATGGAGTCGCTCATGAAGAAGCTGCGCACGGTGAAGGGTGTGAAGCAAGTGACGAGAATCTAGTTTACGGTTTACAGTTTATAGATTATGAAGAAAGTATTGTTATTAATGATGATGTTTGCGCTGTCGATGAACGTGGTGCAGGCACAGGAGATGAGAAACGGCAGTAATGCCTACGTGGGAAAGGTGGAGCGCGACGGAACCATCCGAGACCGCTCGAATGCATACGTGGGCAAGATTGAGAGCGACGGCACCGTGCGCAACCGCTCGAACGCATACGTGGGCAAGGTGGAGCGTGACGGCACCGTGCGTGACCGCTCGAACAGCTACATCGGCAAGATAGAGAGCGACGGCACCGTGCGCGACCGCTCGAACAGCTATCTGGGCAAGATTGAGAACGACGGCACCGTGCGCGACAAGAGCAACCGCTCGATAGGCAAGGCCGACGGCATAGAGCGCCGTTACGCTGCGCTGTTCTTCTTCTTCGGCATGCCGTAATGGCGTCAGCCTGGCGGATGGCGTGAAGCAAAGATAGTGAATTAATCGTAATACGTATATTTCTTATTTAATTTATTTGGTGTTTTGCGCAATTTTTAGTACTTTTGTGCCCGATTTTATAAAATCGATAGATTAAAGATGAATATTTCGTATAAATGGTTGAAGGAGTACGTTGACTTCACGCTTACGCCTCAGGAGGTGTGTGACGCGCTGACATCAACGGGACTTGAAGTGGATGCACTCGAGGAAGTGCAGAGCATTAAGGGCGGTCTGAAGGGACTCTACGTAGGCAAGGTGTTGACCTGCGAGATGCACCCGAACTCTGACCACCTGCACGTGACGACGGTCGATCTGGGCCGTGAGGAGCCGTCGCAGATTGTCTGTGGCGCACCGAACGTGGCAGCCGGACAGAAGGTCATCGTAGCCGACCTGGGCTGCGTGCTGTATGACGGCGACAAGGAGTTTGTGATTAAGAAGTCGAAGCTGCGCGGCGTTGATTCGGCAGGTATGATTTGTGCTGAGGACGAGATTGGCATCGGCACAAGCCATGCAGGAATCATCGTGCTGCCCGAGGACGCTGTGGTGGGCACGCCCGCTGCCGAGTATTATAATCTGGAGAGCGACTGGCTCATTGAGGTGGACATTACTGCCAACCGTGCTGACGCGCTGTCACACTGGGGTGTGGCCCGCGACCTGTATGCGTGGCTGAAGCAGAACGGCTACGAAACCAGTCTGCACCGTCCGAGCGACGAGGCATTTGCCGTGGATAACAACAACCTTCCCATCGATGTGGAGATAGAGAACACGGAGGCCTGCAAGCGCTATGCCTGCGTGAGCGTGACCGACTGTGAGGTGAAGGAGAGTCCCGACTGGCTGAAGAACAAGCTGACGACCGTCGGCCTGCGTCCCATCAACAACATCGTCGATATCACGAACTACGTGATGATGGCCTATGGCCAGCCCCTGCATACGTTTGACGCCGACATGGTGAAGGGCCACAAGATTGTGGTGAAGACGATGCCCGAGGGCACGCCCTTCGTGACGCTCGACGGTGAGGAGCATAAGCTCTCTGACCGTGACCTCGCCATCTGCAACGCCGAAGACCCGATGTGTATTGCCGGTGTGTTTGGCGGAAAGGGTAGCGGCACGTATGAGACCACCCGAAACGTGGTGCTGGAAAGCGCCTACTTCCATCCTACATGGATTCGTAAGAGTGCACGCCTGAAGCAGGCTGCCATCCTGTGTAAGGAACTGGCAGGCGGTAAGGTGTCGATGGAAATCAAGGACGTCTATCCCGAGCCCATGAAGAACGCTGTGGTGGAGCTGGAGTACAGCTACGTTCACTCGCTGGTGGGCAAGGACATCCCCGTGGAGACCATCAAGAACATCTGTGAGTCGCTGGAGATGAAGGTGCTCGGCGAGACACCCGAAGGCCTGACGCTGGAAGTTCCGGCATACCGTGTCGATGTGCAGCGTCCGTGCGACGTGGTGGAGGACATCCTGCGCATCTATGGATATAACAATGTGGAGATTCCCACACAGCTGAAGTCGTCGCTGGTCATCAAGGCCGACGAGGACCGCAAGCATAAGCTGCAGAACCTCGTAAGTGAGCAGTTGGTGGGACAGGGCTTCAACGAAATACTGAACAACTCGTTGACGAAGGCTGCCTACTATGAAAGCGGAGAAACGGGAAATGCCGGATTAGTCCGCATCATGAACCCCCTGTCAAGCGACCTGAACGTGATGCGCCAGACGCTGCTGTATGGCGGAATGGAGAGCATCGCCCACAACGTGAACCGCAAGAACGCGAACCTGCGCTTCTTCGAGTTCGGAAACGTTTATTTCTTCGACCCCGAGAAGGCGAACGACGAGAACCCCATGCTGGCCTACAAGGAAGAGAACATGATGGGCATCTGGGTGACTGGTAAGCGCGTGGAAGGCTCATGGGCACACCCCAATGAGGACTCTACCTACTACGAGCTGTCGGCCCACGTGCAGAACATCCTGCAGCGCATCGGCATGAAGCCGGGCCTGATGGTGCAGAAGAAGTCGGAGAACCCCGTCTTCGCTGCCGGTCTGCTGATTGAGAACCGTGCCGGCAAGAAGCTGATAGAGATGGGTATCCTCTCGAAGAAGACGCTCAAGCAGTTTGACCTGCAGCAGCCGGTATATTTTGCTGAGCTGAATTGGACGCAGCTGATGAAGGCCACGAAGAAGAACGAGGTGCTCTACACGGAGATCTCGAAGCATCCTGCCGTCAGTCGCGACCTGGCTCTGCTGGTTGACAAGAACGTGGAGTTTGCGCAGATTGAGCAGATTGCCCGTCAGACGGAGAAGAAGCTGCTGAAGAACGTGGAGCTCTTCGACGTCTATGAGGGAAAGAACCTGCCCGAAGGCAAGAAGTCGTATGCCGTGAACTTCATCCTGCAGGATACGGAGAAGACGATGAACGACAAGCAGATTGATGCCATCATGCAGAAACTGATTGCTCAGCTGACGAAGCAGCTCAACGCTGAACTTCGCTAACAAATGGTAAATTGTAAATTGTAAAATAGTAAATCAAAATGGGAAGAGCATTTGAATATCGTAAAGCTGCAAAGCTGAAGAGATGGGGCCACATGGCCAAGACATTTACCAAGATTGGTAAGCAGATTGCCATTGCCGTGAAGGCTGGCGGTCCTGACCCCGACATGAACCCCGCGCTGCGTGCCTGCATTGCCAACGCCAAGCGTGAGAACATGCCGAAGGACAACATTGAGCGTGCCATCAAGAACGCTATGGGTAAGGACCAGAGCGACTACAAGGAGGTAACCTACGAGGGATACGGCCCTCACGGAATTGCCGTCTTCGTGGAGACGCTGACTGACAACACCACCCGTACCGTGGGTGACGTGCGTTCAGTATTCAACAAGTTCAGCGGCAACCTGGGTACACAGGGAAGCCTCTCGTTCCTGTTCGACCACAAGTGTGTGTTCACTTTCAAGAAGACAGACGGTCTGGATATGGACGAGATGATTCTGGACCTGATTGACTATGGCGTAGAGGATGAGTACGATGAGGACGAGGAAGAGAACAGCATCACCATCTACGGTGACCCGCAGTCGTTTGGTGCCATTCAGAAGCACTTGGAGGAGAATGGCTTTGAGGTGACAGGTGCTGAGTTTACCCGCATCCCCAACGACCTGAAGGACGTGACACCCGAGGAGCGCGAGACCATTGACAAGATGGTGGAGAAACTCGAGGACTTCGATGACGTACAGACGGTCTATACGAACATGAAACCGGAACTGGGAGAGTAATTCTCCCAGTTTTTTTATTGTTTGTTGTAATCGGTGGGCGTAAACGTCACCTCAAAGAGTACGAGCCCGGGATTGGCGAGGGAACGATAGACGTAGCGGATGTTACAATCATGCTCGCGGGCGGGCTTCAGGGCTGTTGAGTTACGAACCTCGTTCAGCAGCAGCTCGCGCGGATTGGTCTGTTTGATGGCCATCGCGTTGTCAGCAGGCCCCGACATGGTGTAGTAATAGGCAACGGTCATGGTCTGCTTGTCGAACGTCATACTGTCGATGCGCGTGTTGACGTTGATTTGTGCAGGACACTTCTTTTGCGTAAACTCCTTTGCCTCGCGTTCGCTACGGTCTTCAAACGACTCCTGACAAGCCGTAAAAACAGCTGCAATAAATAATAATACGTATATCTTTCTCATTGTAGGACACATTTTTCGCATACAAAATTACAAAAAAATCATAATAGGTGTATCATTATTCATAAGTTTTTTGTAAATTTGCATCTTAAAAGTAAGCAAGACAACATAAATGGACCATATTAGGAACTTTTGCATCATAGCACACATCGACCACGGTAAGTCAACCCTGGCCGACAGACTGCTGGAATATACGAAGACCATTCAGGTGACTGAAGGGCAGATGCTGGACGATATGGACCTTGAGCGCGAGCGTGGCATCACCATCAAGAGCCATGCTATACAGATGGAGTATGAGTATCAGGGAGAGAAGTATATACTGAACCTGATTGACACTCCGGGACACGTTGACTTCTCGTACGAGGTGTCGCGTTCAATCGCTGCCTGCGAGGGCGCGCTGCTGGTGGTTGACGCCACGCAGGGCGTACAGGCGCAGACCATCTCGAATCTCTATATGGCGATAGACCACGACCTGGAGATTATTCCCGTCATCAACAAGATAGACATGCCGAGTGCAATGCCTGACGAGGTGGAGGACGAGATTGTGGAACTCATCGGTTGCAAGCACGAGGACATTATCCGTGCGTCGGGCAAGACCGGTGAGGGCGTAGAGGATATCCTGAACGCCGTTGTGGAACGTATTCCGCATCCCGAGGGTGACGCTGATGCGCCGTTGCAGGCTCTGATCTTCGACTCGGTATTCAACTCGTTCCGCGGCATCATCGCCTACTTCAAGATTGTGAACGGTAGCATCCGCCAAGGTGACAAGGTGAAGTTCTTCAATACCGGCATGGAGTACGACGCTGACGAAGTGGGCGTGCTGAAGATGGACATGATTCCCCGCAAGGAGCTGCGCACGGGCGACGTGGGCTACATCATCAGCGGCATCAAGGACTCGAAGGAAGTGAAGGTGGGCGATACGATAACGCATGTCAGCCGGCCCTGCCAGAAGGCCATCGAGGGTTTCCAGGAAGTGAAGCCGATGGTGTTTGCAGGCGTCTATCCCATAGACCCGACGGACTACGAGAACCTGCGTGCCTCGCTGGAGAAGCTGCAGCTGAACGACGCCTCGCTGACGTTCACACCAGAGTCGTCAGTAGCGCTGGGCTTCGGCTTCCGCTGCGGATTCCTCGGACTGTTGCACATGGAGATTGTGCAGGAGCGACTGGACCGTGAGTTCAACATGGACGTCATCACCACCGTGCCCAATGTGTCGTATATGTGTTACGACAAGCAGGGTGGGGAGAAGGAAGTGCATAACCCCTCGGGACTGCCCGACCAGACGCTCATCGACCATATTGAGGAGCCGTACATCAAGGCCAGCATCATTACGACGACCGACTTCATCGGCCCCATCATGACACTCTGTCTCGACAAACGCGGCGAGCTCATCGACCAGCAGTTTGTCAGCGGCAACCGCGTGGAGATACATTTCTACCTGCCACTGGGCGAGATTGTCATCGACTTCTACGACAAGCTGAAGAGCATCTCGAAGGGATATGCATCGTTCGACTACTACATCGACTCGTTCCGTCCCTCGAAGCTCGTGAAACTGGATATCCTGCTCAACGGAGAACCCGTTGATGCCCTCTCTACGCTGACGCATCAGGACAATGCGGTAACCTTCGGACGCCGCATGTGCGAGAAGCTCAAGGAGCTCATTCCGCGTCAGCAGTTCGACATTGCCATTCAGGCTGCCATCGGTGCGAAAATCATTGCACGCGAAACCATCAAGCAGGTGCGCAAGGACGTGACGGCAAAGTGCTACGGCGGTGACGTCAGCCGAAAGCGCAAACTGCTGGAGAAGCAGAAGCGCGGTAAGAAGCGCATGAAGCAGATAGGAAATGTGGAAGTGCCGCAGAAGGCGTTCCTGGCAGTCCTGAAACTTGACTAAGCATTTCATAATCGGTAAATCCTTATAATTGCCTATGACCAATATTAGCCTGACAACCCGCGACATTGCCCGCGAGCTTGCACGCCGCTACAGTACGATGACCCACGAGGAACTGGACGTTCTGGAGAGCGTTCTCGTGCCTATGAAGTTCCAGAAGGGACAGATGATTCTTTCCGAGGGAGAGATTTGCACCAATATCTATTGGGTTGCAAAGGGACTGGTGCGCCAGTTCTACTATAAGAACGGAAAGGAACTGACGGAACACATGGCGACGGAGAACAACATCGTGATGTGTATAGAAAGCCTGTTCAAGGAAGAGCCCACGCGACTGCAGATTGTTGCGCTCGAACCGACCATTATCTATGCGCTGCCTAAGGAGGCGCTGGAGCAGGCCAGTATCCGCAGCGTCAACATTCAGATGCTCTACCGTAAGATTCTGGAGGAGTCGCTGATTCTTTCGCAAGTACACGCCGACATGCTGCGTTTCGAGTCGGCACAGGACCGTTACGTGAAGCTTGTGAAGCGTCAGCCGCAACTCGTGCTGCGCGCACCGCTGGTTTACATCGCCAGCTACCTGCAGATGACGCCAGAAACGCTTTCCCGCGTCAGGACATCGGCACTTCTGGAGTAGCGGTATTGTCCTTTGGAGGAAAAGAAAACGGGGTAGCGTTTTGGCGCTGCCCCGTTGTTTGTTAGTCAGAACGGAACTGATTATAGGGCTGCGACTGCTATGGTCAGACCAGCCATCACAATAGAAACCATTGACATGAGCTTGATGAGGATGTTCAGCGACGGACCGCTGGTATCCTTGAACGGGTCACCCACGGTGTCACCCACGATGCAGGCCTTGTGAGCAAACGAACCCTTGCCTCCGAAGTTACCTTCCTCAATGTTCTTCTTCGCATTGTCCCAGGCACCGCCGGCGTTGGCCATGAAGACTGCCAGCGTGAAACCGCCTGCCAGTCCGCCCACGAGCAGTCCGAGCACACCGGCAACGCCAAGTACGCTGCCCACAACGATGGGGATAGCAATGGCGAGCAGCGACGGGAAAATCATCTCGTGCTGGGCGGCACGCGTCGAAATCTCAACGCAAGAGCCGTAGTCGGGCGTAGCCTTGCCTTCCAAGATGCCCTTGATTTCACGGAACTGACGACGTACCTCCTCAACCATCTTCTGGGCGGCACGACCTACGGCCTCCATTGTCAGACCGCAGAACAGGAAGGCTGCCATAGCGCCGATAAATGCTCCAACGAGCACTTTCGGGTTCATCAGGTTCACCTGGAAGTAGTTCATGAAATCGGGGATATTAGCCTGTGCAGCCGTGATAACCTCGCCCTTCAGGTTGGTGAGCGTCATGCCGGCACGCTCCATTGCAATCTTCACCTCTTCTATATAGGATGCTAACAGAGCCAGAGCGGTGAGTGCAGCTGAACCAATGGCAAAGCCCTTACCCGTAGCAGCGGTAGTGTTGCCGAGTGCGTCGAGCGCGTCGGTGCGATGACGAACCTCTTCACCCAACTCGCTCATCTCAGCGTTACCGCCAGCGTTGTCGGCAATGGGACCGTAAGCGTCGGTAGCCAGCGTGATGCCCAGCGTTGAGAGCATTCCTACAGCAGCAATACCGATGCCGTAGAGTCCGAACGACATGTTCTCGGAAGTCATCATGTTTTGGAAATCGAACTTGATGGCAAACAGATAGCTGAGCATGATGGCAACGCCGATGGTGACCACGGGGATGCAGGTGGAAATCATACCTGTGCCTATACCTTTAATAATAACGGTGGCAGAACCGGTCAGACCGGCTTCTGAAATCTTCTGCGTCGGCTTGTACGAGTGCGAGGTGTAATACTCGGTGGCCTGTCCGATGATGACACCAGCCAACAGACCCGTGATGACGGAGAACGACAGCCACTGCCAGTTCTGGATTTCGAGCAGGTAGAGGATGGCGAACGTTGCCACAGCAATGAGTACGGCGCTGACGTTGGTTCCTAGCGAGAGCGAACGCAGCAGGTCCTTCATCGTAGCACCTTCCTTCGTACGGACGAGATAGATGCCGAAGATGCTCAGGAATACGCCAACGGCGGCAATCAGCATCGGAGCAATAACGGCACGCAACTGCATGTCGGAATTCATCGCGAAAGCTGTAGCACCGAGGGCTGCGGTAGAAAGGATGGAGCCGCAATAGCTCTCGTACAGGTCGGCACCCATACCAGCCACGTCACCCACGTTGTCGCCCACGTTGTCGGCAATGGTAGCGGGGTTACGCGGGTCATCCTCAGGGATGTCAGCCTCGACCTTACCTACAATGTCAGCACCCACGTCGGCAGCCTTTGTATAGATACCGCCACCCACACGGGCAAACAACGCCTGCGTCGAAGCACCCATACCGAAGGTCAGCATGGTGGTGGTAATGGTAACGAGCGCCATCTGGTCGCCGTGATAGACGAAGGAGAGTGCGAAGAACCAGCCGGCGATGTCGAGCAGTCCGAGACCAACGACGGTCAGTCCCATAACGGCACCCGAGCGGAAAGCAATCTTCAGACCGGCATCCATGCTCTTGCGGGCTGCGTTGGCTGTGCGAGCAGAAGCGTAGGTAGCAGTCTTCATGCCGAAGAAACCTGCCAGTCCGCTGAATAAACCGCCCGTCAGGAATGCGAAGGGCACCCAGGGATTCTGCCATTGGAGCACATAAGCCATAATGGCAAAGATAACGGCAAGCACCACAAAGACAATGCCTACCACTTTGTACTGTTGTTTCAGATAGGCCATAGCACCACGGCGCACATGTCCTGCAATCTCTCTCATGCGAGGCGTTCCCTCGTCAGAGCTCATCATGGAGCGGAAGAAAAACCACGCCATAGCAAGTGCCACCACCGATGCGATGGGCACAAGCCAAAAAGCAAAAGGAATAGTCATAGGTTTGTTATTAGTAAGTTAAAATAGGTTATTCATCCACATAGTCCTCGAGTCCATCGGCCTCCTCGTCAGGATTGGTCTCAATCTCGAAGGTCGTACGGTAGTTGTCCTCGTTGATGTCCTCATCGTCGAAGGTCGTAGGCTCTTCCATCTCCTCGTCCTCGTCGTCGTGGTTCTTGTAGTCGTCCTCGGGCAGGTCAGCATCCTCATCGTCTTCTTCGTCTCCGTCAAACGTACGTTCGCTCTGGAACTTCAGACGGGGCTTCTCGGCCTCGGGCTTCAGCTTGGCAAAGATGGCTTCAACCCACGTGCCCTTGGGAACCTCCAATACGTCGTAGCCGTCGGCAACCTTCTTCTCGTACATGCCGCCAGGTTTGTGCAGACGATCCATTGGCAGGGTAGTGGTCGAGATGTCGAAACCGCTCTCGATGATGTCCTGGATAGACTGCGACAGCGAGTCCCAGCCTCCGCCGAAGTTGCGGTCGAGCACTTCCATGAGTTTGGCTGCCGAAATATGGCGGATGTTCTCGTAAGTCAGGTCTGTCACACGCATGATGGGACGTTTCTTAATGGCCCAGGTAATAGTGAGCTGGTCGTCAACATGGATTTGACCAACCTTGAAGTCCATCTTGGCGTATTTTTTCTTCATCAATGCCAGTTCATCCTCGTCTTTCACCTTGATTTCCTCAACCATGAAAGCGCTACGGATGATATCTGTATATCGGCGCATGTTCTCACGTATGTCAGATTCCTTGTCTGCGGTGTCCAACATACGGAAGATGTCGTTTTCCTGGACATCCCATACTGTGCTCTTTGTCAATGCCTTAAGTGACAGCGCTTTCATAGCGCCTGTTGCTTCTTCTTCTTTCTTTGTTCTCATGTGTTTATATATTACTTATGATTTATGGGCACAAAGATAAAAAATAAATATGAAATATGGATTAAGATTTAAGAATTATTTTCTACCTTTGCAGAAAAATATTGGGAAAGTATGTCTGAACCCTTAGCAGAACGACTCCGTCCGCGCTCTTTGGACGACTATATTGGTCAGCGTCACCTGGTAGGTGAAGGAGCGGTGTTGCGCCAGATGATTGAGTCTGGTCGCATCCCGTCGTTTATCCTTTGGGGCCCTCCCGGAGTCGGCAAGACGACGCTGGCGCAGATTATTGCGAATCGTCTGGACGTTCCCTTTCATACGCTATCGGCTGTGACGAGCGGCGTGAAGGATGTGCGTGATGTCATTGAGCGCGCTCAGAAGGAGCGTTTCTTCAATCAGCCGTCGCCCATTCTGTTTATCGATGAGATACACCGTTTCTCCAAATCGCAGCAGGACTCGCTTCTGGGAGCTGTAGAGAAGGGTACTGTGACGCTGATTGGCGCTACGACTGAGAACCCTTCGTTCGAGGTCATCCGTCCGTTGCTATCCCGTTGTCAGCTCTACGTGCTAAAATCTCTGGAGAAGGACGACCTGCTGCAACTGCTGAACCGTGCACTCAAGGAAGACATCTACTTGCGTGAACGTCAGATAGAGTTGAAGGAGTCGGGCGCCATCCTGCGGTATAGCGGCGGTGATGCCCGTAAGCTGCTGAACATCCTGGAGTTGGTGGTGGAAAGTGCTCCTGATGGTTCTCCCGTCGAGATTACTGATGCGCTGGTTGAAGAACGCCTGCAGCAGAATCCATTGGCTTACGACAAGGATGGTGAGATGCATTACGACATCATTTCCGCCTTCATCAAGTCCATACGTGGAAGCGATCCTGATGCGGCGCTATATTGGATGGCCCGCATGATAGAGGGTGGGGAAGACCCACAGTTTATTGCCCGCCGATTGGTCATCTCTGCTGCCGAAGACATTGGCCTGGCTAATCCTAATGCCCTGTTGTTGGCAAATGCTGCGTTCGACGCTGTCATGAAAATCGGTTGGCCAGAAGGAAGAATTCCCTTAGCAGAAGCCGCTGTCTATCTGGCAACGTCGCCGAAGAGCAATTCTGCCTATCTGGGTATTGATGCAGCCCTGGGGTTGGTGCGCCAGACGGGTAATCAACCTGTGCCGCTGCCTTTGCGAAATGCTCCGACAAAACTGATGAAGGATTTAGGCTATCACGACGGCTACAAGTATGCACACGACTATCCCGGAAACTTTGTGGAACAACAGTACATGCCCGATGCCCTGAAGAATGAGCGGCTGTGGCATGCCCAGCATTCGCCATCGGAAGAGAAACTGTATCAGCAGATGTTGCGCTGCTGGGGAAAACGTTTTGAGAAATGAATGATACGCTGCAATATATCATTGAGATTTTAGGTACGTTCGCATTTGCCATTTCCGGCATTCGTCATGCTGCTGCCAAGCACTTCGACTGGTTTGGCGGTTATGTGTGCGGCGTTGCTGTGGCTATTGGTGGCGGAACCATACGTGACGTGATGTTAGGCGTTACGCCATTCTGGATGACGACGCCCATGTACTTAATATGTACGGCCATCGCATTGCTCTTCGTCATTACTTTCCACCATCAGATAAAATGGCTGCAGAACGCATGGTTTGTGTTCGACACGTTTGGATTGGCACTCTTTACGATTGCGGGAATTCAGAAAAGCCTGCTATACGGACAGCCGTTCTGGGTGGCCATCATCCTTGGCTGTATCACGGGAGCGGCTGGCGGTGTCATTCGCGATGTGCTGTTGAATAACGAGCCCGTTATCTTCCATCGTGAGATTTATGCGATGGCATGTGTCGTGGGCGGACTGGTTTACTGGGGACTTTCCTATATAGGAGTGCCGCAGAGCATCGTCGTTATCCTGACGTTCCTGTTCATCTGCATCATCCGTTTTCTGGCAGTACGCTATCATCTGTCACTACCCACGCTACGGAGTAGTGACGATGATAAATAGCGGTATATGTGGGGATTTTATTTCAGCAGACCACTCATTTGCTGCTGCAGTTCCTTTGCCTTTTCTGCTGCAACCTCAGCAAAGTCTTCGCCGTTGCTGGCGTAGATGATGCCGCGTGACGAATTGACAAGCAGACCGCATTCACCAGGTATCATACCATATTTGCAGACCTCCTCAAGACTGCCACCCTGAACTCCCACACCGGGAACAAGCAGGAAGTGGCGCGGAGCCACACGACGGATATCCTCAAACATCTGGCCTTGGGTAGCGCCTACCACATACATCATGTTCTCCTCATTACCCCAGTTCTGGGATGTCCTGAGCACTTTCTCGAACAGGCGTTCGCCTTCCTTGTCCTCAGTCAGCTGGAAGTCGTGACTGCCCTTGTTGCTGGTGAGTGCCAAAAGAATGACCCACTTTCCCTCATAGCCGAGGAAAGGTGTCACAGAATCTTCACCCATATAGGGAGCGACTGTCAGCGAATCGACGTCATACTCCTCGAAGAACGTGCGGGCATACATCGCACTGGTATTTCCTATGTCGCCGCGCTTAGCGTCTGCGATGATAAAATGATTCGGATAGTTCTCCTTCAGGTAGTGAATGGTCTTCTCAAACGAAATGAGTCCTTTTACGCCAAAAGCCTCGTAGAAGGCGAGATTGGGCTTGTACGAAACACAATAGGGTGCCGTTGCATCGATGATCTTCTTGTTGAATGAGAAAATGACATCTTCTTCATTCAGCAGGTGTTGCGGTACTTTCTTGATGTCCGTGTCAAGTCCTACACAAAGAAATGACTGCTTCTCGTAAATCTGTTGTATGAGTTCTTTTCTGTTCATAGTTCTGCTTCTTTCATTCGTTCTGCATTTTCAGCAACGGTTAGTGCATCAATCATAGCCTGAATATCGCCTCCGAGAAATCCCTGAAGATCGTGCGTCGTATAGCCGATGCGGTGGTCGGTTACGCGTCCCTGCGGGAAATTATATGTACGAATCTTCGCACTACGGTCACCCGTCGAGACAAGGCTCTTACGTCGTGATGCAATGTCATCAACGTACTTCTGATGCTCCTTGTCGTAGATAAACGTATAAAGGCGGCTCAGAGCACGTTCTTTATTCTTCGGCTGGTCGCGCGTCTCAGTACACTCAATGAGTATCTCCTCGGTCTCGCCCGTATTGGGATTCTTCCACATGTAACGCAGGCGCACACCCGATTCCACTTTGTTCACATTCTGACCACCGGCACCTGAGCTGCGGAAGGTGTCCCACTTGATTTCGCCTTCGTTTACGTGCACCTCAAACTTGTCGGCTTCAGGAAGTACGGCTACTGTAGCGGCACTCGTCTGCATGCGGCCGTTAGATTCCGTTACCGGCACACGCTGTACGCGGTGAACGCCCGACTCATATTTCAGCGTACCATACACATCGGCTCCAGATACAGCGAAGTCTATCTCCTTAAAACCGCCTACAGCACCCTCGTTGAAGTCGGTAACGCTTACCTGCCAGCCCTTGGACTCGCAGAAACTCTTATACATCTTGAACAGGTCGCCGGCAAACAGACATGCCTCGTCGCCACCCGTTCCTGCACGAATCTCCATCTGTACGTTCTTGGCGTCTTCAGGGTCTTTCGGAATCAGCGCAATCTTGATTTCTTCTTCCAAACGAGGCTGTAACTCCTCGGCAGCTGCCAACTCTTCGCGTGCCATTTCTTTCATCTCGGCATCATCCTCGTTGGCAAGAATGTCCTTGGCCTCCTTGATGCTGTTCAGGCAACTGATATAACGCTTGCGGGCATCCATGATGTCGCCAAGGTCCTTGTACTCCTTCGTCAGTTTCACGAAGCGTTGTTGGTCGGTAATGACATTCGGGTCGGTAATCAGCGTCGATACCTCCTCGAAACGGGCTTCAAGCCCATCCAGTTTCTGTAATATACTGTTATTCTCCATAATTGCTTGCAAAGGTACAAAATATATGCATGCCCTGCAAATTAATCATAATTTATTTTGGATTTATGCGACTTATTTGTATCTTTGCATCCGATTTATCAGTTAATCCATAGTCGCATCCTCGAGTAGGGTGGGAATGAGACCAACAAGACGACTGTTCTCGGGTAGGACGGGCACGGCTCAATGGAAAAGTATAACATTTAAAACAACAATTGCATTATGGCAGAAATGAATTTTGGTGGCGTGATTGAAACTGTTGTCACCAGCAAAGAGTTCTCACTCGAGAAAGCACGTGAAGTATTAAAGGATGAGGTGATTGCCGTCATCGGTTATGGTGTTCAGGGTCCTGGACAGGCCTGCAACCTGCGCGACAACGGATTTAACGTTATTGTCGGTCAGCGTCAGGGCAAGACCTACGACAAGGCTGTAGCTGACGGTTGGGTTCCTGGCAAGACGCTCTTCTCTATCGAGGAGGCAGCCGAGAAGGGTACTATTCTCTGCATGTTGCTCTCTGATGCTGGTCAGATTCAGCAGTGGCCGACCATCAAGCAATATCTGAAGCCCGGCAAGACGCTTTACTACAGCCACGGTTTCGCTATCAACTGGAGTGACCGCACGGGTGTTATTCCCCCGAAGGATGTCGATGTCATCATGGTAGCTCCTAAGGGTTCTGGTACGAGTCTCCGCACTATGTTCTGCGAGGGTCGCGGTCTGAACTGTTCGTATGCCATCTATCAGGATGCTACGGGTAAGGCCAAGGAGAAGACGCTGGCCTTCGGTATCGGAATCGGTGCCGGCT
This sequence comes from uncultured Prevotellaceae bacterium, assembly GCA_902768105.1. Classification (GTDB taxonomy): domain Bacteria; phylum Bacteroidota; class Bacteroidia; order Bacteroidales; family Bacteroidaceae; genus Prevotella. Next base: position 17,935 of record CACXJZ010000016.1, read on the forward strand.
ACATGTTTGAGACCACCTTCCAGCGCGAGGCAACGAGCGACCTGACTGGTGAGCGCGGCTCTCTGATGGGCGCCATCCAGGGTCTGCTGCTGGCTCAGTACGAGGTGCTCCGCGAGCATGGACACTCTCCCTCGGAAGCCTTCAACGAGACCGTTGAGGAGCTGACACAGAGCCTTGGCCCGCTCTTCGGTGCAAAGGGTATGGACTGGATGTATGCCAACTGTTCTACGACCGCTCAGCGTGGCGCATTGGACTGGGCTCCGCGCTTCCACGATGCCATCAAGCCTGTTATGGAGTGGCTCTACTACTCAGTACAGACTGGTAACGAGGCACAGATTACCATTGATGCCAACTCAAAGCCTGACTACCGTGCCGGACTGGAGAAGGAGTTGGAGGCTATGCGTAACCAGGAGATGTGGCGTGCAGGTGAGACCGTTCGCAAACTGCGTCCCGAAAATCAGGAAGACTAATGGCACAACTTGTTATTAACAACTACGCCGAGTTCGAATCCCACCTGGGTGAAGAACTCGGTGTTTCTGATTGGCTGGAAGTCACTCAGGACCGTATCAATCTCTTTGCCGATGCCACGCTCGACCACCAGTGGATTCACGTTGACGTCGAACGTGCCAAGGTGGAAAGTCCCTACAAGAGCACTATTGCACATGGTTATCTGACCTTGTCGCTACTGCCTCACCTGTGGGAGCAGATCATCAAGGTAAACAACATCAAGATGCTCGTAAACTACGGCATGGACCAGATGCGTTTCGGGCAGGCTGTTGTCACGGGTAGTCGTGTACGCATGCGCACCAAACTGCATAACATCCAGAACCTGCGTGGTATCTGCAAGACGGAGATAGCTTTCAAGATTGAGATTGAGGGACAGCGTAAGCCCGCACTTGAGGGAATTGCCTCGTTCCTGTACTACTTTGAATGACAGACATCACAATGGCCGCAGTCTCGTGAGTCGGTTTCGCCGAAGTAGCGAAGCAACTGCCGGGAGCGACATTGGTTGTCGGTATTCATATATTGTAACATAGCCTCGATGCGCTCCTGATAGAGCACACGACGGTCTTCATAGACGGCGCGTGGAATGACGATATGGTCGCGTTCCTCGCGCCGCTCCATATAGCGGACATAGGGAGTACGCTTGCGGGGAATGAAACTGATGATGCCTTTCTGCGAGAGTTGCTTCAACACGTCGTAGGCCTGTATAGGCGTCAGTCCTGCCTCGCGTGCCACCAAACTTTCATCAATGTATCCATAGTCGGCAAAGAGCCCGCCGTAGAGTCTCAGCAACGAGACGATAATCCGGTCTTCCTCCGGTGAGTTACCCTCTAACCTGTAAAGTTCGTCGCGGCGTGTAAGGAAGTGTACGCGTGCGGCAGAGTCCTGTTCATCCATATAGTCAATGTATCCTGCACGTGTAAGGAGCATCAGCGCAGCATGTGCCCGTACGGGGAAGTGGCGGAAGCGCAGGCAGAACTCGTCGAGACTGAACTCAAACAGCCGTCCTTGTCCGGTACCTGTCGCTACTTGCAGGTAGTAGGCCAAATCATCATATACATCTTTTATATATTCACGTTCAGGGAACGTGTCGTCAACGCGTCGCATCAGCTTGCGGTTGTCGTTGCCGTTACAGAGCAGAATGGCTTGAGCCGGCAGACCGTCGCGTCCTGCACGTCCTGCCTCCTGGAAGTAAGCCTCGATGGAGTCGGGACTGTCAAAGTGGATGACCAATCTCACGTCAGGCTTGTCAATACCCATTCCAAAGGCGTTAGTAGCAACAATGATGCGCTTCTGGTCTTTCTGCCACGCTATCTGCCGCTGGTCACGCGTCGCATGGTCCAGTCCTGCGTGGTAGAAGGTAACGCCCTCATGGATGAAGTCCGAAATCTCCTTGGCGCGCTTGCGGCTGCGCACATAGACAATGGTGCTTCCCTTTGTTGTCTGGAGTATTTGCATCAGCTCTCCCAATTTGTCCTCTGTATGTCGGACAATGTAGCTGAGGTTCTTGCGCTCGAACGACATGCGGAAGACGTTGAAGTCACCTCCTAATCTCTCACAAATATCATCCACCACGCGTGGGGTAGCGGTGGCGGTAAGGGCAAGAATGGGGACGGGCTGTACGTCACGAATGTTGGCAATACTGAGATAGCTGGGACGGAAGTCGTAGCCCCACTGACTGATGCAATGGGCTTCATCGACGGTAATGAAGCTCACGTTCATGTGGCGCAGCTTGGTTAGGAAGAGGTCGCTTTCCAGTCGTTCCGGTGATACATAAAGCAGTTTGGTTCGTCCGAGGATGCAGTTCTCAAGTATGCGCAGCGTGTTGTCGTGCGACATTCCCGAGTAGATGGCATCGGCAATGATTCCCTTGCGGCGCAGGTTGTGTACTTGGTCTTTCATCAGGGCAATGAGCGGCGTGATGACGATGCATATCCCCTCCATAGCAAGTGTCGGCACCTGAAAGGTTATCGACTTGCCGCCGCCCGTAGGCATCAGTCCCAAGGTGTTGTGACCGCTACTGATGGACTCGATGATTTCCCGTTGAATACCCCGGAAATCATCGTAGCCCCAGTATTGGTTTAAGAGTAATTTAAAATCCTTCAATTCTAAACCTCCGAAGGTTGTATGTCCTCTATCTGCAGTTGAATGTCTCCGCGCTTATAGGTATTCTCCTCGATGGTATAGACGATGTCGAACGAACGCTTGGACTTGATGTAGCGTGCTGCGGCACTCTGTCCGAAGGCAATACCGTTCATGACATTGCTCGACAAGGAGTCAACGAGCTCCAGCTTGATGTGCTCTTGATTACGTCCCACCACCTTCGACGTGCCATAGTCATAGACGTTGCGCGTGCAGAAGAGCGGCTTGGGGTTGTTCGGACCGTGGGGAGCAAACTTTTTCAGGTCGTTGAGCAGCTTCTTGTTGATGTCGCGGAAATCCACCTCTTCCTCAATGTCGAGCAGCGCCTGAGTCTGTTCGGGCAGAATGTGGTTGCTGACATATTCCTGGAAGCGGCGCCTGAATTCGGGGATGTTCTCCTGCTTCAGCGAGAGACCTACGGCATAGGTGTGACCGCCGAAGTTCTGCAGCAGGTCACGACACGACTTGATGGCATCATAGATGTCGAAGCCTGCCACCGAGCGGGCCGAGCCTGTTGCCAGGCCGTCGATGATGGTCAGCACGACTGTCGGACGGAAATAGAGTTCCGTAAGACGTGAGGCAACGATGCCTACCACGCCCTTCTTCCAGTTCTCGTCGTAGAGCACGATGCTCTGCATGTGCTGCTGACTCTCAAGACGTGCCACAATCTCGTTGGCTTCCTCGGTCATCTGCTTGTCGATGTCGCGACGCTGGTCGTTGTACTCGTTCACGTGGTTGGCTTCTGCCAATGCCTGGGAGAAGTCCTTCTCAACCAGCAAATCCACAGCCTCGGTACCGTTCTGCATACGTCCGCTGGCATTGATGCGCGGGCCTATCTTGAACACGATGTCGCTCATGGTGAGCTCCCTGCCTGTCAGTCCGCAAATCTCAATGATAGCCTTCAGACCGATGCTCGGGTTCTGGTTCAACTGCTTCAGTCCGTGGAATGCCAATGTACGGTTCTCGCCCACTACTGGAACGATGTCGGCAGCTATCGAGACAGCACAGAAGTCGAGTAGGGGAATGAGTCGTGAGAAGGGTATGCCGTTGTTCTTGGCAAACGCCTGCATAAACTTGAATCCTACGCCACATCCGCAGAGGTCTTTGAAGGGGTAGGTAGAGTCTTCGCGCTTCGGATTGAGGATGGCCACGGCAGGTGGCATCTCCTCATCGGGCACGTGATGATCACAGATAATGAAATCCACCCCGCGTTCCTTGGCATAGGCTATCTCGTCGATGGCCTTGATGCCGCAGTCCAGCACGATGATGAGTTTCACATCTCTCTCTGCTGCATAGTCTATTCCCTTTCGGCTTACTCCGTAACCCTCTTCATAGCGGTCGGGAATGTAATACTCGATATTGGAATAGAACTGCTGCAGGAACTTATATACCAGTGCTACCGCCGTACATCCATCTACGTCGTAGTCGCCATATACCATGATGCGCTCTTTGCGCCCCATTGCGTCATTCAGTCGGTCAACGGCCACGTCCATGTCGTTCATCAGGAACGGGTCGATGAGTTCGCTGAGCATCGGTCGGAAGAATCGTTTTGCTGCCGATTCCGTCTTGATGCCGCGTTGGATGAGCAGGTCGGCAAGTATCGGACTCATGCCAATCTTGTCGGCCAGCTCTTTAGCCGCTTGCTTTCGTTCGGATGTAGGTGGTACGTAATTCCATTTGAAATTCATTATATACCGAGTTTCTTGCGGATATCCTTGGGAATGGCGTTTTTGTTAACCAGATAGTCCATGGTGTTGGCAGCGATGAAGGCCTTGGTCATGTACCAGATGCCCTTGTAGTCACCGCTCTCGCCCCATGAATTCTTTACCATGTAGTATTCTTTACCGTTCTGATCCTTGGCAATACCGTAGATGAGCATGCCGTGGTCGTCGGTCAATTCCCAGCTGTCATAACGCTCCTGGCGCATCTCCTGTGTGGGAATCAGCTCAGGTACGGTGCAGCCCAGCTCTTCAAGGATGCTACGACGCTTGGCGGGAGTCATTTTCAGCCAGCGTGCCATGTCGCTTCCCTGCAGTCCTTCTGTGGCCTTGGTGTCGATGGAGTAGGCGAGTCCCTGGCGTGTGAAGCCCTCTTCACTCACGTCGCCGCCCCATGCTACGGTATAACCCTCAGCAATGGCGTTGTCGATGATGCGCATCATCTCGTCCATCGGCAGGTTGTAACTCAGCGGGTTGCGCCAGTTGTCCTGTACCTCCACGGGGAAAGCGGTATAGAACGGATGGTGTGTATAGCTGGTAATGCTTACATAGTCGTTCCAGTCCAGTCCGAGGCTTGCTGCGAAGGTCTTCGGCGTGTAGGTCTTTCCCTCGTAGGTGAACGTCTCAGGACACTTGCCCAGGTAGGCGTCGAGGATGCCCTGCAATCCGGGCTTCCATTGTGGGGAAATCTTGCTGGCCTTGTTGCGTGCAACAGCGTTGACGTACGGCTCAAGGATGGAGAAGAACTCGTTGAAGTTGAACAGCGAGTCGCCCTGCATAGAGCCCGGGAAAGGCATAGCGTCGTCAGGGCAGATACCGTAGTTCTGCAGCACGTAGAGCACGTCATAGGCAGAGCCGCCCTGCGCAAACTGGCAGTCACCATGCAGTCGTACCACCTGGATGGCACGGTCCATGTAGGTCTTGTTAGCCACAAAAGCCTCGCAGAGGTCGTAGGTCTTGCCGCTCTTCTTCAGGATCTCCGACTCGAAGTAGGAGAGGGTGGAGTAGTCCCAGCACGTACCGCTACGGTTCTGGTCCTTGATGCTGGTGATGGGCAATTCCTTGACAACAGTAAATACGGGCTTGTTGTCCTTCTTTGTCTCTTCTTGTGCGCTGGCACCTGTTGCAATAAGTGCGAGAAGCGCGATGGTTAGAATCTTTTTCATTTTGCTTTTTATTTTTTTATTGTTGTATGTCCTTGATGTGATAAGGTATGCGGCTCTTGCCGAGGAATCGGCAGCCGTCCTTGGTGATGAGCAGATCGTCCTCAATGCGGATGCCGCCGAAGTCCTTGTAGGTCTCCAGCTTCTCGTAGTTAATGAACTCCTTGCAATGTCCCCGGGCACGCCAGTCGTCGATGAGTGCCGGTATGAAGTAGATACCGGGCTCGTCAGTCACCACGAAGCCCTCCTGCAGTTCGCGACCCATACGCAGGCAGTTGGTGCCAAACTGTTCCATGTTGGGGCGTGTCTTGTAGTCGAAGCCCACATATTGCTGTCCCAGTCCTTCCATGTCGTGCACATCCATACCCATCATGTGGCCCAGTCCGTGAGGCAGGAACATGGCGTGGGCGCCAGCATCTACGGCTGCGTCCGTGTCGCCCATCATGAGTCCCAGCTCCTTCAGACGCTCGGTCATCAGCCGGCACACGGCGAAGTGTACGTCCCTGTACCTGATGCCAGGCTTGGCTACATTGAGCACGTAGTCGTGACACTCCTCCACAATGCGGTATATCTCTTCCTGTCGTTGGGTGAACTTGCCGCTGACGGGCATCGTGCGGGTGTGGTCCGAGCAGTAGTCGTCCAGCTCACAGCCCGCGTCGCAGAGTGCCAGGCGTCTGGCCTCCAGCTTGGCGTCGCTGGGACTGCCGTGCATGATTTCCCCGTGCTGGGTGAAGATGGTGGCAAAGCTGGTGCCTTGTGCCAACGAACGGGCAATGCCATCAACCTGTCCGCCGATGTAGCGCTCGGTAACGCCCGGACGGATGAGTCGCTGGGCGGTGGTATGCATCTCGTAGCCCACCTCGCAGGCGCGCTCAATAGCCTCAATCTCCTGTGCTTCTTTAGTTGAACGCATATTGACAACTGCCTGAATCAGAGCGAGTGATGACTTCTCCTTCTGCTGCGATGGCTGGATGCCAAGCAGCTCCATGATTTGAATCTTCGTGTCGAAGCGGTAGGGCGGCAGGAAATGGAAATCCCTGTGTGTTGCGATTCCATCGCAACATAGCTGACAAAAGGCTTTCATCGGAGCGGTCTTCGTGACGCCCACCTCGGCAGCCAGGTCGCTGACGCTGGGCACAAACCCCATCCAGACAATGTCGTCAATGTCGATATCATCGCCAAAGAGCCACTCCTCGTCGTTGTCAATGTCGATGACACCCACCAGTCCGTCGCGATGCTGGCCGAAGTAGTACAGGAACGTGGAGTCCTGTCGCATGGGCGCGTAGCAGTTGGCCGGATAGTTATAGGGTGCCTCGTTGTTTCCGAACAGTATGATGATGCCGTTTCCCACGAGCTTTTTCAGCTCTGCGCGGCGTCTTATATAGGTCTCTTTGGTGAACATAAGTCAAAAAATATCTTGTTTTGTAGTCAAATATCGTGCAAAGATACAATTTTTTTGCGAAAAAGACGTATCTTTGCAACAAAATTTAGCAAATAAGATGCGAATAGGCAGAAATACAGGGCTCGTACTCGAGGGTGGAGGCATGCGCGGTGTCTTCACAAGTGGCGTTTTGGATGCCTTCATGAAGCACGACCTTTACTTCCGCTACATCGTTGCGGTATCGGCCGGAGTGTGCAACGGACTATCGTACATGAGCCGTCAGCCGCGTCGTGCCCGCATCTCCAACATCGACATGCTGGCGAAGTACGACTACATCGGCCTGCGCCATCTGGTCACGCAGGGTTGCATCTTCGACCCTAAGCTGCTCTACGACCGTTTTCCCAACGAGTTGATTCCCTACGACTACGACACTTATTTCCGCAACGAGGCGTTGTTCGAGATGGTTGTAACCAATTGTAATACAGGCCGTGCCGAATACCTCAGCGAACGCAGCGGCGACCATCAGCGACTCATCGATATCTGCCGTGCATCAAGCAGTCTGCCCTATGTCAGCAAGGTTGTCGAGGTTGACGGACAGCCCTATCTCGACGGCGGCATCATCGACAGCATCCCCGTGGAGCGTGCCGTCAGTATGGGCTACGAGCACAATGTGGTCATCATGACGCGCAACCGAGGGTTCCGCAACACCAGCCGCGACCTGAAGATTCCCCGCTACATCTATCGCAATTATCCCCGCCTGCGTGTGGCTCTGAGCCATCGTGTGGCCGTCTATAACGCCCAGCTGGACTATGTGGAACGCCTTGAGGATGAGGGCCGTATAACGGTCATCCGTCCTGAGAAGCCCATGGAGGTGGGACGCATGGAAAAGGACGTCCATAAGCTCGAGGCACTCTACGAGGAAGGCTTCCGTCTGGGCGAGCAGTTTTGCACGAAATAACAAAAAATACATGTTTTCCTGCAAATAATTGGCAGATTGTTTGGAGAACTGCCAATTATTGTATACTTTTGTCAACTGAAATAAACATAATTGTAGAGATGGCATCATATTACATCGTTGAGAACAATCAGCAGTCAGGTCCCTTCTCCTATGAGCAGTTGGCACAGCGCGGACTCGATGACAACACGCAAGTGTGGACTGAGGGCATGCCCAACTGGATGCCTGCCGGTCAGGTTCCTGAGTTGCAGCACCTTATCAATAGCGCCCCGCCGCAGGGCTATTCCGGCGGCTACGGCTATGGTGGTGGCTATCAGTCAAACTACGTCCCCATGCCCGACAACCATAAGTCGAAGGCAGTATGGTCGTTGGTGCTGACCGTTATCAGCATGTTCTGCTGTGGTAACTGTTTCGGCATCATCTCCCTGATATTCTCCATCTTGGCGCTGGTAGCGTCAGGCAGGGTCTCCTCCGACTATATGACGGGCAACTATCATGGCGCGATGAATGCCAGCATCGATGCCAACAAGTGGGGCAACTGGTCTATCTCGCTGCTCATCATCGGCGGACTCATCAGCATTACCTGCTGGCTGCTGTATTACTTCCTGATATTTGCAGCTTCAATGTCTGGCTATTGAACTATAAACATATAAAAATCATTCATACATTATTATAATTATGGCAACGTACTACATCGTAGAAAACAACAAGCAGGCAGGTCCCTTCACTTACGACCAGCTTGCAGCAAAGGGTATCACCCCCGAGACAAACGTATGGACTGAGGGCATGGCCAACTGGACACCCGCAAGTCAAGTAAGCGAACTGCAGGCGCTCTTTGCACCCCAGATGCCCCCACAGCCCGAGCCACAGTATGCTCCGCAACCCGAGCCACAGTATGCTCCACAGCCTGAGCCACAGTATGCTCCGCAGCCGCAATACACCCCGCAGCCCGAGCCCGATCAGGAGACGGTGCTGCAGGACGAGCCGCAGGCAGACTACAGCTCAAGCAGCAGCCAAAACGATTATGAGGTGCCAGCCACCATGCCGAAGGACTACAAGATGCAGGCCATCATCCTGATTGCCGCCTCTGTCTTCTGCTGCGGTGTGTGCGCAGGTATCATCAACCTGGTACTTGGTATCATGGCCTTGCTCGAGAGCAACAAGATTGAGGGCTTCTATCAGGGAGGCAACTACGCCGCTGCACAGGAAGCCAGCGACAAGGCAGGCAAATACTTCAAGATTGGCATCATCATCCTTGGTGTAGGTCTCGTACTCGAGGTAATCTTCACGATTATCTACGTCATCATCGGCATTGCAGCCAACAGCTAACATGAAGTTCAGACCCAATACTCGAACCAGTATCGCACTCCTAGTGCTGCTGGCAGTCGTTGTTGCGGGTGTCTATTTCCTGTTCGACCCCTCGGCGTCGGGATATTTCCCCCGATGCCGGTTTCTGGCGCTGACAGGCTATAAATGTCCAGGCTGTGGAGCACAACGCATGCTCCACAGTTTGTTACATCTCGACTTCGCTGCGGCATTCCGTTATAATGCCTACCTGCTCACGCTCTTCCCCGTGTTCGTCGTCCTGCTGCTTTTGGACGGCTGGCAGAAGTGGATGTCGCGCAAGTGGACCGACCGCACCACCTACATCCTGGTGGGCCTCTTCCTCTTTACGACCCTCCTTTGGTGGGTGCTCCGCAACGTCTTCGACTGTTGACCTGAAGGCCCCCACCCAACATTAAACAGATTATCTAACCAATTAAAAAATAAAAAGATATGGCAAATAGTAATTTACAGGTTGTAACATTCAGTCAACCCATTAACGTAGTATTCGAAGCCTTTGCAGAAGCTATCTCGCGCGCAGGCATGAACTACCCGATTAAGAACGAGACGTCTCACCAGCTGACCTCAGCCAAGCCCTTCCTGATTGAGTTCCTTGGCGAGAAGATTTTTATCTCCATGAAGGAAGCCGCCGACGGCGGAACCAGCGTGCAGGTCAAGTCAGAGTCCGCATTCCCCTTCACCCTCTACGACATGGGCAAGAACAAGCAGAACGTTGACAACCTCATCATGCACGCCAAGGCCATCCTGAAATAACTTGGTGTAAACAAGAAACACCAAACATCAATGGGCAAGCCTCACTACGAGACCTGCCCATTTTTTGTGGAGTTTATTGTATCACGTTTCCCGTAATGAAACGCACCTTTTCATGCTATGAATCGTATGGTTTCATGCCATGAAAAGTGCTGTATCTCGGAAAAAATCAAATAATCTACGATTAATTTGGTTTTCCGCCTGAATTGCACTACTTTGGCTTCGTCGAAGGTACTCTCGCTCGAGAAAACTCAAAAATCTTTTGGTTTTCTTCTCACTTATTCGTACCTTTGCAGGTCGAATGAAGAAAGAAGTGAAAGCAGCATTGTTTGACCTCGATGGAGTGGTCTTTGACACGGAGCCCCAATACACGGTGTTCTGGGGTGCACAATGTCGTGAGTTTCACCCTGAGCATCCCGGGTTGGAGCACGAGATAAAGGGGCAGACGCTGACGCAGATCTACGAGAAGTTTTTTACGGCCGACGGACTGGCCGAGAAGCAGCCGCTGATTACCAAGAGGCTCGACGAATACGAGGCGCAGATGCACTATGACTACGTCAAGGGCTTCGAGGCGTTTGTGCGCGGGCTGCGCAGCAGGGGCATCAAGACCGCTGTGGTGACCAGTTCGAACATGCCGAAGATGCAGAGCGTCTATAGGCAGCGTCCTGAGTTCCAGGGACTGTTTGATGCCATCCTGACGGCCGAGGACTTCGAGCGCAGCAAGCCCGACCCTGACTGTTACCTGAAGGCGGCACAGCGCTTCGGTGCAGAGCCCGCCGAGTGTGTGGTCTTCGAGGACAGCTTCAACGGACTGAAGTCGGGTAGGGCAGCCGGCATGACGGTTGTGGGCCTGGCGACGACGAATGCGGCAGAGAAGATTGCCCCGTTGTGCGACGAGGTGATTTCCGATTATATGAACTTTAAACTTTAAAAAAGAAATATGGCAGGTTATTTAGTTAGCGACGCTCGTAAGGTTACGACGCAGCGCTTTTTGGAAATGAAGCAGAAGGGTGAGAAAATCTCTATGCTCACATCGTATGACTACACAACGGCAGGTATCGTGGATAAGGCCGGCGTGGATGCAATCCTGGTTGGTGACTCCGCATCGAACGTGATGGCAGGCAACCAGACGACGCTGCCCATCACCGTGGAGCAGATGATTTACCATGCTCGCTCGGTGGTGCGTGCCGTACAGCGTGCGCTGGTGGTTTGCGACATGCCCTTCGGCAGCTACCAGATTGGTTCGCACGATGGTGTGTCGAACGCTATTCGCATCATGAAGGAGAGCGGCTGCGACGCGCTGAAGCTGGAGGGCGGCATTGAGATTATTGACACCATCAAGCGCATACTGGATGCCGGCATCCCCGTCATTGGCCACTTAGGACTGACGCCCCAGAGCATCAATAAGTTCGGAACGTACGCTGTGCGTGCGAAGGACGAGGCAGAGGCTGCCAAGCTCATCAGCGACGCGAAGGCTCTTGCCGACGTGGGCTGTTTCTCGGTGGTGCTTGAGAAGGTGCCTGCCAAGCTGGCTGCTCAGGTGACTCAGGAAATCAGCATCCCCACCATCGGCATCGGAGCCGGCAACGGAACCGACGGTCAGGTGCTGGTGATTGCCGACATGCTGGGCATGAACCAGGGCTTCAGCCCCCGCTTCCTGCGTCGCTATGCCGACCTGAACACCATCATGACCGACGCCATCGGACAGTATGTGACTGACGTGAAGTCGGGTGACTTCCCCAACGAACAGGAATCGTACTAAACGCATGAACACGCAAAACACTCCCGTTCATATCAAGCTGTGGCATAGAGAATTCTGGCAGATGGCTGTAGCAAACATGCTACTGAACATGTCAGCCTATATGCTCATACCTGTGCTGCCCTTGTGGCTGATGCAGGCAAAGCAGTTTACGCCACTGGAGACGGGAGTGTGCATGGGAATGACGGGCGTGGGCATCTACCTCTTGGGAGGCTTCTGCTCGTACCTTGTTCAGCGCTACCGCCGCAACCAAGTGTGCCTGTGGGCCATCATCGTGATGGCGCTGGCGCTGGGCGGACTGTACTATCTGGAAGTGTCTCAGGAGTTTTTTGCCTCGAAGGAGCTGCTATACGTGCAGCGCATCGTCTTCGGTGCCTTCTTCGGACTGGCACAAATGGTACTCTCGAGCACGCTCATCATAGACACCAGCGAGTCGTTCCAGCGAACGGAAGCCAACTACGCGGCAGCATGGTTCTCTCGCTTTGCGCTGGCGCTGGGACCTATTGCCGGACTCACGCTCTACAGGCTGCTTGGCTTCGGTGTGACGCTGCTGGCCGTCATCGGTTGCTGTGTGGTTGCCTTGGTGCTGATTGAGCTGGTGAAGTTCCCCTTCCGCACGCCCGAGGACAACGTGAAGAAGCTGAGTCTTGACCGCTTCTTCCTGCCTCACGGCCTGTGGCTGTATGTGAACATGCTGCTGACGACGACGGTGATTGGACTGCTGATGAGCACGGCGCTGACGGACTGGTTCTATGCCATCATGATGGGCGGCTTCCTGCTGGCCATCCTTGCCCAGCGATTCGTCTTTGTCGATGCTGAACTGAAGAGTGAGATTATCAGCGGACTCATTCTGATGGGGGCGGGCATACTGACGATGTACGTCCAGACGGGACAAGTGCTCTCCTACATCTCGCCGCTGTTCATCGGACTGGGCATCGGCATCATCGGCTCACGCTTCCTGCTGTTCTTCATCAAACTGAGCCGCCATTGCCAGCGCGGCACATCGCAGAGCATGTACATGCTTTGCTGGGAGACGGGCATAGCCCTGGGACTGTTTGTCGGCTATGCGTTCCTGTACGGGCAGGAAAGCCTGCTCTATGTCGTCTCGCTGACGCTGATTCTTGTAGCGTTGTTGTTCTACAACTTCTTTACCCATCGCTGGTTTATCACACACAAGAACCGCTAACTGTTGCACAGCGCTGCAAAGGGGCAACGGTCACAGCGGGTGGTCGTCGCAGTCGGGCGGAAAGGAACGGCCGGACTGAATATCTCGTTGATGACTTCCTCGAGCAAATGGATAAACTCAGCATTCCACGTCTTCACATCATCAATCGGGGTCTTGCCGAATTGCAGCGTCGGGTCGTAATTGTCCTGACTGGAACGCTGCACGAAGAAAAGGGCAGGGCTGACCTTTGACTGCGCAGGGTTGTACTCAACGGAGTTGCTGACGATCACGCCGTAGAGGAATGTCTGCAGGTAGTAGTCGCTGTGCTTCTCTATCTTGGCGTTGTCAAAGATATGCTCCACGTCAGCTATCGGCTCAAGCTTGCCGCTTCCCGTCTTGTAATCGACCACGCGGATACGCCGCTCACCCGTAGCATCGTGGATGCAGTCAAGGCGGTCGATGATGCCTCCGAGCGTGGTGCCGAACGGCTCACCCTCCAAGGGCTTCACGAGCCATTCGCACATGACGGGCTTCTCCAGTCCGAGGATGCTGAAGGGAGCCAGCTGACCGTCGATGGTGAGCAGCTGGCGCAGGTATCTGATGATGACCTCGCGGTTGATGATCTGAAGACCGTTCAAGTCGGGCATGGGTGCTGACACGGGGAGGTTGAACAGCTCCTTCTTGATGGCATTGTCCACAGCCCGTTCTATCTCAGCCTTATTCTTCAGCAAGGCCCTGACAGGCGGCTTCGTCACTTCACGTCCCAGCTGTTCGTAGATGCGATGGGCTGCCTCGTGGAAAATGTTGCCGAAGATGCGGCCGTCGATGGCGTCCTCGTCGTTCTCCTCCAGCTCGCTCAGCCCGCCAATGTAATGGTAATAGAAACTGAGTGGACAGCGCATGTAGCGATTGATGGCAGAAGGCGTGAGCAAGGGGCGCTGACGTCGCTCTTCGTCGGCACAGCTCAGGTCGAAGCGTTGCCGCAGCAACTTCATAACTTCGGGCGTCTTGACGATGGGCGACTGTTTCCGCTCGTGGGCGTTACGTCCCGTCTTGAGCGCCTGCTGTGCGATGTGCTGATTGCTCTCCACAAGCATTTGGAGCATGAAACGGCTCATCTCTCCCGTCTTGCCGTCTTCTGTGGCATTGTTATAGACCAGCGTCACGTCGCCTGCGCGTTGCAACAGCCGGTGGAAATAGTAGGAATAGATGGCCACCTTATGGTCGATGGTGGTCAGGTCGAACGCCTTGCGGATGCTGTAGGGTATGAACGAGGTGTCGTTAATGCCTCGTGGCATGTTACCCTCGTTGCAGGAGAGCACGAGCACGTGGTCGAAGTCCAGGTTACGTGTCTCGAGCACGCCCATCATCTGAATGCCCACGGCAGGCTCTCCGTGGAACGGTACCGAGGTGGCCTGGATGAGCTGTCCCAGCAGGCGGTAGAGCGTGGTGAGGTCGATGCGCAAGTCACCATCCTCCATGAGTCCGTAGAGGCGGTTCAGGAGCGTGTAGACGCGGAACACCGACTCAGCATGCAACGGGTCGGCATCGGTCCCTGTCTGACGGCTGCGCTCAGCAATCAGACGGAGCATCTCCATCAGCCAGTGGCATGTCTGCATGGTCTTGTCGCCCTCCAGCCGGCTGAAGAGCAGCACGAGTGCATCGTCCAGTCCCAGCTGTTCGCGTGACGGGTAATAGATATGCTTCGTGTTCAGCAGCTCATAGAGTTCCTGATGTCGGTCAGAGATATACTGCGCATAGGGATGGCGCAACACCTTATTAATATATTGCAGGCGGAAGCGGTCGGACTTCTCCACGTAGCCTGCCGTCTGCAAGGCAAAGAGCTGCATGAGCATGGACGAAACGGGAGCTTGTGACAGCGGATAGCCCGTCGTGATGTTCACCTTATCTACTTCGTCGGGGAGACAATGGATGGCCATTGGCAGCAAGGACTCGTCACACAGCACGACAGCAGTCCGCTTGCCGGCATTGATGCGACCGTTGGCCTGGAGCCATTGTGTCATATAATGCGCCTGAATGTCCTCTGTGGTGGCAGAGATATAGGTCAGCTGCTTGGGCTTCTGGAAGTTCCTGTAGATGTCGTCGTTCCTGTTGCTAAGCTCGTTGGAGAACTTGTCCAGATACTGGGAGATATAGAAGCCTGCCTCATTGTCCTTCATATAATAGTGGTCGTAGTCCCAATAGAAACGGGCTTTCTGCTGTTCCTGCAGATGACGGAAGAGCAGCTGCTCCACCTTCTGTAGCAGATTGAAGCCCACGAAGAGATACTGCTCATGTTCAAAGCAAATGGTCTCGTCGGTAGCTACCTGACGATATAGTGCACCCTCGTAGGCCAGTCCCTGTTGCCGGAGCGTCTGGTTGAAGGCGTGATAAATGTCGCCGAAGTGGCTCCACAGGTTGAGGAAGCGCTGTTTGAGTTCGGTATTCTGCTCCTCGGAGAAATTGCCGAAGAACTTTCGGATGATGGCCTTCTGGTCGTCGGTCAGGTAGGACACGTCATCCAGTTCATGCAGGTCGCGCAGATTGGCAAACACCTTGTCGGCATCGGCCATGTTCTTGTCGATGTCGTCGAAGTCAGTAAGGAGCAGTTGTCCCCAGCCGTAGAAATGGTCGAGTGTCTCGTTGATGCTCGTCTCCCTGACGAAGCACTTATGCAGGTCGCAGATGAGTTTGATGGAGTCGGCCACCTGCAGCTGGGCATGATGGCGGAACAGTTCGCTGATGGTCAGGTAGGCAGGACTCCAGATGGGACGTCCCGCCAGGCGTGCCAGACAGTCGTTGAAGAACAGCGATGCGCGCTTGTTGGGAAACACAACAGCCAGTCGTGACAAGTCGGTGCCGTATTTCTCGAGCATGTCTGCTGCTACATATTCCAGAAACGTTTTCATACCTCTACAATCTGATTGTTATACACATACCACAGGTAGCCTTTGATGTGACTGTAGCCCATGTCCTGCAACAAGGTCATGTATTCCCTGACCTGTTCGTGGTACTCGGGTTTAGGCTTACCAAACTTGAAGTCAACGACCACCATCTCATGACCGTCAGTCATAACGCGGTCAGGACGACGCTCCTGCGCCTGTCCATCGACAAGGGAAAGAATGGTACACTCGTTGAAGAGCTGCCAGCGTCCGGAGAACCAGTCCTTCACCCGAGGGTCTTCCAGTCGCTTGCGTATCATGTGGGCCAGTCGCTCGGGCGTCAGGTGAGCGTCGTAGAGTATGCCGTCCAGCTGCAGCTGGCGCAGCGCCTGGTCAATGTCGGCCGTCGTGCGGATATGGGCAAACACCTCGTGCAGCACGCTACCAGTCTTGATGTAGTTTGCCTGTGTCTCATCAGGCTCGTCACCTTCAATGAAGTCACGGCTTTTGTTGCTTTGTCTGAAGCTGATTTTGCTTGCGTGGGGAGTGATGTCCACCTCGCAGCGTTCTGCCGTCTGCAGGAACACGTTTTCTGTTGTACTCTGCCCTTTGGTTTTGGTGCACAGCGTACCATAATCGAACGTCACGGTACTCTCCTTGTCGTCGTGGCCCGTCAACACGGCACCTTCCATCTGCTCCTGCAACTTAGGAAGGAGGTTCTGGATGAGTTGCGAACGGGAACCCGAAGAGTTACGGCGACCGATGACAAACAGGTTGTTACGGGCTCGAGTAAAGGCCACATAGAGCAGGTTCAAGTTGTCAACGCTGTTCTGCAGGTACTCATCGAAATAAGCTCGCTCGTAGGTGCTGCCAGCCATCTTGCCGTTGTAGTCGACAGGGACGAGTGGTAGCTCGTTATATGGCTCATCAGCCGCCTCACACCAGATGGTGTTGCTCTTTTCAAGTTTCCAGTCGCAGAAGGGCAGCAGCACGTGGTCAAACTCCAGACCCTTGCTCTTGTGGATGGTCAACAGCCTGATGCCGTCAATCTCGTCGCTCTGTATGGTCTTGCTGCAAAGCGTCTCCTTCCAATACCTGAGGAAGGCGTCTATGTCGGCAGCGTTGTCGGTCATGTAGCTGTTCAGGTAGTCATTGAAGGTGCAGAGATAGGCGTTCTCGTCCTTCAGTTGCTGTAGGCCGAACAGCTTGTAAACCTCATTGGTCAGGTCTGTCAGCGGCAGCTTCAGCAGCTTGTCGCTCTCTTCCAGAAAACCCTCAGGCAGATAGGCATTGACATCCACGTCGCTCCTGAGCAGCTGGGCGTCGCTCAACTCGTTCTTCAGGATATGCTTCTGGTAGTTCTTGGCCAACGTTGCCCTAACGATGGTGTCGTCAGGATGCATCAGCAGATGGAGCGCATCCATGAGCATGCAGACCAGCAGGGAGGCGTCGAGTCGGAAAGCCTCGTCAGAAACGATGGTGACGTCAGGAATGTTGGTTGCGAAATAGTCGATGATGTCGGGTATCACATCCTTGGAACGGATGAGGATGGCCATGTTGCTGTCAGAGACGCCTTGCTCTCTCAACGTCATCACCGTTTCACCCAGTTTGCGGAGCACATTCTCACGATACTCTTTGCCGGGGAACAACGTGATTTGTATCTTTCCCGTCTTTTCACGCTGGGCGGGAATATTCTGTACGACGTCCTTGTAGGCATGACGAATCTGACTGGAGAGTGCTTCACCGACTTTCTCCTTCAACTGCTCGTACTCCTGCTCAGCTGCTAGCTCAAAGAACCGGTTATTGAACTCAATGATGTTTCGCTGTGAGCGGTAGTTCATGTCCAGCGACTGTACATGAAGCTGCTGCTGGGGTAGGGGGAAGTGTCTCTCGATGTCGTTCAACAGCCTCCAGTCGCCCGACCGCCAACGGTAGATGCTTTGCTTGACGTCGCCCACAATCAGGTTCTGCGTGTCCTCATGACTCATGCACTCCTCCAGCAGCACCTTGAAGTTCTTCCATTGCACGGTACTGGTGTCCTGAAACTCGTCAATCATGATGTGCTCCAGCTGTGCACCAATCTTCTCAAAGATAAAGGGGGAGTCGCTGCCCTTGATGAGCTCGTGAAGCAGCTGCTGCGTGTCGCTCAGCAGGAAGCGGTTGGCTTCTGTGTTCAGGAGCCGCACCTTCTTCTCAATCTCGTCCAACAAGCGCAGTTGGTTCAGATGGCGCAGCGTGAGCGTGGCTGACTGATAGCGGAACCACTGTCTCTCACGTTCTTCCATAGCATGGTGAAGCAGGGGCAGCAGCGTTTGTTCCACGATGGGCAGCAGCTCAGCCTCCGTACCTTTCTTGCACCAGTTGGCGGCATCTTCCCTACAGCTTTGAACCGTCTTGTTGACAATGTCTTCTTCAAAGTTTCCATTCTGCAGTTTGTAGAAGAATGATGCAATATTCTTGCCGCTTTTCAAGTCGCTGACATCGAGTCCTGCGCCTTCCAATGCTGAGAAAAAGCTGTTGCCGATCTCCTGCATGCGCTCCTTGGCCTCTTTGCATTGCTCGGCCAGCACCTGCGTGTAGCGTTCAAAGAACTCTTTGTCCGACATCTTTTCTTTCAGGACCTTGCTGTGTTCCTTGTAAACGTCCTTGAAAATAGTTGTTCCGAAATTCTTGATGCTGCCGATGACGTTCCACGAGCGGGCCTCCTCGATATTGTCCATCACGTAGCGCAGAATCCATTGCAGCGTTTGGTCCTTTGTCTGCAGGTCCTGGACAAGCTCATCGACAGCCTGTTCCTCCACTTGCTTGTCGTTCAGCTCAATGCGCAGGTTGGCCGTCAGTTCCAGCTCGCGAGCCAGGTTACGCAGCACGCTTTGGAAAAACGTGTCAATGGTTGAGACGCGGAAATAGCTGTAATGATGCAGCAGGTTATGCAATGCTATGCCAGCCCGCTTGCACACAAGCGCCTCGTCATAGCCGGTCATCTCGCAGATATGCTGCAGATAGTCGCGTGAGTCGGGCAGCCCTTTCCAGATGCCGTACAGCTGGCTCAGGATGCGCATCTTCATTTCCTCCGTTGCCTTGTTGGTGAAGGTGACGGCCAGGGTGCTGCGATACTGCTGCGGATTCTCCACCAGCAGCTTGATGTACTCCGATGCCAGCGTGAAGGTCTTTCCGCTTCCTGCGCTGGCCTTATAGACGGTTAGGGGCTTTCTTGCTGTTACCATTTTCTGAAGAGTTCAAGTGTGATTTTAAAACCTGAATCCTGGAACTTACCGTTCAGGAAACTGGCGAAGAAGCCTGCAGAGAAATAGCGGTTCGTGAGTCCATAGCCCACTTCGTAATAGGGACGAGTGTGATCAAGGAACGCTGCGCTGGCGTAGATACGCTCTGTCTCAATGTATCTGCCTATCAAGGGCAGCCATGTGGCAAAGAACATTGGCGTCTCGTATGACAGGTTGGTGCGAATGTAGTAGTCAGAGGCGTTATACCATGCGCTGTTCAGCAACTGAAACTGTCCCGTCCAGTCGTCCTCCCAGCCTCCAGGCACGTTGTTGTCGCGGAAGTTTGCGTAATCGACGAAGTAGCTCGTGCTCTTGTTGGTATAGAAACCGCCGCCTACGCGAACGTTCAGCAGGCTCAGGCTGTGCAGGGGAATCTTCCATACACCATCCATCTCCCAGCGCTCATAGCCGATGTTCGATTTCCAGACGCTCTTAATGCCTCGTTCGTAGTCGAGCACGAAGACCGGTCCATTCTTCCAGGGTGTGACCTTGAGCGACAGCACGGGCGAGAAGCTTCGGTAGATGGTAGGCTTGCCTAACGCCTCCATGCGCTCTGCGTTGATGGCCCTACGGTAATGGTAGGTAAAGCTGGTCATGATGGCGAGCCAGTCGAATGCCTCCACGTTGTTTCTTACTTCGATATGGTTGTCCGTAAACAAGTCAAGGTCCGACAAGTCAACCGAATCTTTGATGGTTTCTATCACGCTGGAATTGCTGATACGGTTACCGTTTCCCACCACGATTTCCGCATAACCGTCACGCTTCGGATTATAGGTCATGCGCAAAGGTGCCGTGAAATAGAACTGCTTGAACTTGAAGTTGTAACCGAGCTCTGGGTTCAGCGTCAGGTATCGGTGCTCAGAGAAATTGTAGCGGGCACCCATTTTGATCTTGTACGACAGTCCGCGGCTGTGGCTGTAGCTGAGGTATTGCGGGTTCAAGAGGGGAGAGAACCTGATGGAGGCGACGTCGTTTCCTGCATTGATACTGGTAAACAGGTTGTCGCCCACAACATCCCACATGATGTCCTTCCAGAATCTGCTCCCATGATGTGCTATTGTGTCATTGTCCTGGGTGTCGTCATCGTCCTGATAGTAGTCATCATATACCTTCTGTTCTGTTTCCTCCAGCGGCACAGGACGTACCTTGTCCATCAGCGCCATGTCATTGACAGACTCCAGGGTGTCGGGCAGCGTCGTCGGACAATTGTAATACGCGTCAAAATAGCTCCTGACGTGGTTGCCCATGAAGTCAAACCGGGCCTCCAGCTCACAATGCTTGGGCAACAGCGACTGTACGCCGCTCTCACCCTGCTGGATTGACACCTTGAAGTCAATCATGTCATACTCGCCCTCCAGCTCAACCATCGTTATCTGGCCTGTCTCATACCTCACGTAAGCCTGTCCTGACACCAGTTGGGTGTTAGGCAAGATGGGCTTGAAGGCTATGACGGCCTGTCCGTTGCCGATGATGGTGACGCGATAGCGGTAATAGTGTGCGTTGCTGCGATGGAAAGGGGAGAGGATATGCTGCGGAAACAGGCAGACGTTATAGAGGTTGGGCGTCAGCAGCTCCAGCACGGTGGGTAACGCCTTGCTGTAATGGGCAATGTTTCCCACGCTGACCTGCCGTTTGAGTTCGTAGTCGTTAAGGTCCTTGTAGATCATGCGACAGTACGACTCACCCACATAGGCACGGTCGCCCTTGGCAATGGAGTACATGTGCGGAATGAGGAAGAGCGTGAAGTTACGTTTGTCCGTAAAGAAAGAATACTTCAGATAGACATTGTTTTCGTAACCTTCCACGCAATAAGCGTAGTTCCGCTGATAGTCAAACACACGACTAACCAACAGGGAATCAGCATTTTCCTCTGCATAAAGAAAACCGGGCGTGAAGCAAATCACGCCCAGCATCCATATCTTGATGAACCACTGTTTGCATTTCACAGCCCCAAAATTACACATTAATTTTGAGAGCACCAAACAAACAATATTTTTTAACCCAAATATTTCATCAGAATCTTCGCATTGCCGCTGTCACGCAGCTTGGCAATACTCTTCTCACGAATCTGACGCACACGCTCACGAGTCAGTCCCAGCTGGTCACCAATCTCCTCCAGACCTTTCTCGTGGCAGCCAATGCCGAAGCATTGGGTCAGAATCTGTATCTCACGCTCCTTGAGCACCTTGTGCAGCACGGTGTTCAGCTCCTGTGCCATCGACTCATGATCGACGTAGCGGTCTGTACGACTGTCATCGCCACTGGCCATCACGTCAAGCATGCAGTTGTCCTCACCATCCTGGAACGGAGCGTCAATCGATACGTGGTGACCGTCGGCCATCAGGCTCTGCGAAATCTTCTCCTCGTCCATGTTGGTAGCCATACTCAGCTCGGTCACAGAGGGGTGACGCTGGTTCTCCTGCTCGAACTTGTTGATTTCGTGACTGATCTTGTTCAGAGAACCAACCTGGTTCAGCGGCAGGCGAACAATACGGCTCTGCTCGGCAATAGCCTGCAGGATGCTCTGGCGAATCCACCATACGGCATACGAGATGAACTTAAAACCACGTGTCTCGTCGAACTTCTGGGCAGCTTTGATCAGGCCAATATTACCCTCGTCAATCAAGTCAGTTAGTGTCAGACCCTGATGCTGGTACTGCTTTGCTACAGATACGACAAAACGCAGGTTGGCGGTTACCAACTTGTCCTTTGCACGTTCACCCTCAGGACCTCCCTTGCGGATTTTCTGTGCCAACTCAATCTCCTCGTCGATAGAAATGAGAGGTGCACGACCAATCTCCACCAGATACTTATCCAGTGCTTCACTCGAACGGTTTGTAATACTCTTCTGAATCTTTAACTGTCTCATCTTTTCTTTGTTGAAATGACCCTAACTTCTTGATATACAGGTCAATATTAAAAAATTTACCCTTAAAACGTTGCAAAGATACTAAAAAAATCAATACGTTGTACTTTTTTTAACGCTTTTTTTAAATAAGGTATAGGGATGCTTTTTGTAGAAATTACGCATTTTAACATCCATTAGGCAAAAAAATGCTTAAAGTTTTGCGTGATTTAAATATTCTTCGTACCTTTGCAAAGTTTTGGGAAAACGCGTCAGCGGGCTTAAAAATGGCCTTAAACGCAAAAAATCGAAAATTATAAATAGTCAAACTGTAAATAGAAAAAATTAAATTGTCAAATAGGTAAATAAAAAAGATGGATCAAACATTCGACAACGACAGAATTATTAAGATTAACATTGAAGAAGAGATGAAGTCATCGTACATCGACTATTCGATGTCTGTCATCGTGGCCCGTGCCCTTCCCGATGTTCGTGACGGCTTCAAGCCCGTACACCGCCGAATCCTCTTCGGCATGAAGAATATCAACAATGTATCAACACAACCTTATAAAAAGTGCGCGCGCGTAGTAGGTGAGGTACTCGGTAAGTACCACCCCCACGGCGACTCCTCCGTCTATGGTGCCCTCGTTCGTATGGCACAGGACTGGAACATGCGCTACACTCTGGTTGACGGACAAGGTAACTTCGGCTCTGTCGATGGCGACTCTCCTGCCGCCATGCGTTATACGGAATGTCGCTTGTCGAAGATGGGTGAGCACATCATGGACGACCTCGAGAAGGACACCGTCGATATGACGCCAAACTTCGACGACTCGCTGACAGAGCCCACCGTCATGCCGACCAAGATTCCCAACCTATTGGTAAATGGCGGTAACGGTATTGCCGTTGGTATGGCAACCAATATGCCTACTCACAATCTGGGTGAGGTCATTGACGGCTGTTGCGCCTACATTGACAATCCCGACATCGACACCGAGGGTCTGATGCAGTATATCCCCGGCCCAGACTTCCCCACAGGAGCCTATATATATGGCCTGCAGGGTGTGAAGGATGCCTACGAGACGGGTAGGGGACGCATCGTGATGCGTGCCAAGGCCGAGATTGAGAGCGGCGACACCCACGACAAGATTGTGGTGACCGAGATTCCCTACGGCGTCAACAAGGCCGACCTCGTGGCATATATTGCCGACCTGGCCAACCAGCACAAGGTTGAAGGCGTGGCCAACGTCAACGACGAGTCTGGCCGTCAGGGTATGCGTATCGTGGTTGATGTGAAGCGCGATGCCAACGCCAACGTTCTCTTGAACAAACTCTTTAAGATGACAGCTCTACAGAGCTCATTCTCAGTCAATAACATTGCGCTGGTAAAGGGACGTCCCCGTCTGCTTACCTTGAAGGAATGTGTGAAGTATTTCGTGGAGCATCGTCACGACGTGACCATCCGTCGCACCAAGTACGACCTGAAGAAAGCTCAGGAGCGTGCCCACATCCTGGAGGGTTTGATTATCGCCGTCAACAACATCGACGAGGTAGTTAAGATTATCCGCAACAGCGAGACGCCCTCCGACGCCCAGCGTAACTTGGAGAAGCGTTTCGAGCTCGACGAGCTGCAGTCGAAGGCCATCGTTGATATGCGCCTCAGCCAGCTCACCGGTCTGCGCGTTGAGCAGTTGCACCAGGAGTACGACGACCTGATGAAACTCATTGCCGACCTGCAGGAAATCCTCGATAACCCCGAGCGCTGCAAGGAAGTGATGAAGCAGGAGCTGCAGGAGGTGAAGGAGCAGTACGGCGACGAGCGCAAGACGGAGATTATCCCCTTCGACCATGAGTTCAATGCCGAGGACTTCTATCCCGACGATCCCGTGGTCATCACCATCAGCCATATGGGCTACATCAAGCGCACCAACCTGGACGAGTTCCATGCTCAGGGACGTGGCGGCATGGGCAGCAAGGGTGCCCGCCATCGCGACAACGATTTCACGGAGTATATCTATCCGGCAACGATGCACAACACGCTGCTCTTCTTCACCCAGAAGGGTCGCTGCTATTGGCAGAAGTGCTACGAGATTCCCGAGGGCGACAAGAACTCGAAGGGTCGTGCCATCCAGAACCTGCTGAACATCGAGCCCGACGACTCCATCAACGCCGTGCTGCGTATCAAGAACTTCAACGATACAGAGTTCGTCAACTCCCACTACGTCATGTTTGCCACCAGGAAGGGTATCATCAAGAAGACCTGTCTGGAGCAGTACTCCCGTCCGCGTGCCAATGGTGTGATTGCCATCAACATCAACGAGGGCGACGAGGTGGTAGGCGTTCGTCTGACCAACGGTCACAACGAGATCCTGATGGCCAACCGCAACGGTCGTGCCGTACGCTTCAACGAAGACCAGGTACGTACCATGGGCCGTGTGGCTACCGGTGTTATCGGTATGCGTCTTGACGGAGGCGACGACGAGGTGGTAGGCATGGTCTGCGTCAACGATCCTGAGACAGAGACCATCATGGTGGTCAGCGAGAACGGCTACGGCAAGCGTACCGACATTGAGGACTATCGCAAGACCTCGCGCGGCACCAAGGGTGTGAAGACGCTCGCCATCACGGAGAAGACCGGCCGTCTGGTAGCCATCAAGGTGGTGACCGACGAGAACGACCTGATGATTATCAATAAGAGTGGTGTGCTCATCCGCCTGAAGGTGGCTGACGTGCGCGTCATGGGTCGTGCCACACAGGGAGTCCGTCTCATCAACCTCGCCAAGAAGAACGACGTCATCGCCAGCGTCTGCAAGGTAGCCACGTCACAGGACGAGGAAGAGTATGACGACGACTCCGAGAATACAGAGTCTTCCGAAAACTCCGAGCCCCCCGCGAACCCCGAGAATTAAACCTTTCGCAAAATAATATGTCAAAATAGATGTCAAACCAATCAATTAAAAGCTTATGAAAAAGTTAATGATGATGGCACTGATGATTGTAGCAAGCGCTACAGCCTTTGCCGGTGACTCGGATGCGCTGAAGGCCATCCTGAAATCCAAGACCTATGCTGAAGCAGAGCAACAGCTGAAAGCTAATTTCAACCAGCTGTCCAATGACCAGGAGAAGGCTGAAGCCTACAACAAGCTCGTGGACCTGGCAATGGATGATTTCAATGCTGAAGACAATAAGCGTATGCTCCAGCAGCCCTTCGACAGCAACGCCATGTACGCTGCTGCCTACAACGCTCTGGTTAACGGTATGGAGTGCAACAAGTACGACCAGCTGCCTAATGCCAAGGGTAAGATTAAGCCCCGCTATTTCGAGAAGAACCAGGAACGTCTGAAGAATGCGCGTATCGCTGTCATCAACGGTGGTGTGGAGTATGCCAACAACCAGGACAACAAGCGTGGCTACGAGTATTTCCTGATGTACCTGAACTCTGCTAAGGACCCCCTGTTTGCTAATGCTGAGTGGATCAAGGCCGACGCAAACATCGGTCTGGCTTCTTACTATGCTGGCCGTTGCGCCATCCTCAACGAGGAGTATGGCAAGGCAACAGTAGCTCTTGACGAGGCCCTGAACGATACTGACGCACAGATTCGCGACGAGGCATTCGGTCTGAGACTCTATGCCATGAACCGCAACCAGAAGACGGCTGCTGACTCAGCCCAGTACCTCATCGACATGAAGGACCTGATGGCCAAGTATCCCGACAACGAGAAGGTGTTCGGTGCTTTAGGTGACGCTCTGCTCCTGCAGGAGAAGACCGATGACCTCATCGCCCTCTGCAACGCTCATCCCGGCAATCCGCTGTCACTCGTCTATAAGGGAATGATTGCCATGAACAACAAGAATTACGAGGAGGCAATCGCTGACTTCAGCAACATCACGCCCGACCATCCCAGCTACCTGCAGGTTCTCTACAACCGCGCTATCTGTAAGCTGAACGTTGCCGGCGACTTCCAGGAGAAGCATGCCAACAAGAACACGGGTGCCATGACTCCTGACAACGAGGCAAAGTTCAAGGAACTGCTGAACGATGCACGCGTAGATTTCGAGACGGTACGCCAGCTCGACCCCGACCAGGAGAACGTTCGTTGGGTTGTGCTCCTGCGAAACATCTACTACAACCTGGGTGACGAGGCTAAGTACCAGGAACTGGAAAATATGTAATCACGACGCATGAAGAAGCTAATCACATTAACGCTTCTCTTACTGACAATAACACCGTGCTTGAGGGCTCAAAAGAAAGAGATCGCTCAAGCACGGTCTTATATCAAGAGTGGCAAGAACCTTGAGAAGGCGGAGCAACTGATGGCTGGTCTGCTCGAGAAGGACTCCGTAAACATGGAGAATCCCAAGATTCACGTGCTGCTCTACCAAGCCGTACATCGCCAGTATGAAATAGGTAACGAAAAGCTTTACCTGGGCGAGAAGTACGACACCGCCACACTTTTCAATCTTACACGCCGCATGTTCGAGATTTGCGAGCGCTTCGACAGCATCGATGCACGTCCGGACCGCAAGGGTAGGGTGCGCCCAGAGTACAGGGAGAATCACGCCGAGGAGCTTGACATCATCCGCCGTAACCTCTACCTGGGCGGACGGTTCTGCATGAACCGCAACCAGTTTGCACGCGCCTACGAGTTCTTTGAAGCCTATCTCGACTGCGCACGCCAGCCGCTCTTCACGGACTATCACTATGCCGAGCGCGACACGCTGATGAAGCACGTGGCTTACTGGGCGGGCTACGCCGGACTGAAGGAAGCCCAGCCGCAGCACATCCTGAAGTATGCCGACCTGGCCCTCAGCGACACGGCGACGGCAGCCTACACGCTCCAGTACATGGCCGAGGCCTACAACATGCTGGGCAACGACTCGCTCTACCTGCAGACCATCCGCCGCGGCTTCAGCGAGTACATGGACAACGTCTATTTCTATCCCCGCCTGATGGACTTCTACAACAGTCGCCAGCAGTACGACGAAGCACTCGAAGCTTCCGAGCAGGCGCTTGCCCACGCCCCCTACAGCGAGCTGTTCCTCTTCGGCAAGTCCACCGTCCTCCTCAACATGGGCAACAACAAGGAGAGCCTGGAGGTCAGCCGACAGATTATCGGTATTAATAATATGTTTGCCGAGCCTTACTTCAACGCCGCCACAGCCATCCTCAACCAGATACTGCCGCTGGAGCGCAACGCGCTGACCAACAAGGTAGCCATCCGCCAGCTCTACAGTCAGGCGCGCCCCTACATGGAGCGTTACCGCAAACTCGCACCCCGTCAGCAGGACAAGTGGGCGCCTGCGCTCTACAAGATTTATCTCAACCTGAACCTCGGCAAACAGTTCGACGAGATAGACAAATTACTAAAAAAATAAAAAATCTTCCGACATTAGCATTATTTTCCAGAACATTTTACTAACTTTGTAAAATAAATTTACGCTAATCTAAATTTGCAATTATGGAAAATAACGCTCAACTCATTGCTCAGTGCGAGGCACGGGCAAAAGAATGGCTCTCTCCGGCCTTTGACAAGGAGACACGCGACGAAGTACAGGCAATGCTTGACAACCCCGACAAAGGCTTGCTCATCGACGCTTTCTACCGCGATCTGGAGTTTGGTACGGGCGGACTGCGCGGCATCATGGGTGCCGGTACCAACCGCATGAACAAGTACATCGTAGGCATGGCCACACAGGGCTTCGCCAACTACATCCTCAAGGCATTCCCCGGCAAGCAATGCTCGGTAGTAGTAGGTCACGACTGTCGTAACAACGGCCGCATGTTTGCCGAGTCAGTAGCCGACATCTTCTCGGCTAACGGCATCAAGGTCTATCTCTTCGAGAGCCTGCGTCCCACACCCGAGATTTCGTATGCCATCCGTCACCTGGGCTGTCAGGCTGGTGTCAACGTCACCGCCTCTCATAACCCCCGCGAGTATAACGGCTACAAGGCTTACTGGGATGACGGTGCTCAGGTGTTGGCTCCCCACGATGTAGGCATCATCGCCGAGGTCGAGAAGGTTAAGATCAGCGACGTGAAGTTCGAGGGCAACAAGGAGCTCATCATCCCCATCGGCGGTGAGATGGACTGGGACTACATTCAGGCTGTCAAGGAGGCTATGGTTGACCAGGACGTCATCCTGCGCCAGAAGGACCTCAACATCGTCTATTCACCCATGCACGGCACAGGTCGCGTCATCATCCCGATGGCCCTGCGCTCATGGGGCTTCCAGAACATCCACGTGGTGCCCGAGCAGATGATTATCGACGGCAACTTCCCGACGGTGGTTTCTCCGAACCCCGAGAATGCCGAGGCTATGACCTTGGGCATGAAGCTCGGTACGAAGCTCAACGCCGACCTGGTCATCGCTTCCGACCCCGATGCTGACCGTCTGGCCATCGTCTGCCGCAACTCGAAGGGAGAGTGGGAGATACTCAACGGTAACCAGACCTGCATGATGTTCTCGTGGTACATCATCGCCAACAAGAAGAAGCTCGGCCAGCTCAAAGGCAACGAGTTCCTCGTGAAGACCATCGTTACCACCGAGGTCATTGCCGAGATAGCCAAGAAGAACCAGGTGGAGTACAAGGACTGCTACACCGGCTTCAAGTGGATTGCCAACGAGATTCGCGTCAACGAAGGCGTGAAGAAGTACATCGGCGGCGGCGAGGAGAGCTTCGGATTCCTGCCGTACGACAAGGTGCGCGACAAGGACTCCCCCGCAAGCATCTGCCTCATTTGTGAGATTGCTGCATGGGCACGCGACAACGGCATGACGCTCTACGACCTGCTCATGAACATCTACAAGGAGTACGGCTTCTCACGCGAGTTCACCGTCAACGTGGTTCGTCCCGGCAAGACCGGTGCCGACGAGATTAAGCAGATGATGACCGACTTCCGCGCCAACCCGCCGAAGGACCTGGGCGGTTCGACCATCTGCCTGGCTAAGGATTTTCAGAGCCTCGAGGCCAAGAAGGCCGACGGCAGCGTCGAGAAGATTGACATGCCCGCCACGTCCAACGTGCTCCAGTGGTTCTGCACCGACGGCACGAAGGTCAGCGTTCGTCCTTCAGGCACCGAGCCGAAGATTAAGTTCTACATCGAGGTGAAGGATCCGTCGTTCCAGGGAGCAGCCGACTACGAGCGTTGCATGAAGGCCGCCGACGCCAAAATCGAGGCCATCAAAGCATCTCTGAAACTCTAAATAATTAAAGTCATTGTTCGTACGAGGGGGCAGACGCGTTGTTTTCCCCCTCGTTTTTTGCCAAAAACGCACTATTTTCAGAAAATTTGAAAAATATTCCACAAAATATTTGCACGTCTCAAAGAAAAGCATTACCTTTGCACCGCATTTGAGAGAAGATGCTACGGTAACATACCGGGAAGGAAGTTTGGGTGAGTGGCTGAAACCAGCAGTTTGCTAAACTGCCGTGCGGGTTACCGTACCGGGGGTTCGAATCCCCCAGCTTCCGCTTGACTTCAAAATTGCGAGCTAAAATTCGAGCTAACTGGTCGGTTCATCTAACGGTTAGGATACAAGATTCTCAATCTTGGCATAAGGGTTCGATTCCCTTACCGACTACAAACGTTGCACCCGTAGCTCAGTTGGTAGAGCACCTGACTCTTAATCAGGGTGTCCAGGGTTCGAACCCCTGCGGGTGTACAAAGCAGGTCGGAAAGATGTTTTGAACAATCTTTCCGATTTTTGTTTTAAACAACGGGAAATCTCCCAAAACACCTGTTATTATCGGCATTTCCGAAGATAGCTAATAAAAAAAACGACATTGGTAATCATTAGCAATCACGGACAATCACGTACAATCATTCATAGCTTTTGTGTTACCACGGGGTTACCTCGTCAAGAGGGTGTGTTACCAAATTAGTTAAAGTTTGTATAATTAACAGAAGTTTACAATGAGAATTCCAAATTTAACGTTTGTTTATGACCGAAAAGGTCAGGCAACAAAAGACAGGCCGGCTGTGGTCGAGTTACGAATATCAGAAGGCCGTATGAGAAAGTACATCTCCACAGGTTTGAATCTATTGCCGAAGGAGTGAAAGAATGGTTCGGTGGTATGCCGAACAGACTGGAAAGAGCTGAACGATATGCTGCAGCTCATGAAGCGCAGATGCTCCGAGGTCATTATTGACATGATGAACGAGGGCAAGTTAGATATTGGCGCAATACCTGGATTGCTCAAGGACAGGATGGTGCAGGACAAGACCTTCTTGGACTACGCGAGGTCGGTAGCCGAGGTTAGGTACAGGAAGCTGACGGACAGGTCTATCAAGCACTACGAGCAGTTCTTCCGCTACATGGAGGAATGGAAAGGTATTGTCTATTTCGCTGACGGCTATTCTTCATACCTATGCGGACGTAGCAGGGATAAGTGAAGATGATGCCATGAGCATTGCCGGAGCTTTTGGTGGTGGTATGGGAAACATGGAAGGAACCTGTGGAGCACTCGTTGGCCGAATCCCGTGGTCCGCTGCACGAAACTGGCCCCGATGCTCAGTAGGAATATGGCAATAACGATGCTGCTCATCATAAACTATCATAAAAGTGGGTGCAAAAGTAACGAAAATCCACCGATAATCACTATCTTTGCAATTAAAATTTGCGAAAACAGGTTATAGAACTAATGAAACAGCGACATATGAAACAAGAAGAATTATTTGATGAAAGCATGAAAAAGGTCACCTCAGGATACCCCAAACTGGATGAATGGGTGACCATATGGCGTGAAACGCTACCGAAGTATTTCGGATATCCTTTTAACGAGGTCTCGCCGCTACGCGACTTTTATGAGTGGTACTATGCTGCCGGAATTAACCTGATGAACCTGAATAATGCCGGCGACCCGTTTACCGACACACCTTGGGAGGTGTCGTCACAAGTGTTCGAACGCGAGGTCATAGAGTTTTTCGCACCCCTCTACGACTTCGACGACGACAACAGGTGGGGACTAATTACCCATAGCGGCTCCGACGGCAACAACCACGGCATCTACTTTGGTGCCAACTACCTGAAGCATAAGACTGGACAAGCCCCCATACTCTATGTGAGCGACGAGGCCCACTACTCGAACATGCGACTGGCTCACCTGCAGAACCTTGAGACGCGACTGGTGAAGAGTGACACCATGGGGCGCATGATACCCGAGGAACTGGAACAGCAGCTCGACACCTCGCGGCCGGCACTTGTTGTCTATGCCATGGGCTCGACTTTCAAGGGTGCCATCGACGACATGCCAGCACTGAACGCCGTGCTCCGCCGTCACCCCGAACTGCCTGCCGTCTATCGCCACGTAGATGCTGCGCTCTTTGGCGGCTACCTGCCGTTTACAGAGCACCGCCACCTGGTGAGCAGCAAGAAGATGGGCTTTGAGTCGATTGCCGTCAGCGGCCATAAGTTCTTCGGTATCGACTCACCGTGCGGACTCTTCATCTGCACACGTGAGGTATATGACAACCAGTCAGACTTCGACGTACCTTATCTGAACAAGAACATGCGCATGATCAACTGTTCGCGCGACCCCATCCAGCCACTCAAATACTGGTGGGTTGTCCAGAAAGTAGGTGCCGAAGGGTGGACGCGTCAGGCCCGTCGCATCATGGAGCTGACGGCCTACCTGAAGCAGCAGCTCGACAAAGCAGGCTATCCCTCATGGGTAAACGAATATAGCAACACGGTATTTATGCGATGCCCATCGCCGGAACTGGCGCACAAGTACCAGTTGGCGCAGAACGAGGACGCACGCTTCGGCGGCAAACTGGCCCACGTGGTGGTGATGCAGCACTTCACCGAAGAGGCGATTGATGCCTTCGTGGCCGAACTATGCTCGTAATCAAGGCAAGGAGAAACTGAAGATGGAGGGGTTTGAAGATAAACAGAACAGAGGGCTGATCATATTCGACTTTGACGGGACGCTGGGCGACACCAGACGGAACATCGTAACCACCATGCAGATGGCCATCAAGGAGATGCAACTGCCAGAACGTTCTGAGGCAGAGTGTGCTTCTACTATAGGTTTGCCATTGGCTGGATGCTTTAGGACACTGTTCCCTGATATTCAGGAAGAACTCATCCCCCAATGTGCAGAGACCTACCGTAGGATATTCAACGAGAATCTGCAGAAGATTACGCCTGAGGCTTTTCCTGGTGTTGTCAAGACCTTGAAAACCCTGAAGGAACATGGCTTTGCTTTTACTATCGCTTCCTCCCGTTCGCGCAATTCCCTCATGGAGCCGACTATATCATTGACAGAATGGAAGAACTAATTGACATTGCAGACAAGATATGAAGAAGATGAATAGACCTAATCCCAACGAGGCGTTTCCGAATCCGAACCTCCCAAGACTATGCTTCATCAAGAATGTGGTGAAGAATCCACGTATCATCATCGGCGATTACACCTACTATGATGATGTGGATGGCGCTGATCAGTTTGAGAAGCACGTCACGCATTTCTACGACTTTATCGGCGACAAGCTGATTATCGGTAAGTTCTGTGCCATTGCCAAGGGCGTGGAGTTTGTCATGAACGGTGCCAATCACAGGATGGACTGCGCTACCACTTATCCCTTTTATATCATGGGTGGCGACTGGGGAAGTGCCATTGCACCAGTGAAAGACGAATTGCCGCTGAAGGGAGATACCATCATTGGCAATGATGTC
>CACXJZ010000017.1 GCA_902768105.1 uncultured Prevotellaceae bacterium
GCTCTGCAGAAAACACGAAGCCGTAGCCACCGTCTGGACATCTCTATCCGTTACACCTTCAACGCCCAGAAGAGCAAGTATAAGGGAACAGGTGCAGGTAAAGCCGAGCAGGAGCGAATGGGAAGTAATTAATGTCAATTTATCACATTTCTGTGCCGTTTATCCCAAATGTTTGGCAGTCTCAGTAATTATGCGTAATTTTGCGGTCGATAACCGCGAGAACGGGCAGCGTCGAAACATTAAGCATATGAAAATGGAAACAAATCGTATCATACTGCGCCCTTGGCGCGACAGCGATGCGGAAGTGCTGTACAAATGGGCTTCCGACCCTGATGTGGGGCCTCGTGCCGGATGGGCGCCCCATCAGAGTGTGGAGGAGAGTCTGGAGATTATCCGCACCGTGTTTAGTGATGCTACGAACACTTGGGCCATCGAGTTGAAGGAAACGGGAGAAGCCATTGGCGCTATGGGCTACGGCCCTTCGTGCGAGTGCGACCTGCCAGCCCGAGATGGCGAACCGCTCATCGGCTATTGGGTGGCGAAGCCCTATTGGAATCAGGGCATCTGCACGGAGGCGCTGCGCCTGATGTTAGACCACATCCGAGAGACGACAGACATCCAATCGCTCATCAGCGGCCATTTCGTGGATAATCCTGCCTCTGGCCGAGTGATGGAGAAGTGCGGCTTCGTTCCCACAGGTGAAACCTGCATTGATGCAAACCAGTACCAAGGTGAGGGACGCCCTATCAGAGTATTGAGATTGGAAATAAAAAACAGATATGAATAAGATGATTGCATGCTGTGGCATCAACTGCGAGACCCGCGAGGCAGAAAAAATAATCCCGGCATTTTCATGGCATGAAACAGACCTTTTCACGGCATGAAACTATGCGTTTCATACTATGTAACCATGCTTTACATACCGAGTAACGCCCCTTTACATGGCAAGTAAACAGCTGTTACATGCCATGTAAAGAGAAGGCGGGTAAGATGCTAGCATTAATTCCAGGGATTGCGACTCACAATACTAGGAGTTGAGCGTTGAAAGGTGCCAGGTTTTATGCAAATACCCGGCACCCTGAAAGGAGATAGCCGGCACCCTCGACCTTGTAAACCGGCACCCTTCAATTTGCAGAGTGGCACCAGTTAAATTCTGATTAGCCTGATGCTTTTTAAAAGAATTTTGGGCAATCAGATTGCCACCTTGTTCTATAATGAATCAGACAACGACTCCATCCATATTGTGGTGTGAGAAGACATCAGGCTCGTCACCATCTCAGCCTCCTACCCTGGCGGCGACAATGTGCTGACGTGGCTGCCCGATACGACAGCGAACAACGCCAACAAGACCGACCTCGTGACAGTCGTGAGGACGGGTGAGGCTGCTTCTCGCTGACGACAGGGGCAACAAACTGGAGTCCAGGCTCTATGAGTACAACAACGCCGACTCCTTGCTCCTCGACACGCTGGTCAAATATCCACCTGGAAGGCAAGATAACGCTGAAGGTATATGTCTATGGTGCGGCTGACAGCTATCGTCTGGTGATGCCGATTACCGTTTCAGGTGAGATTTGCGAGGTCCTGCGCTTCCCGGAGGGGTACAACTTCACTCCTTATAAGGCAAAGAGCGAGATTGACCTGGACGGAATCGGTCTGCTGACCGTTGACTCCTACGAGGTCATTGGCGTAGATGACGAGAACGAACACGTCATACTGAATGCCATAGAGGAGGTGCCGATGGGTGATGTCCTGATTATCCACTCCGACGAGGCTGGCGCCGTTCATCATATTCCGCTGACAAGGGCAGACGATGCCTATATACGTGGGAACAACAAGCTATGGGTGTCGGACGGCAGCGTCAAGGGCGGCAGGGACATCTACCGCTTTGGCAAGGAAGGCGACCTGTATGTGTTCAGGAACTCCTCGTCTGACGTGACGTTACCTTGTGGTGAAATCTATCTGAGATACCACAGCGGCACGAAGAAGGACGTTTACTACCTCAGCGAGGCGGATGTGCCAGAGCAGATTTCACTTCTTACATTCTACGAACGAGAAGACAACCGCGAGCTCATCGAACAGTACAGAGGCAGGACCGTCAGGAAGGTTGTGCTTGAGGGGCATACGTTCTTCAAGAACCACATGTGGAACACGTTGTGTCTGCCGTTTGACATCATCGGCGATGCCATCGACGACACGCCATTGAGCGGAGCAGAGTTGTGGGAGCTTGACGTGACTGACAGCCATGACTACGGTGATCCTACAGGCTATGATGAGGTAAACGGAGTGGTGACACTCAACTTCAAGCCCGTGCGCAGCATAGAGCCTGGCAAGCCATACTTCATGGAGTGGAAGACGACAACGGCAAGCCAGATTGACAACCCAGTATTTGAGAACGTTACCCTGAAGACCACTGAGTCAGCAGAGATGACGATTACAAGCAGCGACGGGAAGGTGCAGATAGTGGGAACCTATGCTCCTGAGATGCTGACGGACAATAATGCGGCGAACCTCTTTGTGGATAAAGACGACAAGATCCGTATTCCGACGGAACACTATGAGGTGGGGGCCTTCAATGCCTACTTCCTCATCGACCTGGGCAACGGCCTCGGAAAGCCTGGAACGTCACCTTTGCAGAAGATTGTGATGAACATTTCCGACATGGACAATACGCTGCGTGTGATTGACATCACCATCCCAACGTCTCTGGAAGATGGTGTGTGGTATGACCTAAATGGCAGGAAGTATGTTGAGAAGCCTCTGCAACATGGTATCTATATCCTTAATGGAAAGAAGATCATGATCAGGTAACACCTGCACACAATACTCAAAAAAGGATGCCCCTGACAGCAGAGGCATCCTTTTTTCTTTCTTGCGCTATGCGTTATTCCTATCAGCGCTTAGTAGCTGAAGCGACGACCGTTCCACTTCAGCGTCTGCTGACGCTTCGTGCCGTTGTCGTTCCAGCGCATGACGGTGATGTCCTTGCCCGTACGCGGCAGGGCGTAGGTCACGTTCGAGTATTCCACGTCGAAGCCCGGTGTCTCGCATGCCGACATCTTCTTCGTGGCGTTGTTGTAGCGCATGAACGTCAGCGTGTCATACTGTCCCAGGATGGGCTTGCCGTTCGAGTAGTACCACGAGCTGTAGGCAAACAGCTTATGCTTGCCGTCGGACTCGTTCCAGAAGCACATCTCCGTGCGCACCACGTTCTCGTCGTACTTCCACTCGTAGAGGATGTAGCCGTTCTTCTGGTCCACGGTGAGCGACGCGTGCTCGTCCTGCGGCTGTCCCTGTCGGTAGGCGGTCAGGGCCTGCTTGATGCCTGCCGTTGCCTCGCTGTCACACTCGTCCTCGTCGTCGTCGTCAGAGAAGAGGAACGCCCATGCAAAATCCATGATAGTGGGCTTGTCGCCCTGATAGTTCACGCGGATGTCATTCTGTGCCGCCATTGCCAGCGTGCAGCAGAAGAAGGCCATTGCCAAAGAAAGTCTTTTCATATCGTTAATATTTATTGGTTAAGTTATTAAATCTGCATATATCTATCACACCTTCTACGCCTGAATCATGGCCAGGAACTCGTCCTCGCTCTTGATGGGAATGCCAAGCTTCTGCGCCTTCTCGAGCTTCGAGGGACCCATGTTCTCGCCTGCCAGGATGAAGGTGGTCTTCTTGCTGATGCTGCCCACGTTCTTGCCTCCGTGCTGCTCGATGAGCGACTTGTACTCGTCGCGGCTGTGGTGCTGGAAGACACCGCTGATGACGATGGACTGACCAGCCAGGCGGTCGCTCTGCCGGCTGAGCTGCTCGTCAGAGAGCGCCATCTGCAGGCCGTAGCCCCTCAGTCGCTCCACCAGACGGACATTGTCCTCGTTATGGAAGTAGCTGATGATGCTGCCCGCCATCACCTCGCCGATGCCGTCAACGTCAGTCAGCTCCTCAAGCGTGGCATGCTGCAGGGCCTCCATCGTCTTGAAGCGACGTGCCAGCAGCTTGGCCGACGTCTCGCCCACGAAACGGATGCCGAGGGCGAAGACGACACGTTCGAAGGGCACCTCCTTGGACTTGGCGATACCGCTGACGATGCGCTGTGCCGACTTGGTGCGCGAGCCGTCGCCGTTGATCTGCTGCACGTCGATGGTGTAGAGGTCGGCCACGTCGTGAATGAGTCCGCGACGGAAATACTCATCGACGGTCTCCGGACCCAGGGAGTCGATGTTCATGGCACGGCGCGAGATGAAGTGCTCTATCCTACCCTTCAGCTGCGGCGGACACTGCGTGTCGTTGGGACAGTACCAGGCGGACTCTCCCTCATAGCGCACCAGCTGGGTGCCGCACTCAGGACAGCGGCGGATGAACTGCACGGGCTGGGCAATGATGGGGCGCTGGTCAATATCGACACCCACAATCTTGGGGATGATCTCACCACCCTTCTCCACATAGACATAGTCGCCGATGTGGAGGTCGAAGGAGCGGATGAAGTCCTCGTTGTTGAGTGTGGCACGCTTCACGGTGGTGCCTGCCAGCTGCACAGGTTCCATGTTGGCCACGGGGGTGACAGCACCCGTACGCCCCACCTGATAGGTGACGCTCTCGAGGCGCGTGCAAGCACGCTCGGCCTTGAACTTATAGGCGATGGCCCAGCGCGGACTCTTGGCTGTATATCCTAATGAACGTTGCTGCCTTAAAGAATTGACTTTTAAGACAATACCATCAGTAGCGACGGGTAGGTTCTTGCGCTCCGTGTCCCAGTAATTGATGTAGTCATAGATGCCCTGCAAGGTGCTGACCTTACGCATGCCCTGCGAGATTTTGAAGCCCCAGGAGGCGGCTGCCTGCAGGTTCTCATAGTGGCCCTCGGCAGGTATGTCGTCGCCTAATAAATAATATAGGTACGCGTCGAGCTGGCGACTGGCGACGAGTGCCGACGACTGGCTCTTGAGCGTGCCGCTGGCAGCATTGCGCGGATTGGCAAAGAGGGGTTCCTCGGCAGCCTCGCGCTCCGCGTTCAGGCGCTCGAACACCTTCCACGGCATAAGGATCTCACCACGGATTTCGAACTCGTGGGGAATTCCGTCAGTACCATTCAGCACCAGGGGAATGGAGCGGATGGTCTTGACATTGGCCGTCACGTCGTCGCCACGCACACCGTCGCCACGCGTCACAGCCTGCACCAGACGGCCGTCCTCGTAGATGAGGGAGATGGACAGACCGTCGTACTTCAGTTCGCAGCACACCTCGAAAGGCTCGCCCTGCAGACCCTTCTCCACGCTCTCGTACCAAGCCGCCACGTCAGCCTCGCTA
This sequence comes from uncultured Prevotellaceae bacterium, assembly GCA_902768105.1. Taxonomy (GTDB): domain Bacteria; phylum Bacteroidota; class Bacteroidia; order Bacteroidales; family Bacteroidaceae; genus Prevotella. The sequence continues at coordinate 5,302 of CACXJZ010000017.1, forward strand.
TAGGTGTTGGCGAGCGAGAGCATGGGGTGACGGTGCTCCACCTGACGGAACTCCTGACTGAGGTCGCTGCCCACACGCTGCGTCGGCGAGTTGGCATCGTAGAGCTCAGGATGGCGTGCCTCCAGGTCCTGCAGCTCGTGCATCAGGAAGTCGAACTCCTGGTCGCTGATGACGGGCTGGTTCTGTACGTAGTAGCGGTGATTGTGCTCGTGGAGCTCACGTCGCAACTGAAAGATGCGTTCTTTTTCGTCCATTGTTCCTCTTTTTTATGGGCGCAAAGATAGAAATTTTCTTCGAAATGACCAAATTTGGAAGAAAAATAGGGTAAAAAGCAAAATAATTCGCAATTTGTTTTGCAAGTTTTAATAATTATTATTAAATTTGTCACTTGAAAAAACAAAAGGGCTAAGCATTATGACAAATAAAGACTGGCTGTTTTTGAGTTCCCGCGACGACATGCTGCGAATAGACATGTCGGAGATAGCCTATTTCGAGGCAGACGGAAACTATACGAACATCGTACTGACGAACAAGCTGAAATGTACGGTGGGCATGAGTCTGGGCAAGATGGAGAATCTGCTGAACGAGCGGCTGAAGGGAAAGGTGATGTACTTCGCACGCATAGGCAAGCGCTACATTGTCAACCTGAAGCTGGTGTTCCAGATCAACATCTTGAAGCACCGTCTGGTACTCTCGGACTTCCGCCAGTGCTCCTACTCGCTCGACGTGTCGAAGGATGCGCTCAAGAAGCTGAAGGAGCTCATGATTCAAGCAAAAATCTAACACTAACAAAAAAAATACTACACTTAAAACAACATGGAAATCATCATTGGAAGAAATGCACAGACAGGTCAGTTGAGTCTGACAATGGGTCAACAGATAAAGAACATCGGAGCCGCCAACAGCGTGCCCAGAAGCGTCAGTCGCAGACACTGCCGCGTACAGGTGCTGCCCAACGGGAACTACACCATAGAGAACCTGAAGATGGAGAACGATACGTTCGTCAACGGAAGCCCCATCTTCACGAAGACCGTAACGTCGAGCGACGTGGTGGAGCTGGGCGGCGAGCACTACCGGCTGGACTGGACAGCCATCAAGCAGATCATTGACCAATCGACGCCCAAGACGGCCGACATACGTCCGCTGCGCCGCATCTGGACGCGCTACGAGGAAGAGGCAAACGCCATACAGACCGACCTGGCCAGGAAGAACGCCATACGCGGTATCGCAGGTGCCTTGGGTACGCTGGGTATCCTGTGTACGTTCATCGAGGCGCTGGGTGCCCTGCGCTTTGTGCTGATGTCCATCGGTCTGATTATCACCGTCACGATGGTCATCATCTCCTACAACGACTCGAAGAAGGCTCCCATCAAGAAGAAGATGTTGCAGCAGAAGTTGCGCAACAACTACGTTTGCCCCAACTGTAAGAAGTTCTTTACGATGGACTATGACCTGCTGACCAGACAGTACGACCAGTGTCCCTTCTGCAAGGCCAAATTCATAAAATAAAGTAACGATAACTAAAAATCACGCAAAGTTAACATTTCATCACGAAAACCTGCACGTTGATGTAGTAAGAGTGAAAATGTTTGGAATCGGAGGACTTTTGACGTAACTTTGCACCAGTTAATTGAATTACGAACTTAAAAAATCAAGCTTTATGGAAAAGAACAACATGAACGTGAGACCTGCACAGAAGAAGGACAACAGTAACGGTCTGATTGGCGGAGCACTGGGAGCTGCCATCGGAACAGCATTCGGAGCAACATTCGGCGTTGGTAGTGCCTATGCCTACAACCGTCTGACAACAGACGACGACCCGACAGTTGACCCAACAATTGATCCTGAAGTGGACATCAACGTAGCCGACGACGACGTGGCTGTAGCCGACCCCAACAACCATACTGTACACGTACACACACACGTGACAGTAGTGGACCCGCAGCTGGAGCCGGAGCCAGAGGACGTTCCTGGCCTGGCCGATCCGGATCCGGAGCCCTATCCCGAGCCCGCCCCCGAGCCAGAACCAGATCCCGACAACAGCGTGGAAGTGGTATCGTTCGAGCGCGTCACACTGGAAGACGGCAGTCAGGCAGACATGGCCCTCGTCAACATCAACGGAGAGGAAGCTGCAATCGTGGACATAAACCTCGACGGATGGGCAGACGCCATGATGGCTGACATTGACCATAGCGGCGACATCTCAGACAACGAGATTGTACCCATCAACTCTGACCAGCCCATCGCAATGGCTCCTCTGGCAGAAGCTGTGAACTACGACTACGACGACCCCATCAACGGCGGAGGAAGCACAATGGTGGTTGACGACGATGGCGGTTGCTGTCCTCCTGACTGTGGCGACGACGGCTGCTGCCCTCCCACTGACGACGACAACCTGCTCATAGTAAGCAACGACGGTAGCGACGGCATCATCCCCGACTACGTGAACAACGGCGACGTGAGCGACATGGCAGGTGACGTAACGCTGGTATAAAAACCAAAACAAGTGAAACCAATCCTATTTTTCTAAGTATTAACAATAAAAAAACTTACTATTATGGCAAACAATGAAGATACCATCGTAATGGGCAACAACAACAATGCACGCCCCAACAACAACAGTGTTCCACCACGTCCGCAGCAGCAGGCAAAGCCCAACGCAGCACCACGTCCGGCACAGCCCCGTCCGACCTATCAGCCCGTCAAGGGTGATGACGGCCAGACATGGAAGCGAGTAGCATTAGGCGGCGTAGCCGGCATCATGTTCGGAACAGTAGGAGCAGTAGGTGCAACCACAGCATATTACCACTTCTCAGGCAACGGAGACGAAGAGGTGCCCGTTGACAGCACAGACAACGGTGGCGACATCAACCTCGACATCGAGATTGTTGACGGAGGCTCTGACGGCGGAGGCCAGTACACCATGGGTAACGGTATGCAGGTAGCAGAGGTGGACCAGTCGCTCTCGTTCGGCGAGGCCTTTGCAGCTGCTCGCGCAGAGGTAGGTCCTGGCGGCGTGTTCGAGTGGCACGGCGGCGTATATGGAACCTACACCGCTGACGAATGGAACAGCATGAGCACGGCTGAGCACAACCAGTTTGCTCACCTGTCGCAGCCCGTCATCAACGAGGTGGCTTCGCACCATCATCACCACACCTACGACCACGTTGACGTAGTTCACACCAACACCCACGTGGTTCAGCCAGGCGACATAGCTCCTGAGGATGACGTAGTGGTACACGATGACTGGGAAACTGACGACGACGTTGAGATCGTAGGCATTGACGACAGCCTCGACGGCACTGACGGAAACGATGTCTTCGTAGTAGATACAGACGGCGGCATCGACGTAGAGCCCATTGGCGGCGACGACGGAGACATCGCATTGCTTAGCGACGACGGCGGACTCATGAACGACGACCTGCTGACCGACGCTTCTCTGCCCGGTGTTGACAACGACGGCATACCCGACTATACGAACGATGCTGCAGGCGATGTCTTAGTATAACCCCAAATACGAAGACATGATGAACAGCAAGAAAATATTGTTTGCACTCTTGATGCTGGTGCTGGGCTTTGGCTCGGCATCAGCTCAAAAGCGAATATACATTGTGTCGGCCGGCATTGCTGACTATCCTGGAAACAACATGGACCTCAGCCTCTGTGCCAATGATGCTGCCACCTTCAAGTGGGTGTTCCAGAAGAACAAGAAAGCCAATGTGGTGCTACTGACCAACTCGAATGCCACCAAAGGCGCCATCCTGTCAGCCTTGCGCACCCAGTTTGCAAAGGCCACGGCAAACGACGCCATCATCTTCTTCTTCAGCGGACACGGCAGTCCCGGCAGCCTGGTATGCTACGACGATCTGCTCGAGTACCAGTACATTAAGAACATCATGGCAGAAAGCAAAGCCAGCTACAAAATGATATTTGCAGACGCATGTTTCTCAGGCAAGATGCGCAGAGAACAGCGTAACCAACACAACACCAGCGTACCCGCAAGCCTGCGTAATACAGAGGTGATGTTCTTCCTGTCATCACGTTCCGACGAGACATCCATTGAACGTCGCGACATGAAGAACGGCTTCTTCACAGCCTATCTGCAGCGTGGACTGCGAGGCGGAGCTGATGTAAACAAAGACCGCATTGTCACAGCCCGCGAGCTCTTTAACTTCGTGAGCAAGGGCGTAAAGAAGATATCTGAAGACAAACAGCATCCCGTCATGTGGGGTAAGTTCGACAACAACATGCCGGTCATCTCTTGGTAACAGAAATAAAACTCAATAAACAACGACAACATGGAAATAGTTAGAATTGTCTGTCCGAAGTGTCATGTTGAGCTTGATGTCAAGAACAAACTCAACGTCGAACAGAAACTCATCAAGTGTCCGAACTGTGGATGCCAGCTCATGGTGCGCTTCCAAGGCCAGAGCCAGCAGCAGTACCAGCAGCCACAGTACCAGCAACCGCAGTATCAGCAGCCACAGTACCAGCAGCCGCAATATCAGCAGCCACAGTACAGAAGACCCGTACAGGACGATGGGCATACCATTTACGGAGGCCATCCGCAGTACCAGCCTGCTCCGGCACCACCTGTGCAGCCCGTACAGCCAATGGGGCCACAGCCTGTAGCTGCTATGGGAGGCTACAACTCGGAATCGACCGTACCAGCATCAAGCGTCAACAACCGACCTGCAAACGTTGCAGGTTTCCTCGTTTATAACAACGTACGCTATCCGCTGAGCATCGGGCGCAACACCATCGGACGCAAGAGCTCCACCCCACAGGCAACCGTACAGATTGACACTGGCGGAAACAACACCATGAGTCGTTTACATGCCGTCATTGAAACGGTTAGGATGGGCGACATGTCCATCAGGGCCATCATCAGTAACGGTTCGAACAAAAACCCGACCTTCGTATCGGGCGTACTGCTCAACGGTGCCGACAAGCTCATTCTGAAGAACGGTGCTGAAATCAAGATGGGCAACATCATCCTGCGATATGAAATCTCTGTATAACAACTCAAAATAAGAAAACACTAAATTATGAAATTCAGAATATCACAGCCTATCGCTATCCAGCAAATGGGTAGTCGAACAAACCAGGAAGACTCCATCTTCCCCGTCCTGAATGCAGCAACAGCTGCCGACCGTCTGTTTATTCTCTGCGACGGTATGGGCGGACACGAATCAGGCGAAATTGCCAGCAGCACCGTCTGCAAAACCATTAGTGATTATCTGCTTGACAAAATGACTGCTGACGAGCCGTTGGAAGACGACATGCTGGAAGAGGCCATTGCCGCTGCCTACGCTGCCGTAAACGCCCAAGACACAGCAGGACAGAAGAAGATGGGTACTACGCTCACCTTCCTTTGCTTCCACAAGGGCGGATGTACCGTAGCACACATTGGTGACAGCCGAATCTATCACCTGCGTCCTTCGACGAAAGAGATTTTGTATCGTTCACGCGACCACTCGCTGGTATATGACCTCTTCGAGGTGGGAGAAATCACCTACGACGAAATCAAGACTGCGAAGAACAAGAACGTCATCACACGTGTCATCATGGCCAACCAGGAACGTCCCTCAAAGGCCGACATCGTGCACATCACCAACATCCAGCCAGGCGACTATTTCTATCTCTGCTCGGACGGTATGCTCGAACAGATGGACGACAAAGCACTGATGGAGATTTTCGCAAGCGACAAGACTGACGACCAGAAGCGTAGTCTGCTGATTGGAGAAACGGTGGACAATGCCGATAACCACACGGCGTATGTCATTCACATTGAGTCAGTTGAGCACGAGGAAGGTGACAATCTATATCCTGACAACGAGGCTGCGGCACGTGCAGCCAACAAGGTGCTCATGGCTGAGCTCAATCCGCCTGAACCTCCTACCCTGCCGCCACTTCCGGAAAACCAGCAGCCGACTGTGAAACAGCAACACCCGGTAGCGGAAGAGTATGACGACGACGTACAGGTTGTTGTAGGACAACCCGTACCCCCACAGCCACAGTACCAGGCGCCCCCTTTTACGAAAAAGAAGAATGGTGGCGGTCTTAAGTTCTTCCTGATTGGATTCTTTGTCATCGGAATTCTGGTGGCAGCTGCCGTAGCATTCTTCGTCATCAACAACAACTCAAAGAAAGAAGAAGTGCCTACTGTTACAACCACTCCACATACAGAGACGATAGAACGTGAGGATCACGACGACGACGATGATGATCGTGTAGAGATACAGTCACACCAGCCTCAGCGTCGTCCAACGACAACCACCACTACACCAGTGAGACCTCGTCCGAATACAAACACCACAACCACTACCCCACCACGTGGTGGTAATGGCGGCAAGACTGGCAATGGCCAGCAAGGCGGCGGCTCAACAGGTGGCTCTACTGGCGGTTCAACTGGTGGCGGCCAGCAAGGCGGCAGTCAGCAAGGTGGCGGTCATCAGGGTGGCCATCAGGGTGGCCAGCAAGGTGGTCATCAGGGTGGCCAGCAAGGTGGCGGCTCAACTGGTGGTGAAGTGTTTACTCCTAATTTATAAAAATAACCAATACATTATTATATTATGAAAACGAACCTTATAAAAACAGCTGTGGTGCTTATAATGGCAGCACTGATCAGCACACAAGTCGCAGAAGCGCAGAAAACGATTGGTCGTAAGCCTGTTACTACCAATAATGGTGGCGGCGGAAACGGTGGAAGAACCGGTGGTACAAGAACTGGTACGAGAACTGGTACGAGAACCACACCTGCCAAGAATCCGATGGACTATATCACCATTACGAAGCTGCAGATTGGTAACACCAACTACGATGGAGACGTTCTAACATCGTATGGTGGAACGCTCTATGCCGACGAGCTGTTATATGCTACGCCAAAACTGACGTATAACTGCACACGCGCAGCCAGCGACATTACGCTCTATACTAAAATCTGGCGTCCTGACGGCACCATGATGACGGGTAGCTCTTCACCGTCTGGATACACCACACTGGACGATGCAGACTTTACGACAGGAACAAACAACACCCTGACCCTGCCAGGATGGGGTAACAAGAATGGCGGCTCCTACTCAAAGGGTATCTATCGCTGGGAGCTGTGGTATAAGAACAAGCGTCTCATCTCTGCCTCCTTCCAGGTTTATGAACGCTCAACAACATCAACGACCGGCAGCTATAGTGGCGACTTCGGCTTCTACGGCACGAGCCGCTCTTATACTGACAATGCCGCAGCCCTGTCATACATCACCACCACCATCAAGGAGTGGGGAGACAAAGGCTGTCGTACAGGTGCCATTACTGAGGGTGAGCGTGGCGTAGCCATCCACGGAGATAACGGATACTGCTACACTGCAGCTGTTCCTCAGGGTTTGAAGGACAAGCTGAAGGAGTACAACAATGCCAAATACCGCATTGTAGATCTTGCCATGACCGACTCAGGCTATTGGTGCATTGTATGGGGAAAGAATGGTTACTGGGGTGTCATGCCGGATGCAATGAAAGAGGCTATGCACAAGTTTAATGACGACGGCGAGGAGATCTGGTCTGTTTCTATCTGCGAAAACGGCAACTGGTCTATCATCACCAACAAGCACTGGGATGCATCGCACGAGACCGACAAGAAGAACCTGAGGGCTGCAGCCGAGAAGTACGGAACCATCCGCAGTTGCTGTGTGACCAATAAGGGTATCGTCATTTGCTGCGACCGTGGTGTTTATTACAAGGACATTCCCACCAATGTGGAAGAGGCCATCAAGGATCAGGACTTCCGTCCACGCGTAGTCAAGTTTACCGACAGTGGTACATACCTCATTACTGACGGTGAGAAGAAACGTTCATGGTACATGTAAAACAGTAGAATCACAAGATGGAAACACAACAAGATACATCCCTGCGTCGAGGTGCGAAACTGCAGAACGGACGCTATACGATAGTACGTGTGCTTGGTCAAGGAGGCTTCGGCATCACTTACCAGGCCATGACCAAAGAGAAGGTTACTGGTAACCTGGGAGAAATGGAAGTCGAGGTTCCCGTGGCTATCAAGGAGTTCTTCATGAAGGACACTTGCCTGCGAGACACCGCTGGTGACAGCGTTTCCATTCCCTCTACAGGAACAACAGACCAAGTTGAGAAGTACCGTCAGAAGTTTATCAAGGAGGCTCATAACCTGGCACAGCTCAACCATCCGAACATTGTGCACGTAGCAGACGTGTTCGAAGAGAACAACACCGTTTACTACGTGATGCAGTTCCTGCGCGACGGTTCGCTGCGCGGCAAGCTGAAAGAGAACGGCCCGTTCCCTGAAGAGGAAGCCGTGCGCTATACCCTGCAAATAGCCGAGGCGCTCGACTATATGCATAGCCAGAAGCACATGTGCCACTATGACGTCAAACCAGGTAACATTCTGCTTAACGGTGACAAAGCCATGCTGATTGACTTTGGTATCTCGAAGAACTATACCTCTGACGGTCGTGAGACAAGTGCCACACCTGTTGGACTGAGCAAGGGCTTTGCCCCACTCGAGCAGTTCCAGCAGTCACTGCAGGACTTCTCACCTGTCAGCGATATCTACAGTCTCGGAGCTACACTCTACAACCTGGTCACAGGTGAAGTGCCACCAGAAGCATCTACCGTGAATGAGGAAGGACTCGGCGAGCGTCCGGCAAACGTAAGCGAACAGGTATGGAACGCTATCGTTTCTGCCATGCAGCCTCGCCGTAAGGACCGTCCGCAGACCATGAAGCAGTTTATTACCCTTCTGCAGGCGCCACCCATTCCCGTCGTACCACCTGTCATCCCAGTTCAGCCCATGTCTGAAGAGACACAGGTATCGCCGGCAGGCTTTGACGAAGACGAGGTAGTAGTATCTTCACGTCCGGTAATGACGCCACCGCCACCTCCCATTCCGACACCGGCAATGGCAGCTGCTCCCACACCGGCAGCTGCTCAGATGCCTGAATCAGACATGGAGCGTACCGTTTTTACCAACGAGCCGACTCCCCCACCCGCTCCAGAGCCGAAGCCGGAACCAAAACCCGAGCCCAAGCCGGAACCCAAACCTGAGCCGAAGCCGGAGCCCGCACCAGAGCCCGCTGCCGACTACAGCTACAACGTTCCGCCCAAGAAAAAGAGCAAGGCACCACTCATCATCGGTGTTTTCGTTCTCTTCCTGCTCATCAGCGGTGGTGTTGCATTCTTTGTTGTCAATAAGTTCATGGGAGATAAACCTACAACGACAACCACAACGACGACCTCCAATGCAGATACGGTCACTGACGAGCCCGTATATGGCAATGACAACAGCGTTGCCTTCACTTATACTGGTGAAGTAAATGCTGACAAGAAGCCTAACGGACAAGGTGTTGCGAAATATACGGACAGCGAGAAAGACACCTATACAGGAAAGTTCGTGAATGGTCTGCGCGTTGACGACAATGCTACGCTGACATTCAAGAACGGTGACAGCTATAAGGGAACGTTTGTCAACGACCAATATGGCGAGGGCGTCTATACGATTGCAGAAGACAAGAGTTACTTCAAGGGAACCTTCCGTGACTTCTTGCCTTACAACGGTGCATGGTATAGTAAGACCGACAAACAGCTCTATAAGGTTGTAAACGGTGTTGACAAGATGAAGTAATATGGCTCACGCCTTATACATCTTTAAAATTATGCTCACGGCACGACGCCCGAGTCATACGACTCAAATGCGTGCCGTGAGCATTCCATTTTGGTTACACGAAGGCTACGATGCCCTGACCTTCTTTGGAACCATTATTACCAATAGTGAGAAGGAGTTACCACGTTCCGTAAAGTATCATGAAACCATTCATTTGCGCCAGGCTCAGTCCGTACACAACTCCTGGCTTTGCTTCTACTGGAAATACATGATTTTCTGGTTCCAGTCACGGCGTGCTAACCGCATACTCCCCAATGCAGGCTATCTGTTGAATCCCTTTGAGATGGAAGCCTATGCCAACATGTATAATCCACATTATCTGGAACGATACCCTGACGGCAAGGCTACTGGTTGGAAAAAATATGCCCAAATGACGCTGGCAGAGCGCTATTGGGCACGTAGGAAATATTCAAGACGTTCTTAGACTACTTTCCTGAATTCAGTTTCCAGTCACCGTCAGGAGTCTTGATAACTGCAATATTGTCATTTTTTGTTGACCCATCGCCATAAGTGATGTCAACAGGAACATCAGCCTTGTCACCATCGAGCTTGGGCACACCAATCTTAAACTCCTTGATACCACCCTTCTGCTCCATATCCTTACCAGCTTTTTCTTCCAAGATGCTGACAAACTGTGCTTTCTCGTCCTTACTCAGTTCTTCTTTTCCCTTGAAGTACATCAGGTCCACGTAACCAGCATAGTCTTTCTTGACAAGGCACTCCATAGCTGAAGTAGCAACACCTTCAGGCGTATTAGGATTTCCCATACAACCTGACAACACTAACATCAACAGCCCTACCGCTGCAAAAGATAACAATTTCTTCATAGTTTCTTGTTTTAAAATTAGAATTTAATAATTGAATATAAGTCTTTACACTCCAGAATGTCCGAGGGAAGCACACAGTTAGTTTCCAAACTAAGAAAGCGCAGTTCGTGATGCTGTATGCCACTAAGCGGCTTGCCTGCCTGACTAAATGCATAAGTCACCAGTTCAGTACAATACATCCGCGTGGTGTCAGCATCATCATAGTCATGGTCGAAAGGAGTATGCCGACGATAAACCTCCAAAGCCACTTTAGCAGCATTTCGTGCCAGAGCAGTATCCTGATGACGGCAAACCTCCCCTCTTGCTGCACGCACCTCGTTGAAGAACACTTCTGGAGGGTCCATCTTTACACGATCACAGTCCCCCTCGAAATCTGGCTCGTCAGGAACAGCATGTACAATCATTTTCATACCTGCCGAGTCAACAACGATTCCTACATGTGAATAAGCACCGCCTTGCTCTGCTATCAGAACTGCATGACTGGTAACTCCACCTCCCCGCCGGAAAACGACATCGCCCGTCTGCAAATCGCAATCGACAGGTAGAATGCTAACACATCCGTCCTGACGACAAGCCATCAAAAAAAGCAGACAGCATAAAAAGAAGCCCCTCCCGCAACAGGAGGGGCTTGATTGTTTAATCTTCATCCTTCATCTCAGCCTCATGCTGCTTGATGAGCTCCTGCTGGATGTCGTTCGGTACGAGTTCGTAAGAAGAGAACTTCGTTGTAAACGACGCACGGCCACCCGTCAGTGAACTGAGTGCGATGGAGTAGCTTGACAACTCCTTAAGAGGAATCTTCGCACTGAGCTTCTGATAACCTGCCTCAGAGTCCATACCCATGATGATGGCACGGCGACCCTGCAGGTCACTCATCACATCACCCATGTAGTCGCCAGGCACGAGCACCTCCAGGTCGTAGATAGGCTCGAGCACCTTCGGGCCTGCCTCCTTAAAGGCTGCCGAGAAGGCATTACGAGCTGCCAGCATGAACGACAACTCATTAGAGTCAACGGGGTGCATCTTACCATCATAGACGATGACGCGAACGTCACGAGCATAAGAACCAGTCAACGGTCCCTGCTCCATACGCTCCATGATACCCTTCAGGATAGCAGGCATGAAGCGAAGGTCAATGGCGCCACCGACAACAGAGTTGATGAAGACGAGCTTTCCGCCCCACTCCAGGTCAATCTCTTCCTTGCCCTTGATGTTCATTTTGAACTCCTGACCGTTAATCTTGAACGATGTCGGGTCGGGCATGCCTTCAGTATAAGGCTCCAGAATCAGGTGTACCTCACCAAACTGGCCAGCACCACCCGACTGCTTCTTATGACGATAGTCAGCACGAGCCATCTTCGTGATGGTCTCACGATAAGGAATCTTCGGCTCAATATACTCAATCTGTATCTTCTCGTTGTTCTCCATACGCCATTTCAGCGTGCGCAGGTGGAACTCACCCTGTCCGTGAACAATGATCTGACGCAACTCCTTCGACTGCTCGACAACCCACGTCGGATCTTCCTGACGCATCTTCTGCAGAGCGGCCATCATCTTCTCCGTCTCAGCCTCGTTCACAGCCTTGATAGCACGTGAGAACTTCGAATTAGGATACTTGATGAAGTCAAACTTATTCTCAACATCCTTTCCATTTAAGGTGTTACCAGTCTTTACATCCTTCAGCTTCACCGTACAACCGATGTCACCAGCTACCAACTGGTCCACCTGAATACGGTTTGCACCTGCACAAGCATACAACGTACCGATACGCTCCTTAGAGCCACGGTCGGCATTGGTCAGGTCATCACCACTCTTCACGACACCACTCATCACCTTGAAGTAAGAAACCTCACCAATGTGGGGCTCCACACCGGTCTTGAAGAAGTAGAGCGACGTGGGGGCAGAAGCATCGGCAGGAACATCCTGACCAGCGGTGTTCTGGACGACAGGCATTTCGCTAACAAAAGGAACAACGTTGCCGAGGAACTCCATCAGACGACGTACACCCATGTCACGACCTGCGCAAACGCAGAATACGGGGAAGATGGAACGCGTTACAAGACCCTTACGGATTCCCTCACGCATCTCGTCCTCAGTCAGATCTTCGCTCTCAAAGAACTTCTCCATCAGCGTATCATCACCTGCAGCAGCAGCCTCAACAAGGGCAGCTTTAATCTCCTTGGCCTTATCGAGCTGGTCGGCAGGAATGTCCTCGATGATGGGAGCACCACCCTCAGGCTTCCATGAATACTTTTTCATCAGCAACACGTCGATAACACTATTGAAGCCGGCACCTGTAACAATAGGATACTGTACAGGAACACAGTTAGGACCATACACTTCCTTCAGCTGAGCCAGAATCTGGTCGAAGTCGCAGTTGTCGCGATCCAGCTGATTGACGAGGAAGATTACGGGCTTCTTCAACTTCTCCGTGTTACGGAAAGCATTCATCGTGCCCACCTCAGGACCATACTGACCATTGATGAGGATAACAGCCTGGTCAGTAACGTTCATAGCAGTGATGGAACCACCTACGAAGTCATCAGAACCCGGACAGTCGATGATGTTCAGCTTCTTGTTGTTCCACTCAACATGGAAAACCGTAGAGAACACTGAATAACCATATTCCTGCTCTACGGGGAAATAGTCACTGACGGTATTCTTACCTTCTACCGTGCCGCGACGCTTAATGATACCAGCTTCGAAAAGCATACTTTCGGCAAGAGTAGTCTTGCCGCTACCCGCACTGCCAATGAGTGCAATGTTTTTGATCTCGTTAGTTTGATAAACTTTCATAAAAATATCGTTTTAGGTTTATTATATTTCAAAAGCGAGGCTAAAATTAGTCATTTTAGATGGAAAAACCAAGAAAAGCTTTCAAATATTAAACATAATTAGTAATTTCGCACCCAGAATGGCAGGTTTATACATACATATTCCATTTTGCAGGACCCGTTGCATCTACTGCGGCTTCTATTCAACGACAATGTTGGAGCAGCGGCAAAGGTATGTGGATGCGGTGTGCAGAGAGATGGAGAAGAGAGGAGAGAGGAGAGAGAAGAGAGGAGAGAGAAGAGAAACCATATATCTGGGCGGCGGCACACCATCGCAACTGACCATTGCACAGTTGGAACAGCTCCTTATATATATAAATAAGGTATATGCTCCGCTCACCAACCCAGAGATTACCATCGAGTGCAACCCTGACGATGTGACAGTTGAGTACGCTGAGGCATTGACGCAGCTCGGAATCAACCGCGTCAGCATGGGCGTACAGACCTTCAATGACAAACGGTTGCGATTTCTGAACCGTCGACATACCAGCTGTCAGGTTTATGAGGCAGTCAGTCACCTACGACAGGTTGGCACCAGGAATATCAGCATCGACCTAATGTATGGTTTTCCCAATGAGACGTTGGACGATTGGGAGCGTGATATTGATACGGCACTTAACCTCAACGTAGAACATATCTCAGCCTATTGTCTCATGGTGGAAGAAGGAACTCCCTTGCATCAAATGACAAAAGGAAAGGAAGCAACAGACGAAGAAACAGAACGGGCGATGTATGAGCTATTGATTGACAAGTTGACGGCAGCAGGCTACGAGCACTATGAAATCAGCAACTTTGCCAAGCCCAGCTATCGCTCACGTCATAACTCTTCCTATTGGAACGACATCCCCTACATCGGCTTGGGGGCTGCAGCACATTCTTACAAGCCCCACCAAACCTCCCCGAAAGGGGAAGTTGACCTACGGACAGGGGGGGTACGTTCATGGAATGTATCCGACCTCAAGGAGTACATCCGCCGTATAGAGAATGATGAGTCTCCTGTAGAGGACAGCGAACTCATTGAGGGTTGGACACACTATAACGACCGCATCACCGTAGCCCTTCGTACTTGCGAAGGACTCGAACTCAACACACTGACTGATGAGCAACGGGATTACTGCATGAAAAATGCCCGCCGCTTTTTAGACGACGGGCTGCTGAAACTCACCACTTACCACTCACCACTCACCACTCATCTCAGTCTTACCCGTAAAGGTTTATTCGTAAGCGACATGGTAATGAGTGAGCTGATGCGGGTTTAGAAGTGTATGTTCACATCGACACCCACCTGCAGCGGATTGGCCTTCTGCGCAAAGTAGCGCGTGCCACCGGCTGCTAATGAAGCCACAGCAAACGTATTGTATTTTGTGTTGGTCAAGTTACGTCCCCACAGACTCACCTGCACGAGACCGAAGTCATAGTCAGCGTGGGCACCCAGCAGGGCATAGAACTTCTGGCTAAACGTATTTGCCTCGTCCCACCAAATCTTTCCCTGTCCTGTCACGTTGGCACCCAGGGTAAACTTCTCTATATGCCAGTCGCCCGTAGCGCTAAACGAGTGCTGCGGCACGAAGGGCACGTAGTTGTCCTTGTAAGACTCTTTATAATTAACCGTATTAACAAGAGCCTCATACGTATTAACACTAATATCAAAATAATCATACTCGTCGAACTTCGCACTGGTATAGCTATACGATGCGCTCCAGTCGAAGGCATTGTCGAAGGCACTGCCACGCAGCGACAGTTCCATACCACAAGAGTGGCTCTTACCAGCGTTCGTCATGATGCGGCCGTAGTTATACAGCGGACTCATCACCGAGAGTTGATGATTTCGGATCTGCATGTAGTAGAAAGCAACGTCCGCATGCAGGCGAGCGTCGAAGAGGTTGAGATGAGTACCCACCTCATAGTTCCATGACTCCTCAGGCTTATAGCTGATGGTCTCCTCGATGGCATCGTAGTCCTGTGCAGTATGCTCCACGTCGTAGTCGCCACGCATAGCATCCTGCTGATGGTAGCTGAGGTCGGTCTGCAGGATGTCAGAGAACATCTGGATGTTGTAACCGCCCATACGGTAGCCCTTTGACACGAGGGCATAGACGTTACCCAGATTCTCGTCGAACTGCCATGTCAAACCAAACTTCGGCAGCAGCTGCGTATAATTTTTTGAACGATTATCCACCAAGTGCGAAGTCAGATGGTAGGTCGCCTGACGTTCTGCTGTCCCACCCGTCATGTTCATATATGCCAAGGCATCATAATCTATCTTCACCTTGTCATAGTTCAGGCGCAGGCCGAGTGTCAACTTCAGGTGGTCGCCCAACAAGAGGTTCGACTCATGGAACACGCCAAGATTTAGTGTGGGCGTATGGAACACCTCTGGTACAGCCATCTCTGCCGACATGGTGATACCCATGCGGGCAACAGCTGCCTCTGCTGCCTGCTGAGACATTCCTCTTGCAACCATACTCTGAATCATGGAATTCGTCATTGCATTGGTAATGGCATTGCCGATGGGGTCTGTAATAGCATTACCGAAAAGAACAGGAGCATCAGTCTTCAGCCACTGATAAGCACCAAACACGCCACTGGCATGCTGCCAACAACTGTTGTCACGGCTACGCAACACAAATTCCTGCGTAATGGCATTCATCTTCTGAAGCTGCTGCAACTGCAGATAATCAGGCGTCATATAGTCCTGATCCATCAGCATCTTATCCTGAAGGAACTGGTAGCTGGTGGTTGAGGTAAAGAGCAGGTTCGGCATGTCATAGCTAATGGTCAAACCCGTATTCAGCATATTACGCTTGTAGCCGTTCATGATAGTTGTGGCAGGGTCCTGAACCTCGTCATTAGCAACATTAGGGGCTCCAGGTGCCGCGTTCACGTTCGTGCCTAACGGCAGGAACTCACCGTATCCGAAGCCGTTCTGGTTCACATACTGGTAGTCAGCCGTCCAGTCGAACTTCAGTTTCTGGTTCGGGGCAAAGATGAGTCGTACCTTGCCACCAGCCTCGTTCGTCAGGTCATTCTTGTCGGAGAAATTCTGATTGTCGATAAAGCCCTTCAGTCCACTGTAGAAACCTGCAACGGTAAATGCCAGTTTGTCTGAAGGACGATGGTGATGAGCCACCTCGACATTAGAGTATAAGCCGTTGCCAATGCTCAGGCGGATGTCCGTACCTTGGTACTGCATGGGGTTCTTCGAATACACACGCACCAGTCCACCCTCAGTATTCTGTCCATAGAGCGTACTCTGCGGGCCACGTAGCACATCCACACGGTCAATCATATAGAAATGATTATTGTATGCCGACTTCGACATTAGGGGAATGTTATCGTAATACACGCCAACGGCTGAGTTGTTGATGCGGCTTCCTATACCACGGACGTATAACGACGACGTCAGTCGGGAGCCGTACTGCGGCATCTGAAACGATGGTACAAAGTCTGATAATCTGCTCAAGTCGTGTATCTGCAAGCGGCGCATCTCATAACTGGTCATCACGCTACTGCTCAGGGGTTGCAGACGCAAGCCAAATGCTTCTTTGGGCTGTGCTACTACGATGACCTCATCAAGATTCTGAACCTTCGACGTGTCATTAGTATCAATATCCACAGCACCTGCCGGTACCACTGTAGCCGTCAGAAGTAATCCTAAAAAACATGTTCTTTTTTTCATTTCCTTTGTCTCTAATATAAATTTCGGCTGCAAAGGTACAATATTCCCTCCACTCCTGCAATCCTCATTTATATGGATTTTTTACCTCTTCTATTCGTTCAATGCGCCGCAATGCGGGCATACACCCTTGGAACGAAGGGGAAATCCGCATTGTCCGCAATGGTAACGCTCATAGGAGAAGCGGAAATAGCGCCAAAGCGCAAAGGCTATGTATAGCACAAGTAGCAGATAGCCCACATACCAAAGGGTGGTCAGACTGAACACAACATAATCGACAGCACAAACAGCAACCAGACCACCTACGTAGAGCAGAGCATCACCCAAGGTCAGCCGCCGTTGCAAATCGAAGAGTGCTGCAATGCCCACAATGAGTATGGCCCACACAGACAACAGGAACCAGCAAAGAATGGTAGGCAACTCAAAGGGATTGAGCGACGGGTGGTAGTAGAAATGGCGCCACGTCTCAGGGGTGAACATCTGGATGGTAGCATAGAGTGTTGCCGATGATGCCACAAGCAGGCAGAGCAACGTGGGATAAAACGAACTGACATCGCGGAAATGCACGATGTAGGCCTTGCGGCGATTCAGGCGGAAAAGTCCGTAGGCAGCATCCACAATAGCAACAAATGCCAAAAAGATGAGCAGATGCGAATCTGAAAAAAAATCGATGAACTCGGAGATAGGGTCGTCTGGCGATACGGCACGCAGCATCTCCGATTCACGCATCCATCCCAGCGTCAGCTGGTCACGTGCTACCTTAACCCACACGGAATCTATCGTATCCTGTGGTTGTATGTTGATATCAGCCACCACCAGACGGTCGTGCTTCACGACAAAAAGCGAGTCGCCCTCGTCGCTCAACAACACCAGCGAATCAGTGTTGACCACGAAATTGTAGCCCTGCGTATAATGATGGGTGGTGGAGAACGAGATACTGTCAATCTGCTCCTTCGTCAAATCCCAAGCATCAGGCGTCTGCTGCCCGTGGTTGTAGCAGGAACAAAGTAAAAAAGCGGCGAGACAAAAAAACAATAAACGACTACGCATACACATTCATTTGACAGTTTTTACAATCGAACTCCAAGCGGAAACAACGACCATCACCCAGTCGCAACGAGAGTGGCTCACGCCAAGGAGCCTTACGATGCAGCCTCGAACAGTAACCGAGGGCATAACGAAGGCAATGACGACACTCCATCAGCGGAATAATCCCACCGTGGGACTGTTTTGTTCCCGGCGTGGGACAATCTCGTTCCCAGCGTGGGACAATTACATTCCCAGCGCAGGACAGTTTTGCTTCATGCCGCGTAACTTGCGACGACATCAATTGTTCCACCAAACTATGTCGCAGATTCGTTAACAAGCTACTGGGAATAAAGAAGTTAAAATCTTCTGACATCTGCACTTCTGTGCACTCATAAGGCGTTCCACCGAGCTTTTTCAACTGTCGGATGATGTTCTCACGCTGTGGTTTCTCTGCCTGCTGATGTTCGCAATCAATAGTGGCTACGACACCGTCAGTCGAAAGCGAGAAGCCTGTAGGCGTGACAGATAACAGGAACGTAAGGGGTATCTTACGTTCGCTGCTTCGTCGCGACAACAAACGCTCAAACTCCACATCCTCGTTACGATAAAGGGCCATTCCTGGACTCAGGGAACGTGGCATCTGGTAAGGGAAGAGACGATTACCCTCTGCACGATTGACACGAAAGCCCTCTAGCTCGCGTGCGCGAACATTATTATTAATAAAGCAAAGCCCGTCGCCATTGGCAAAACGTGACGTTCCGGCAACAGTAAACGAGTTTCCGCGAATCTCCTTCACTGTTCCCACAAACTCGCCCATAGCCTTGGGCGTGTCTGGCGAAAAGATGTCAGGCTGACGTCCTTTCAGAAAGTAATGAGTGAAGCCACGGTTAAAGCTCTTCCTCAAGTCTGGCTGGAAAGTATAGATGCAGCGTCCAAGCGAAGCACGACAATAGAGGTCTGGATGATGACGAATGATGTCATTGAGCCGCTCGCTATAGGCAGCCGTCACGTTCTTCACATAAGCAATATCCTTCAGGCGTCCCTCTATCTTAAACGATGTTGCACCAGCATCAATAAGCTGTTGCAGGGTGTCGATTTGGTTCAGATCTTTCAATGAGAGCAGATAGCGGTTATACTCAAGCACCTGACCGTCAGCATCAAGCAAATCGAATGCCATACGACAGAACTGCGCACATGCGCCACGATTAGCAGAACGACCAAAGCAATACTCAGAAGCATAACAACAGCCAGAATAGCTGACGCACAACGCACCATGCACGAAGACCTCCAGTTCTGCCTCTGGCACAGCGGCATGGATGGCGGCAATCTCGTCAACAGACAACTCACGGGCCAGCACCACACGGTGCATGCCCCTTTCGTACTGCTGACGTACCTTCGCGGCCGTACGGTTGTCTGCCTGCGTCGAAGCATGAAGGGCAATGGGTGGCAGGTTCATGCCGAGTATACTCATGTCCTGGATGAGCACAGCATCGACATCAGCTTCGTATAACTGCCAAAGCAGACGCTCCACGTCAGTACGCTCATCAGCATAGATAAGCGTGTTGACTGTCGCATAAACCTTAGCAGCAAAACGATGGGCATACTCGCACAGCTGGCGTATATCGCTGATGGAATTACCTGCTGCCACACGGGCTCCGAAACGTTCGGGACCAATATAGACAGCATCGGCACCGTGGTCAATGGCCGCGATGCCGCATTCCAGATTCTTGGCTGGAGCCAGCAGTTCGAGTCGTCGCATCGTCATTCAATCTTATTGATGTCGTAAGGAGTCTCTTGATAAACGTAATAGTTAATCCAGTTGCTGTAGAACAGATTGGCATGAGCACGCCAGCTGACATCTGGAGCCTTCGAGGGATCGTTATCACGATAGTAGTTGACAGGCAACTCCACATCGTCGCGCACGTCCTTGTCGCGCCGATATTCCTTATCAAGCGTATTGGGTGCATATTCCAGATGTCCCGTGATGAAGAACTCACGTCCTCCACGCGCCATCACAATGCTGGCACCACATTCGTCGGAGTCGGCAATGAGCGTCAATTCAGAATGCGCAAAAATATCCTCGCGATGAATTTCCGTATGACGGCTGTGTGGCATATTAAACACGTCGTCGAAACCACGAAAAATAGGCAACTGGGGCAGCAACGGACGCTGACGGAAGATGCCAAACATCTTCTTCGGCAGCGGATATTTAGGAATACCGTAATGGTAATACAGCCCGGCCTGCGCTGCCCAGCATATGTATAAGGTACTCGTCACATGCGTACGTGCCCAAGCAAAGATACGCTGCATCTCATCCCAATAGAACACATCTTCAAACTCCAATGTCTCCACAGGTGCACCTGTAATAATCATGCCATCATATTTCTCGTTCTTCATCTCCTCGAAGTCGCGATAGAACATCATCATGTGTTCAATGGGAGTATTCTTTGGCGTGTGACTCTTCAGTTTCATGAAGTTCACCTCAATCTGCAAAGGCGTGTTAGAAAGCAGACGGATGAGGTCTGTCTCTGTCGTGATCTTAAGAGGCATGAGATTGAGGATAGCTATCTTCAGCGGACGGATATCCTGCATGTGAGCACGCGAATAGTCCATCACAAAGATATTTTCCTGCTTTAGCAATTCAATGGCAGGCAACCTGTCAGGCAATCTTAATGGCATAGCTTCGTATTATACAACTTTAATAACACAAACTGAAACGTTATCGTAGCCGCCAGCCTCGACAGCTGCCTGACAGAATACGTTGGCGTCACTTCCTTTGACAGCTAACTGTTCTATCTCGCTATCGGGTATCATATCGTTCAGCCCATCTGAGCAGACGATAAAGGTGTCACCGACATGAATATCGTTTGTGAACTCATACATATCAATATATGAAGAACGGCAACCAGCACCGATACAGTTGGTTATGATGTTCGAGTGCTTCTTGGTTCCAGTCATGCTGTTCAGGGAATGGTCCGTGGAGATTTGCTTCAAGACGCCGTCACGGAAGCGGTACAACCTGCTGTCACCACAGTTCAACCAGTAGAACTTGTGCTCGTAATAAATAATTCCGACCAACGTTGTGCCCATTTCACTCATAGACGGATTATTGACTCCGCGCGACTCAATGATACTATTGATGGACTTCAGCCACTCAAACATCATTTCATTCATGTCACCGGCAGACAATCCTGCAGGCATGTCGTTCAGGAAGAAATGAAGATTAGAAAGCGTTTCCTCGCTAGCCACCTCGCCGGCATTATGTCCTCCCATTCCGTCAGCCAAGGCTATGGCAAAACGGCCAATAGAATC
Source organism: uncultured Prevotellaceae bacterium (assembly GCA_902768105.1). GTDB lineage: Bacteria > Bacteroidota > Bacteroidia > Bacteroidales > Bacteroidaceae > Prevotella. The sequence goes on from CACXJZ010000017.1 coordinate 26,668, forward strand.
CGGACATATTTCCGTACGATAGTTGTCATTCCTAATGAAATGATCCCACACCAGAATCATGTCCTCATTATTGCTTCTAATGCAACCAACATAACTCGCGGCAGATATTATAAACTTTTCCATTATATGAAAGATACTTGTTCATAGGTTTTACTTATTCAACTGTTATCTGCATACTGACATTAGCAATGGTCACAATGTCGCCTGTCTTCAATGACATCGGTATGTCAGGCTGTAGATGACGGTCATTCAACTTTGTACCGTTTGAGGAGTGCTTGTCAATAATACACCATCCAGACTCCTTAGTATATATCAGTTGAGCATGGACGCTCGACACGTATAGGTTTTCAGCAAAGAAATGACTGTAAGGTCCTTGCTTACGACCAATAATAGCACCATTCTCACCGATGATACGTATATCAAGATTTCCGTTATACATGGTTAGCATGGGTATGACAAGAGAAGAGCCTGACGTAATGATGCTCTGTAAACTGGTATTACGTGTCGTAATGGGATTATGTACGGTGTTCAATGGCATCTGTGAACTCATGTTCTTCGCCTCTAATTCTTCGGCAGAAACCATAAGACCACCACAATAGATGCAACGGCGTCCCTTCCCCACTCTTCCACAACTCTTGCAATAGACCAAAGCTTGGCCACACTGGTCGCAGAAACGGGAGTCGTTATCAATTTCTTCTTTACAGGTCGGACATATAATCATAACTCATCATCTTTAATATCTTCCGGCTGTATCAGCTGGTATGTTTCCGTTGTAACCTCTGATTGCGGAAGCGCAGAGACACGAACAGACAACTGCTGGACAGTAGCATCAAACAGATTACGCATCTCACGGGCATTGCCAAATGTTTCGTCCTTGCTGACAACCTTACGACAAATCAGCTCCATCAGCTTAAATTCAGCAGCAGGCGACAATGTATATTGATCCTTGGCTGCCATCTTCTTGAAGATAGCCAACAGCTCGTCCTCATTATAGTCATCAATATGAAGCTTATGAGTAAAACGGCTAGCAAGTCCAGGATTGACAGCAAGGAAGTCTTCCATTTTATCTTTATATCCTGCAGCAATGACCACAAACTTGCCGCGATCGTCCTCCATGCGCTTCATTAGCGTATCGATAGCCTCCTTGCCATACTGGTCATGCTCGGCAGTCAGCGTATAGGCCTCATCAATAAACAAGATACCACCCATAGCCTTATCGCACATATTATTCACAATCTTAGGCGTCTCACCCATATACTTTCCAACAAGCGACGCACGGCTGGCTTCAATAACCCGAGCGGTGGGAAGAATCTCCATGCTTTGCAACACCTCGCCCATCTTACGAGCAATGGACGTCTTTCCTGTTCCCGGGTTACCTGTCAGGATGAAGTTCATAGACATCTGCTGTACCTTGCCTGCCCCCATTGCCGCACGCTGCTTCATGAACATACTTTGCACTGCCAGACGACGAATCATATTCTTGACAGAGCGCATGCCGACAAACTCATCAAGTTCATTGAGCACCTCATCCAGCGGACGAGCTTCTTCTGCTTGAGCAATCGGCAGGTCAGCAGAGGTAATGCGGTACATGTCTGCCTCATTGAACTGCGGATTGCCTATCTCACCTATCAGACGCTGGCTCTGCTTCTCAACAGCCTCGTCAAAGATACGACGTGCCTCACGTGCATTGCCAAAATTCTTGTCTCGGCGCAGGTAAAGCTGCTCAAACTGACGGTGAACAGCACCTTGTGTATCCTCGTCAACGGTAAAGTTTTTGTCCTTTGCCAAGTTGAGGAATATCTGCGTCAGCTCATCGGGTGTATAGTCATCAAAATGAATCGTCTGCGTGAAACGACTCTTTAGACCAGGATTGGAGTCAATGAAGTCGTGCATCTGGTCTGTATAACCAGCCACAATACAGATGAACTTACCCCTATCATCTTCCAAGCGCTTCAGCAACGTATCGATGGCTTCGGCACCAAAGGTATCTCCATCACTAGACTTCAACGTATAGGCTTCGTCAATAAACAGCACACCGCCCAACGCAGAATCAATCAGCTGATTTGTCTTAATTGCCGTCTGTCCACTGTAACCTGCAATCAGTTTACTGCGGTCTGCTTCAACCAACTGGCCTCGGGATACAATGCCCAGTGTACGGAACACCTCCGACATGATACGAGCCACCGTAGTCTTACCTGTACCAGGATTACCTGTAAATACGTAGTGTTTCCCTTGGAATGTGTTTTGCTCACCACGTTTGACTTGCAGATTCAGGAAAGCCGCAAGATTGGTTATTTCTTTCTTCACAGCCGACAAGCCTACCAGACCATCGAGCTTGGCAAGGCATTCTGTATAGTCAACAGCCTGCGGAGCGTCATATGGAATATCTGCAACCTCAATGCTCATCAACTGCTCATTCGACATGGTTGAGATATTACCTTTCTGCAGGCGTTCAGCCTGTTTGCTGCAAATCCTGTCAAAGAGCTGACGCATGGTACGTCCATTGGCGAAGTCCTTGTCACGAGCGTTATACATCTCGGATACCATCTTTCTGGTTAATTCTTCAGCCTCCGGAGCAAAGACATATTTTTTGTCCTTGGCAAACATTAACATGATTTGGAACAACTGCTCAGGAGTATAGTCGTCTATATTCAGGAAATAGTTGAAACGACTTCTGAAGCCCGGATTGATACGGAAGAGGTTTTCCATCTCCGTACGATAGCCGGCAGCTATAACCACAAACTTGCCACGGTCGTCCTCCATTCGCTTCATCAGCTTCTCAAGAGCCTGCGCGCCTTGATTGTCACGCTCACCGCCTTGACTGATTGGCGCCAGAGTATATGCCTCATCGACAAAGAGAATACCACCCATAGCCTTGTCACATAAACGGTCAACGACCTTTGGTGTCTCTCCTTGATATTGGCTAACCATCTGAGCACGGTCAACCTCAACCACATGACCACTGTCAAGGTAGCCGATGGCTGCAAGTATCTCACCAAGTTTACGAGCAATGGTGGTTTTACCTGTTCCGGGATTACCTGTTAGAATGATGTGCATACCCATCTTCTCATGCTCACCCAGTCCACGTTCTGCTCGCTGAAGACTATTCTGAACAGCATATGCCATCTCACGGACAGCGGACTTGACTGCATCCATCCCGATAAACTTATCGAGATCACTCAGAATGTCGTCAAGCGAGCGGTCAGCCGGAACATAACCCTTGATATCGGCTTCCTCAACACGCGCCACGTCAGTACCACGACTTATTAAAGAGGTAAAGATGTCTTCTGCCGTCTTGTTGGCAATATGGGCATAGCCAAAGGTTTCATCCTTAATCTTAACCTGATGCTTGAAATAACGTTGCAGCTTATTATCGGCAGCGGGAGTATAGTTATCTATGCCATACTTCGTATGAAGTACCATCTTACAAATATCATTCAACTCCTTAGGTCCCGGAGTCGGTAACCGGAAAGTATATTTAAAACGGTTGGCCACTGCTGGATTGCTAACCAAGAAATCTTCAAGGCCCTTGGGCAGACCAGCTATAACCACGATGGGATCATCATCCCAGTGGTCCATCTCGACGAACAGCTTGTCAAGGGGATTCACCTGATTGGAATACTTATCAGGCAAAAGTTTCTGTACATTGTCAAAGAATAAGATGCCATGACGTGCTTTCTTGATGTTGTCTTCCCACTTATCAACAAAACGGGAATAATCAACTGCATCCACCATGGTCAACTTAGGTTTCTCAATAATTTTGTGCTGATAGAAATAATCACGAAGCACCTCAGCCAAAGCCGTCTTACCTGTGCCGGTTTCTCCTATGACAATGGCATTGACACTTAACCGTACTGGACCAATATCCTTGCGTGAATGCAAGAAGGTATAGGTGTCAACAATTGTCTTCAACTGGGCCTTAACATCGTCAAGCCCTACCAGACGGTCAAGGACATTCGATGTTACAATAGGCTTGCCACACCACTTACAGAATTTGGCAATGGGCCTATTTTCCTTTTGACAATGCTCACACTTCATTATTCTACATCTTTCTGAATCTGTTTAACTACCTGGGAAGGACTGAGCCGCCAGTTATCCAAATCGGGGTTTCCTACATTCATCAGTTTAGGACTGAAAATAACCATCTCCAATATCAAGACTGCTACCAGCGCGCTCCACAGCATATAATGCAATACAGATTCGCCAGCTGAGGAATGAACCTGATTCTGGACATCATCCAGCAGCCCGAACTTTGAACTCTTATAACGATATGACTTTGTCTTGAACGTATAATAAAGAGGTTCCAAAAGCTCCGACTTTATGTCATCGGTAAGGAGGGAGTTCACCAATTTATTGTCTTCCTTACTCTCATTCTTGAAATCCGTAAAGTAACAGATAACAACATAAAGGAATGTGAAGAGTACGATAGCAGGAATAAACAATCCCGGATGCGAATGATTCAGATACTTCAATGTCCAGATAGGGATAGCAGAGGACATCAGACCCAATGCACCCCACAGACACGAGAAGATGAATCCATATCCGCGGAAATAGGCTCTCACAGCAACAATAAGTGCAGACATACCTCCTAAGGGAATGCCAATGGTAAACAGCGAATGCCCCATTAAATAATGACGTCCGGAAATACCGACAATCAAGACGAGCAAAAGCCAAACAGCAACCATGCCATAGAAGATGTATTGCCACATCTTTTCCTTACGTAATGCTTTGTTATAACTGTCGCGGACATCATTTATCTTCTTGGTTGTCTCTTCCTTGGCATTGATATAACGACGATAGTATAACTGCTGCTTGTCAATCTCACCAAGTTTCATAACCCACTGTTCCAGCATACGTTCATAGCTGTACTCCTCACTAAAATCACGGAATGGGTCTTCATGATACCATACTGACAGCCATTGGCAGAACGAACCTTCACGCATTTCTGCTTTAATCAACGGATACAGGTTCATATCTATTGCCAAACCATCATCTAATACAGTATTATCGGAAAGAATATAAACTGGTTTAACACCAAGAACACGACACATCCGATATGCTGCCGTACGTAAGTCATAGGCACTGAGACGTTCCCTATTCTCGTCACTCTTCATGTCAAAGGTGCGAGTAGCTTCACTCAACTGCGGAAGCCAGTCATGCAGCTGAGCAAAATATGCGAAACGGCCATTGGGGTCAGCAAAATCTTCTATTTCTTTCTCCATTTCGCTGTCAGGCATACCCTGCCAACGAACCAAAGACTCCTTCAAAATCTCACCAACCTTTTCTGGTGTATCAGCGTTCTTCAAATCATAGGCAGCATCACGATAGACATTATATAGAACTTTATATGCCAATTGTCTCGAATAAGGCTGTCCTGCTGTCATGATACGGAGCGACTCACATGCCATACGGTCTTCGTGACTATACATCCACGACAGCAGACGACCATCAGTCAGGCTTCTCCATTCATCGTCACTGATGTCACTGTGGCTAAACGCCTTTACAATATCAGCCAGCGTTGATGAGGGATACTTCGACAAGAACGGAATGTCCTTGTCTATTTCGTAGGCGGTACGTAATATGGCTACACGTCCCTCAAAGCCTTTCCGATTCTCGAAATAGCCACGCAACCTGTCAATGTCCGCTGAAGAGTGAGATTCCAGATAAAGCCACAGACTGTCATTACGATTACGAAGCAGTATGCTATAATCGTCAATATAGCTCAGCATGGAAATAACAACACTATGTACGTCATCACAAAGGTTTCCCTTGACATCCTTATAGGGATACGTTGGCTCCATTGCATAGATGGAAGCCATCAAACCCGCATGCTGATCTGCCGGATAACGGTTCTGTACAATATCCTTGACAACAGTTGCCAATTTAGGATTTCCACACTGTTCCAACCAGTTGGTCAGACGTCCACCATAAAGGTAGCCTTTTGCCAAACGTTCATGCTCGAGCAAAAGAGGTATCAGTTCATGAATATTGTCGGCAACAATATTCTTGTCTGGATCGACAATAAAACTCTTGTATCGAAGGATGGGCGACGAGACATCTACATTAGGAGTCTCACCCAAGAACCAGCGTTCCACTTCCTCATAAGTCCAACGGTTTTGGGGATTCACTGCCGTCAGTCCCTGCACAATGATTTTCACCCTTTCAGGCAATTCATTGATTTTGGGAAGACGTCCTTCATTTTTCCGACGCATCATCAGACGCTCGTTAGAACTCAGCGGATTTTCGCCCAACCAGAAAGTCATCAGCGTAATACCAAGAGAATAGTAATCGACGGCAGGAGTAATTTCTACCACGCCATCAATCACGTCGCTATACATCTCTGGAGCGGCATAGACCGGAGTGCGGGCCTGCGTCGTACGATGAACCTTCTCATCTTCTGCCATAACAGACGAAATGCCGAAGTCACCCAATACCACCTCGGTATGCTCCTTGTCTCTGAAAAAGTAATTTGATGGTTTAATATCCTTATGGATGATACCATTGTTATGGCAATAGGCAAGTGCAGCTGCAGCCTGCAAAGCAACCCTGCGGAAGAGATCCATATTACCATTAGCATGGGTATCATTCAACGTACCCCCCTCCAGATACTCCATCAACTCGTAGTCACGGTTTTTACCCTCTACATACGTTTTTCCGAAGTCCATCAGCTTCATAATCATCTCCATTTCCATATTTCTGATGATTCTAAGCAGCGTCCTCTTGACAACAAAGTGGGGGTAATATATTTTAAGAACAAACTCACGTCCACCTCGCTCAACGAGATAAACCTGAGCCTCTCCCGAATTATCGCTTAAGCAGCGGATATTCGTATATTGACGGCCTTTCAACACAAAGACATCTGCATTCAGATCCGTTTTCTTCACATCTGAAGTTGACCGTTGTGTTGTTCCTAACGCATTCTGGGGTACAGCAGCCGTTCTAATGGTTGCTCCACCACCACCGTTCTCGGCCGGTCTTAGAGTTTTTGATCTTAGCGTCTGATCCATTATTTATTGTCGTCTTTTATTTCTGCTTTAGTATTCTTTCCCAAGATAACCCACTTTCCACCTAACTGTGGCTTGGCACAACCACAGGGGCTGCTATGCATGGCATGTTTGTAATTGCACACCCATGCCAGTCTGATGCCAACAGGCTTACTGGCCATCGCGTAGTTACGTGCCATTACAGGTGATGCTGATTCTGGAACCGCCAGCTTGTCAAGAATAGCGGAGAGCAGCCTGACCTTCTCAGCCTTTTTCTCAGCCAACTCCTCTTTCGTCATACGCTGGGAGGCCGTCGATGGGATATCGGGATTGGCTATTCCCTTGTCTCTGGCCAACAGTTTGAGCACACGCTCACGAAGCTGTGCATTCATCTGTTCCCTGACCACATCACGTTCTGAGTTATATGGAAGGATGTCATCCAGTTTAGTATATTCCGAAACGACATCAATCAGTTCCTTATAGTCGGGATTGGCTTGCAGTTCCTTGACCAGCTGCTTTGCCTCTTGCGTTAAAGCAGTACCACACTGCTTACAGAATGCAAAATTGTTCAAAGTGCGACAAACAGGACACACAATACCGCCTCGTGGACTGCCACATTCAGGACAATATGCCTCATTTCCTCCTAAGTGTGAGCCACAGAAAGAACATACTTCCGTACGAACATAGCGATGACAAGTTTCACAATAGTCTGCATCTGGGTCTATTTCTGCACCACAATTCGGGCATGATGTCGTATGCAAGGGTTTTCCACACGAAGCACAGAACATAGCAGCAACTTCATTCTCCGCTCCACAATGGGAACACTGGATGACTTCAGCAGCCTGCTGTTGCATCTGTTGAACCTGCTGTTCCTCAGGCTCTTCTAATGTTCTTTGCAGCTCAGGACGAATCGTTTTAGGCGCCCTGTTCGTTTTCTCTATATTGGTAAAATCTTCGCTTAACATATGAATTCTATGGTTAGACAGTTGCAAAGATATAAAAAAAAATAAAAACAGAAAACAAAAACCGCCGTAAATTTGCATTTACGACGGCCTTTTTTTTCATTTTACCTATATTTTACCACAAAGAGAGGCGTTTTTCCTTCGGAATGTACATCTCATCACCCTCTTTTATGCCAAAAGCTTCATACCATGCATCTATATGCGGAAGGGCTCCGTTGACACGCCAACGACCCAATGAATGGGGGTCACTCTTGGTACGGTTGCGGATTTCTGCCTCGGTGATGTTGCCAGCCCACACACCGGCATAAGCCAAGAAGAAACGCTGCTCGGGTGTCAGTCCGTCAATGACCGGAAGTGGATTAAGTTTGGTAGCATTCTTGAAGGCTGCAAAAGCAACCTGCAGACCACCGTGGTCGGCCAGGTTCTCACCCAGCGTCAGACGTCCATTGCCATTCAGGTCGGGCAACACCTTGATAGCCGAGAAGAAATCGGCATATTTATCGGTACGTGTTATGAAGTTCTGAGCGTCACTTTCCTTCCACCAGTCATGCATGTTTCCATCCTTATCGAAACGGCGTCCCTGGTCATCAAATCCATGCGTCATTTCATGACCGATAACAACACCGATAGCGCCATAGTTGAAGGCATCGTCAGCCGTAGCATCAAAGAACGGAACTTGCAGAATACCAGCTGGAAAGCAGATTTCGTTCGTGGTAGGGTTATAGTAGGCATTCACCGTCTGCGGAGTCATGTACCAGTCATCACGGTCAACAGGTTTTCCTGCCGTGTGTTCTATCTGCCACTGGTTCCAGAACAGGCGACACTGACGCATATTTTCTATATACGATTTACTGGGGTCGATGGTCAATTTCGACAAATCTGTCCACTTATCAGGATAGCCTATTTTTACATAGAATGTGCTCAGTTTCAGCAAGGCATTGACTTTGGTCGAATCATCCATCCAGTCCTGGGCGGCGATACGTTCACCCAACGCAATCTGCAGATTATGTACCAATTCCTTCATACGCTCCTTTGATGAAGCAGGAAAATACTTCTCAACATAGATGCGACCCAAGGCCTCCCCCATTACACTCTGCACCTGATTGGTGGCACGACGCCAGCGCGGATGGTTCTCCTTGCGTCCCGACATGGTACGACCAAAGAAATCGAAGTCCGCCTCAGCCACTTCCTCATTCAGGTAATCGGCAGAGCTGTTAATCAGACGCCACTCCATGTAGTCACGCATTTCAGCATCACTCAGACGTGAGAACACGAGGTCGGCACCTTCCATGAACGAAGGCTGTCCGACTATCATTTCCTGTATGTAACGGCTCTCTATGCCCTTTGCATTCATCTGGCGCTCCAACTGCAGATGCGGATACTTGCTGTTAAACTCAGCTAACGTCATCTTATTATAGTTGGCTATAGGGTCACGCAGTTCGGTACGTGACTTTGAAACCTTAGCCAATGCCGTTTCCACCTTCATGATATTCTTCATCTTCTTGTTAGCAACGGCCTTCTTGAAACCGAACAACTGGAACATGCGTACAATATGCAACTTGTAGGCCTCACGAATCTTGGCCGTTGCCTCGTCATTGTCCAAATAATATTCCTTCTGTCCAAGCGTGATACCACCCTGACTGATGCTCAGAATATTCTGCGTGGCATTCTTCTCGTCGGCACCTATATAGGAACCGAAGAAGAGAGAACCGCTATAAGGAGCCATCGTCAGGTGCAGGTCAAACAATTTCTGTACCGTCTTGGTCTGCTCCATCTGTTTCAACAGCGGCATCACGGGCTCAACACCCTCACGCTCACGACGCACGGAGTCCATCGCCAGCTTGTAGAGATCAGAGAGTTTCTGTTCTATGGTACCCTGCTCATAGGTATTGTTCAGCAAGTCTGTCAGGATACCGTTAATGCGCTTGTTGTTGTCTTCGCCCAGTTTGTCGAAGCTACCATAGCGTGAATAGGCTGCAGGCAGCGGATGCTTCTTCATCCATCCACCACAAGCATACTCGTAGAAGTCGGCGCCCGGAGCGACCGTCGTGTTCAAGTCAGTCAAGTCTATGCCTGACCTCAGCGACGTCTGAGCCTGTGCGGTCAGCGTCACCGATGCGATTGCCATCATTGTTAATAGTTTTTTCATCACGTTATTATTATAATGTTAATATTTAATCTTGAATGTTCAATGACTCAAGTTCTTCCGACAGTTGTTCCCAACGTCCAACCTCTTCATCAAGAGCACGCTTGGTCGAGGTATATTCAGTAACAAGCACCATATCAGAGGCATTCTCAGGATTCATCAGCAGGTCGTCCAATTCCTTCAGACGGCGTTCCATGTCGCTGATTTTCCGTTCACTCTCTTCAACGGCACGCTCTGCCTTCCGCAAACGGCGCTGCTGTTCCTTATGCGCAGCATAGTCCTGCTTTGCACTATTCTTCTCTACGGGCACTTCAGACGCTATAGGAGCAGTACGCGCTGCTCCCAGCTCACTCAGTTCTTGTATCTGACGGCTCTGCAAGAAGTCATAGATGCCACCCAAGTGTTCGCGCACCTTACCTCCGCCAAACTCATAGACTTTCGTCACAAGTCCGTCAAGGAACTCACGATCGTGGCTGACAATAATAGCCGTACCGTCAAAAGCACGTATCGCCTCTTTCAGCACGTCCTTTGAAGCCATGTCAAGGTGGTTTGTCGGCTCGTCAAGAATCAGCATATTGACGGGTTCCAACAACAAACGAATCATAGCCAGACGACTACGTTCACCACCGCTCAACACCTTCACTTTCTTGTCTGATGCCTCGCCACCAAACATAAACGCGCCAAGGATGTCACGTATCTTCAGGCGAATCTCACCCTTTGCCACGTTGTCAATCGTCTGGAAGACTGTCAGGTTCTCGTCCAGCAGCTGTGCCTGATTCTGTGCAAAATAGCCTATCTGCACGTTATGTCCAATCTTCAGTTTTCCTTCGAAGGGTATCTCACCCATAATACATTTGACAAGCGTCGATTTACCTTCACCGTTCTTACCCACAAAGGCCACTTTCTCACCACGCTTGATGGTCAGGTTGACATGGTCGAACACCACGTGGGCATACTCCTTGCGCACCTCGTCACAGATCACAGGATAGTCACCTGAACGCAGGCAGGGCGGGAACTTCAGGTGCAAGGCCGAGTTATCAACCTCATCAACTTCAATGGGTACGATTTTCTCCAGTTGCTTGATTTTCTGCTGTACCTGTACAGCCTTCGTGGCCTGATAGCGGAAGCGTTCAATAAACTGCCTCATGTCAGCCATCTCCTTCTGCTGGTTCTCGTAGGCACGCAGCTGCTGTTCACGGCGTTCCTTGCGCAACACCACATACTCGTCGTACTTCACCTTATAGTCAATAACCCTGCCACACGATATTTCCAGCGTACGGTTACAAACATTATTGATAAACGCACGGTCATGACTCACCAACATCACCGCGGATGATGATGCGGCCAACAACTGTTCCAACCATTGTATCGACTCAATATCCAGATGGTTTGTGGGTTCGTCGAGCAACAACACATCAGGACGCTGTAACAGAATCTTTGCCAGTTCTATTCGCATGCGCCAGCCACCAGAGAACTCACTTGTCGGACGGTCGAAGTCACTGCGTAGGAAACCCAGTCCCAGAAGCGTCCGCTCAAGTTCTGCCTCCTGACTTTCAGGAGCCGTCATCAGATAACGTTCATGTTCCAGCGTATAGCGTTCGACCAGCGTCATATAGCTCTCGCTCTCGTAGTCAGTGCGCTCACTCATCTGCCGTTCCAGCTCAGCCACACGGGCGGCCAAGGCTGCCACGTCAGCGAAAGCTTTTTGTGCCTCCTCTCGTACTGTGGTGTCGTCAGCCAGCTTCATCACCTGAGGCAGGTAACCTACACTCGTCTCCTGCGGCATACTCACAATACCAGCTGTTGGACGCTGATGTCCACTGATGATTTTCAGCAGTGTCGATTTGCCGGCACCGTTCTTTCCGACCAACGCAATGCGGTCTTTAGGGTTCACCACAAACGATGCACCCTCGAACAGCGGCTTCACACCGAACTCCACTTTCAAGTTCTCTACTGATACCATTTCGAATAATTTGCTGCAAAATTAATCAAAATTCTTGAATCCTGCAATATTTCTTTGTATCTTTGCAGACAAATTATTAAACTATGGAACTGATTAAGACATTCACACGGCTTATTGCCGCCGAACTACACCTGAACGAGCACGCGGTGGAGAACACACTCAAACTGCTTGACGAGGGTTGTACCATACCGTTTATCTCACGCTATCGCAAGGAGCGGACGGGCGGCCTCGACGAGGTACAGATAACGGCCATCAGCGACCGCGCTGAGCGACTGCATGAGATAGCCAAGCGCAAGGAGACCATCACGAAGACCATTACGGAGCAGGAAAAGATGACACCCGAGCTGCAGCGGCGCATAGACGACTGCTGGGAGCTGACGACGCTGGAGGATATCTACCTGCCCTACAAGCCCCGTCGCCGCACCCGGGCACAGGTAGCCCGCGAACAGGGACTGGAGCCGCTGGCCCAGCTGTTGCTGCTACAACGCGAACAGCACCCGAAAGAAGCAGCAAAAAGGTTTTTGCATGACGGTCTGACCGTTGCAGACTGTCTCAAGGGTGCCCAGGACATCATCGCCGAACAGGTAAGCGAGGACGAGCACAACCGCAACAGCGTGCGAGCTGCCTTCCGCCGCGAGGCGTTCATCGTCTCGAAGGTCATCAAGGCCAAGAAAGATACCGACGAGGCGCAGAAATTCAGCGACTACTTCGACTGGGAGGAACCGCTGAAACGCTGCTCCAGCCATCGTTTGCTGGCCATGCGACGTGGTGAGGGCGAGGGCATTCTCCGCGTCAACATCACCATCGAAGACGAAGATGCCATAGAGCGATTAAAGAGAAGCCTTCCCAAAGGAGGAGGAGCCTGCCGACGACTGCTGGAGGAGGCTGTTGAGGACAGTTACAAGCGACTGCTGCTGCCCAGCATTGAAACGGAGTTTGCAAACCTGAGCAAGGAGAAGGCCGACGAGGAGGCCATCCGCGTGTTTGCCGAAAACCTGCGCCAGCTGCTGTTGGCTGCTCCGCTGGGACAGAAGCGCGTGATGGGCATCGACCCAGGCTTCCGCACGGGCTGTAAGGTGGTGTGTCTCGATGCTCAGGGCAACCTGCTGCACCACGAGGCCATCTTCCCCCACCCTCCCATCAACCACCGTATGCAGGCTACCATTCACCTGCAGCAGATGATTAGCAACTACCACATCGAGGCCATCGCCATAGGCAACGGTACCGCCAGTCGCGAGACGAAGGAGTTTGTAGAGGACAGTATCCAATCACTCCCCTCTCCCCTTGGAGAGGGGTCGGGGGTGAGGCTCTCCGTTTTCGTAGTTTCCGAAGACGGCGCTTCCGTCTATTCCGCATCGAAGGCGGCACGCGACGAGTTTCCCGATGAAGACGTGACCGTTCGCGGAGCTGTAAGCATAGGGCGCCGACTGATGGACCCACTGGCCGAACTGGTGAAGATTGACCCTAAGAGCATCGGTGTGGGACAGTACCAACACGACGTGGACCAAACACAGCTGAAGCACTCGCTCGACCACGTGGTGGAGAGCTGTGTCAACCAGGTGGGCGTCAACCTGAATACCGCCTCGCAACACCTACTGACCTACGTGAGCGGACTGGGTCCCGTATTGGCGCAGAACATCGTCGATTACCGTCGCGAAAACGGAGCCTTCCTGAGTCGTGCGCAACTGAAGAAAGTGCCGCGACTGGGACCTGCCGCCTTCCAGCAATGTGCGGGTTTCCTGCGCATTCCCGAGGCCAAGAATCCGTTGGACAACAGCGCCGTTCACCCCGAGTGCTACACCCTGGTGGAGCAGATGGCGAAGGACTGCAGCTGTAGCGTGAGCGAGCTTATTAATAATAAGGAGAAGCGCTCCAGCATCGACATCAAGAAGTATGTGACCGCCGAGGTGGGCATCCCTACCCTTACGGACATCATGAAGGAGCTGGAGAAGCCCGGGCGCGACCCGCGCGAGCAGATAGAAGAGTTTGAGTTCGACCCCTCGGTACAGACCATCGACGACCTGCACGAGGGAATGGTGCTGCCTGGCATCGTGACCAACATTACCAACTTCGGAGCCTTCGTCGATATCGGCGTTCATCAGGACGGACTGGTTCACGTCTCGCAGCTGGCCGACCGCTATGTCAGCGACCCCACGCAGGTGGTGCGCCTGCACCAGCATGTGCGCGTGCGCGTCGTGGGTATTGACTTGAGAAGGAATCGCATCTCGCTTAGTATGAAAAGTCCAAGAAAGTCCTAGAACAACATAGGAAAGCCTAGGAATAAAAAAAGGCTGTATTCCAAAAGATACAGCCCTTTTTATTCGGTTCAGATTAAATTTACTTTACCTTTGCTACGATGGCCTTGAAAGCCTCGGGGTTATTGACAGCGAGGTCAGCAAGCACCTTGCGGTTAATCTCGATACCGGCCTTATTCAGTGCACCCATCAGTGCAGAGTAGCTCATACCCTCCAGACGAGCGGCAGCGTTGATACGCTGAATCCACAGTGCGCGGAAGGTGCGCTTCTTATTACGGCGGTCACGGTATGCATAGGTGAGACCCTTCTCCCAAGTGTTCTTGGCTACTGTCCAAACATTCTTACGGGCACCGAAGTAACCACGTGTAAGTTTCAGAATTCTCTTTCTCTTTGCTCTTGAAGCAACATGATTAACTGATCTTGGCATAGTTTTCTTTACTTTTTAAATGTTTGACAATAGGTTTAACGGAGACACAACAGGTCGCGAACCTGCTTCATGTTAGAAACGTCAACGAGCGTAGAACCGCAGAGGTTACGCTTCTGCTTCTTGGTCTTCTTGGTGAGAATGTGGCTGTGGTAAGCATGATGTCTCTTAATCTTACCTGTTCCAGTGAACGAGAATCTTTTCTTCGCTCCGGAGTTTGTCTTAACTTTTGGCATTGTTTTATAATTTAAATTGTTATTAATAATCGGCGACTACGCATATACCAGGCGCGACGCCTTCTTTTTCTTTACTCTTCCCCCCCCGTCAGCTTCTTCAGCACATCGGCACTGATTTTGGCGTTGGCAAACAGACCACCATTAGCGGGTTTCTCTGCCTCCTCAACCAGACGTTCAGCTTCCTTGGCCTCAGCCTCGCGACGCTCGTTGTCACGTTTCTGCTGACTCTTCTTGGTCACGCCAGCTTTCTTGGGAGTCAGATAGAGGAACATCTTTTTACCTTCGAGACTCGGCATCGATTCTACCTTACCAAACTCTTCCAGGTCATTGGCAAAACGCAGCAGCAGCACCTCGCCTTGTTCCTTGAACAGGATGCTTCGACCACGGAAGAACACATAGGCACGAACCTTGTTGCCTTCCTCCAGGAACTCCTTCGCATGCTTCAGCTTGAACTGGTAGTCGTGCTCGTCGGTCTGGGGTCCGAAGCGTATTTCCTTCACCTCTACCTTCACCTGCTTCGCCTTCATTTCCTTTTGGCGTTTCTTCTGCTGGTAGAGGAACTTCGAGTAGTCGATGAGTCGGCATACGGGCGGCTGCGCATTGGGCGAGATCTCCACGAGGTCAACACCCTGCTCGCGGGCCATGTCAAGTGCCTGACGTGTAGGAACAACAGTGCTTCCACCGTCACCCACAATACGTACCTCGCGAACGCGAATCTGCTCATTCACGCGGTACTGATTCTTCATGTTGTCGTTCTTCATTAACTACTTTTAGTTCAATTTTTTCCAAAATCGGCTGCAAAGGTACAAATAAGTGAGCAAATTACCAAATAAAATCCCAATTATTTTTAAAATCAACGTATTATGACTTTCTTACCACCCACAATATAGATACCGGCAGACAGGTCCTGAACCTTATTTCCAACGTAGCGGCCATCAAGGGTGTAGATGGCTGAGGATGCTGGATAAAGAGTGGAAGGCGAAGGAAGTATACCAGAAGGTATATAAGTATAACCCAGCTTGTTATCCATCCACACAATACGCTCCTGCACGTAGCGTCGCACGTTCTGCACCTCGGCCTCGTAGCTGCCCCAAATCACCGGATTTCCGTGCACAATCTCGTCCATGATGGGCCAGCGCAGGAAGTTCAGTCTCTGCGACTGCTGCAACTGCTGTTCCATCAGGTCGATGTCGGCCGTCATGCTCTCTGCTGTCAGTCCGCCCTGGCGCACCTCGTCCCAGATATCCAGCAACTGTGCCTTGACGTCTTCGTCGTCCTTGACAATGCTGTTCACAAACATCCTCATGTTACCGGCACAACTACCAGTTGTAGCATAGACATAGTCTGTCATTTCCATGATGGGATATGAACGTTGATCATTCTCAAAGGCCAGGTCGAAGTCCCACACAGGACCGGTATGGATGATGTCCTCACCACGGTCCTTATACATATAGGTACTCCAGTAGGTATCGCTGTTGCCCGACAGCTCGCCCACCAAGAAGTGGCGCAGGAAGGTGTTGAGGTCCAGATACGTTTTCCAGTCCTTCTCCATCATGTTGAAGTATTGTTGGATGTACTCGTGCTGTTCGTTGGTAATCTTATCCTCGTCGGGCGACTTGATGGTCACGGGGTTACCCATGATCGACGTAAACTTCGACGTCTCATCGTTGGCATAGGCATCCACCTCAATGAAGTAGCCACCCGTCAAGGCCTCGCCGGAGTTGTCCTCAGGCGTCATCTCGGTAATCTCCACGCGCCCGGGGTTCACCTCTATCTGGTCACACAACTGATAGCAGCCCTTGTACTCACCATTGAGCAGCACATCGACAGCGGCACCATACGGCGTGTAGGGCATACCCATCCTGCGGCTCAGGTCGAAGGCCAGCAGGTTACGCATCAGCGTCTTGTCTCCGTAGTTATTGATGAGCGTCCACTTCTTCGCCTTCACAGGGGCATCAAGCACGTTCTGCTTCTTCTCGAACTTGATGCGGTAAGGCTTTTTGGGGAACGCACGCGACGTATTGCCACGTTCACGAATGCCGCCGGGCTGGTACAACAGCTTCGTGCCATTGTCCGAGATGATGGCTATCTGCGACTGTATATCATGTTCTTTGTCGTAGGGAATCTCGCCATTCAGCGTGTGTATGCTGACCGTAGGCAGGTTGGTCAACTGGCTCAGATGCGTGTCGTCGCCCTCACCTGCTACGCCATAAAATTCCAGTTCGGCAACATTACAACGCACATCCGACGGACCGACATAGCGCACATAGCGGAAACCGCGCGAGCAGTTCACCGTGGCATACGACATCTGCCCGATGACGCCCTCTTCGGTGATGATATACAGCGGCAGTGCATCCATGAAGTCTTCGCGGTTGGCACCTTCAAACACGCCCAGCTGCACACGCTTGGGACCGGTAGCGTAGTTGCGGGGCGCCCATCCCACCTTCGTGATGATATGCTTCGAACCGAGGTCGAGTCCAGCCCATGTGTAGCTGCGCTCATACGAGGCGAAACAGGTGTTAAGGTCCCCGTCGAAGGCCATCTCGCGGGTGTTGGCCGTCGTTGACTCCTTGAGCGTTGTATAGTCCACCGATATCTCCGTGCCGATGACCGTACCCGTCAGTTTTTTTCCGTCGTCTGCTATTGCCGACAACGACGGTGCCATCAGCAGCAATAATAATATAATATGTCTCATTTGTATTTTTCTTTTTTCTTAACAGTAAAGTTTATGCTTTGTTTTTCACGGCCGTGAGCACCAGTCCCGCCAGAGTAAAGCCGAAGATGGCGGTGATGTGCACCAAACTGCCGTTAGGAGTAGAGTCCTCCTTACTCCTTCTCTCCTTCTCTCCTTCCCTCCTTAAAACAACCTCGTCGCTGAACACACACTGGAACTTGCGGGCAGGAAAAGTCTTTGACTTCTTGAATCTCTGACGCAGGGCGCGGGCAAGAGGACAGCCCTTCACCTTCCAGAATTCAGCCACCTGAACACGCGTCGGGTCAACCTTCAGCGCAGCACCCATCGACGAGAAAAGCACCGCCTTCGAGCGCGTAGCCCGTTCTATGAGCAGCTGCTTGTCGGCCAGCGAGTCAATGGCATCAATCACGTAGTCATACTCGTCCAGCGGGAAGCAGTCAGCGCTGTCGGCACAGTAGGTCTCGTTGCGGATGATGATCTCCGCCTCGGGGTTGATGGTGAGCAGATGGTCACGCATGGCCTCCACCTTCACCTGTCCCACGGTCTCCTGTGTCGCCATGAGTTGACGGTTGATGTTGCTAGGGGCCACACGGTCGAAGTCCACCAGCGTAATCTGACGGATGCCGGAGCGTACCAATGCCTCGATGCACCACGACCCTACCCCGCCGCAGCCAAAGACGATAACACGCTGTTGGGCGACACGCTCCATGACGTCGTCGCCCAACAGTAATTGTGCTCTTTGTAGAAACTCCATTAGAAGTCCTTGGTCATTTCAGCCACCTCGTCGTTGATTTTCTTCGCAAACTCAGCAATGGTCATCGTGGCCTGTTCGCCACCACCCTGCTGACGCATGCTGACAAGACCCTCAGCAGCTTCCTTCTCGCCCACGATGAGCATAAAGGGGATGCGCTTCAGTTCGTTGTCACGAATCTTACGACCCAGTTTCTCGTTGCGGTCATCAACCTGAGCGCGGACACCGGCCAGGTCAAGCTGCTTCATCACGGAGAAAGCATAGTCGTTGTACTTCTCTGACAAAGGCAAGATGGCCACCTGGTCGGGCGTGAGCCACAGGGGGAAGTGACCGCTGGTGTGCTCGATGAGCACGGCCGTGAAGCGCTCCAGACTTCCGAACGGTGCACGGTGAATCATGACAGGAGTCTTCTTCTGGTTGTCCTCGTCGGTATATTCCAGCTGGAAGCGCTTGGGCAGGTTGTAGTCCACCTGAATGGTGCCCAACTGCCAGCGACGGCCAATGGCATCCTTGATCATGAAGTCGAGCTTCGGACCATAGAAGGCAGCCTCACCGTACTCTACCTTGGCAGGCAGGCCCTTCTCCTCGCAGGCCTCGACAATAGCCTTCTCAGCCAGTGCCCAGTCCTCGTCGGTTCCCACGTACTTGTCGTGGTCGTTAGGATCGCGGAGCGAGATTTGTGCCTCGAAGTTAAATCCGAAGGCGGTCAGCACGATGCCGATGATGTCCATCACGTTCAGGAACTCCTGCTTCACCTGGTCGGGACGGCAGAAGATGTGGGCATCGTCCTGCGTGAACGAGCGTACACGAGTGAAACCGTGCAGCTCACCTGACTGCTCGTAACGATAGACCGTACCGAACTCAGCAATACGCAGGGGCAGGTCACGATATGAACGGGGTTTCCAAGCGAAGATTTCGCAGTGGTGCGGACAGTTCATGGGCTTCAGCATGTAAACCTCACCCTCCTCGGGGGTGGTGATGGGTTGGAACGAGTCCTTGCCGTAGTGGTCCCAGTGACCAGAGGTGATATAGAGGTTCTTACTGCCAATGTGCGGAGTGATAACCTCCTGATAGCCGAAACGCTTCTGCACCTTGCGCAGGTGGTCCTGCAGACGCAGACGCAGCTCAGTGCCCTTCGGCAGCCATATGGGCAGACCCTTGCCCACCTTCTCGGAGAACATAAACAGCTCCATCTCCTTGCCTATCTTACGGTGGTCGCGCTTCTTGGCTTCCTCCAGCATGACGAGATACTCGTCAAGCATCTTCTTCTTGGGGAACGAGATACCATAGAGACGCTGCAGCTGCTGCTTCGTGGCATCACCGCGCCAGAAGGCACCGGCAACACTCGTCAGCTTGATGGCCTTGATGGCGCCCGTGTTCACGAGGTGCGGACCGCGGCAGAGGTCAGTAAACGAGCCCTGCGTGTATGTGGTGATGCTTCCGTCCTCGAGGTCCTGCTCAATGTGCTCGCACTTGTAGGTCTGACCGTCGGCAGCAAACTCCTTCAGGGCTTCTGCCTTGGGCACCTCACGGCGTACCACGGGTTCCTTCTTGCCAGCCAGCTCGCGCATCTTCTCCTCAATCTTCGGGAAGTCACTCTCCTTGATACTCTCACCGTCTTTCAACAGCACGTCGTAGAAGAAACCGTTCTCGATGGCAGGGCCGAAACCGAATTGCACGCCAGGATACAACTCCTGCAATGCCTCGGCCAGCAAGTGCGCACTGGTGTGCCAGAACGTGTGCTTACCCTGCTCGTCGTCCCACTTGAAGAGCTCAAACTGTGCATCCTCCATGATGGGGCGGTTCAACTCGACAGTCTCGCCATTCACTGCGCAACTCAGAACGTCGCGTGCCAGAGCCGGCGAAATGCTCTCGGCAATCTCAAAACCCGTCACGCCCTGCTCATACGAGCGAACAGTCATATCTACAATATATGTTTAAGTTTAAAATCGGCTGCAAAATTACAAAATAGCAGGCAAAATACAAAATAAATTACGTTTTTCTTTCATCTTGGCACAAAAAAGCCTCCCCTTCTGGGGAGGTTTGGAGAGGCTGGAGCCTCCCCTTCAGGGGAGGTTTGGTGGGGCTAAGGTGTCGGCTCCACCCACTGGTCCACGGGCGTGTAGCGCTGCGTGCGCTTCACCTTGCCGTCCACGGTGGTCTTCGTGATCTCCACCACGCTGCGGGGCTTCAGCGGCGTGTAGCGGATGTGCACACCCACGATGTTCTCTGCCACGTCGAAGTCCTCGACCGTGTCGGCCCCCTCCTTCTTGTTCTCCAGCGTCGGGAAGAACGTGCCCAGTCCGTCCAGCTTCACCGCCACGCCCTGGCCTACCAGCTCCGGCACGCAGGTGGCGAGCTTGCGCAGGATGCCCTCCACGATGTCCACGGTCCAGACGCTGCCGTGCTGTGCGATGTGCTCCGACAGTCCTCGCGTGTTCAGCGTTGATACTCTGACTGCACGGCCGTAATACTTGCCGAAGTAGTCACTCTTC
>CACXJZ010000018.1 GCA_902768105.1 uncultured Prevotellaceae bacterium
ATGTCTATGCTTCCTCATCAGGTTTCAGCTGGTTTTAGCGAAGATTATAGGGAAAGATTTTGAGAATTTTGTGGTTTTTGGCCAAATAAATTTTGAGAATTTTGCGTTTTTTTGTCAAAAAAATTTTGAGGAAAGAAAACAAATTACTACTTTTGCACAGGAAAAACAGCATATTATGGAATCTAAGAGACTTTTCAAACGTAAAATTTACGACCGCCTGCTCAAGTGGAAACAGGAAAGCAAAGGAAATAGTGCTCTCCTCATAGAAGGTGCCCGTCGCATCGGTAAGTCAACGATTGTCAAAACCTTTGCTCAAAACGAGTACGAGTCATTTATCCTTATCGACTTTACCAAGTGCTCACAGGAAGTGAAGAACCTCTTCAATGATGTGTCTGACCTCAATTACATATTCCTGAGACTTCAACTGATATATGGTGTACAATTAGCTGAGCGCAAGTCACTCATCATTTTTGACGAGGTTCAGTTTCAGCCTCTTGCCCGACAAGCCATCAAGTCGTTCGTGGAAGACCATCGTTACGATTACATCGAAACAGGCTCCCTGATTTCCATTCGTAAGAATACAAATTACATCCTCATTCCCAGTGAAGAGGAGCGCATCAACATGTATCCGATGGATTATGAAGAGTTTCGCTGGGCATTAGGAGACACGGCAACTATCCCACTACTCCGTAGCATCTGGGAACACCCGCAGCCTTTGAAAGAAGCCCATCGCAAACTCATGCGCGACTTCCGCCTCTATATGCTGGTAGGTGGCATGCCTCAGGCTGTGGAAGCCTACTTGGAAACAAACAATTTTGAGATGGTGGATCGGGCCAAGAGACTCATTTTAGATTTGTATGACGAGGATTTCAGGAAAATCGATTCCTCTGGAAAAGCTGCCCGCATCTTTGCCGCCATTCCTGCTCAACTCAATAGCAATGCTTCTCGTTACCAAATATCCAATGTCATTCCCAAAGCCAGAAAAGATGACTATACAGAGATTATTTCAGAAATGGAGAAGACTAGGACCGTGAACATCTCCCACCATTGCGATGACCCAAATGTGGGTCTTGGGAGTACGGAGGACTTGGAACAATACAAGATGTTTGTTGGCGATACAGGTCTTTTTGTCACGTTGGCATTCCGAGACAAAGCATTTACGGAGAACATCATCTACGAACGTCTCCTCAGTGACAAACTTGCCACCAACCTTGGATATTTGTATGAGAACATCGTAGCCCAAATGCTCACAGCCTCCGGCAACAAACTCTTCTATCATTCATGGCCTACAGAAAGCGGGAAACACAATTACGAAGTAGATTTCCTATTGTCTCGCGGAACCAAAATCCTACCTATTGAGGTAAAATCCTCTTCCTATAAGACGCATGCATCCTTAGATGCATTCTGCAAGAAGTTCTCGTCACGTATCACCAACGATCGATACCTCATCTATACAAAGGATTATGTCCGAGAGGAGACAGTAAAGTACCTACCTACATATTTGGCATATTTCCTGTAGTATTCAACAGTAACTTTACACCTTACAAACACGAAGTTCTATGACCTAAAAGGTACAAAGCGCAGGCGAATTCTTCGTCTCGGAAGAAAAAACAAATGATTTTTTTTGTTCTTCTCTCAACTTTTCGTAACTTTGCACTTTACAAACAAATTTAGAAGAAAAAAAGATAATCAAATAGCAAAAACTATGGGTAAGATTAAGACTATTGGCATTCTGACATCCGGAGGCGACGCTCCCGGCATGAACGCAGCCATCCGCGCCGTGACGCGCGCTGGCATCTGCAACGGTTTCAACATCAAGGGTATCTATCGTGGCTACGACGGACTCATCAAGGGTGAGGTGAAGACGTTTACGACGGAAGACGTGAGCGGCATCATCACCCGTGGCGGCACCATCCTGAAGACGGCCCGCAGCAAGGACTTCATGACTCCCGAGGGCAGGCAGAAGGCCTACGAGACGTGTCAGAAGGAGGAGATTGACGCGCTGGTGGTCATCGGCGGCAATGGCTCGCTGACCGGTGCCTGGAACTTCGGCGTGGAGTTTGACTTCCCCGTCATCGGTCTGCCCGGCACCATCGACAACGACCTGTACGGCACGGACAGCACCATCGGCTACGACACGACGATGAACACCATCATGGAGTGTGTAGATAGAATCCGTGACACCGCGAACTCGCACGAGCGTATCTTCTTCGTTGAGGTGATGGGTCGTGATGCTGGCTTCCTGGCACAGAACTGCGCCATTGCCTGTGGTGCCGAGGCCGCCATCGTACCAGAAGAGGTGACTGACGAGGACCAGCTGGCAGAGTTTATGAAGCGCGGCATCCGCAAGTCGAAGAAGTCGTGCATCGTGATAGTCTCAGAGAGTCCCAAATGCGGTGCCATGTACTATGCCGAACGCGTGAAGAAAGAGTTCCCTGGGTTCGACGTGCGCGTGTCTATCTTAGGACACCTGCAGCGTGGTGGAAGCCCGTCAGCTCGCGACCGCATATTGGCGTCCATCACGGGTGTGGGAGCCATCGCAGCCATCATGCAAGGACAGCGCAACCTCATGGTAGGCGTACGCAACAACGATGTGGTGTATGTGCCTTTCAGCGAGTGCATCCGCACGGACAAGCGTTTCGACAAGCGCCTGATTCAGGTGCTCGATGAACTAAGTATCTAATAAAAGGAAAGGAAAAGACAGGATGAAGAGTTTTATTAACGTCAGCGATATTGGTCCACTGGACAAGGCGCTGGCCGAAGCTTTCGAGATTAAGAACGACCGCTACAAGTATCAGCATCTGGGCAAGAACAAGACGCTCATGATGATATTCTTCAACAACTCGCTGCGCACACGCCTCTCGACGCAGAAGGCAGCCATGAACCTCGGCATGAACGTCATCGTGCTTGACGTGAATGCAGGAGCGTGGAAGCTGGAGACCGAGCGTGGCGTAATCATGGACGGCGACAAGAGCGAGCACCTGCTGGAGGCCATCCCCGTCATGGGCTGCTACTGCGACCTCATCGGCGTACGCTCGTTTGCAGGACTGACTGACCGCGACTACGACTATGCCGAGACGGTGCTCAACCAGTTTATCAAGTACAGCGGACGCCCCGTCTTCGCTATGGAGACCGCTACGGTACACCCCCTGCAGGCGTTTGCAGACTTGATTACGATTAAGGAAAACCTCTCTAACCACAAGCCCAAGGTCGTCCTCACCTGGGCACCCCACTGCCGCGCCCTGCCGCAGGCTGTACCCAACTCGTTTGCACAATGGATGAACGCCGACGAGGACGTTGACCTGGTCATCACCCACCCCAAGGGCTACGAGCTCGACCCGAAGTTTGTGGGCAACGCCCGCGTGGAGTACGACCAGCGCAAGGCCTTCGAGGGCGCAGACTTCATCTACGCCAAGAACTGGTCGAACCCTGGTGTGACGAACCCCGAGGACTACGGCAAGATTACTTGTGAGGACCGCTCGTGGACAGTAGATACCGAGCACATGTCGTGGACGAACAACGGCAAGTTCATGCATTGCCTGCCCGTACGCCGTAACCTTATCGTGACCGATGACGTGATTGAGAGTCCCAACTCGCTGGTCATTCCTGAGGCTGCCAACCGCGAAATATCGTGTTCGGTCGTCATCAAACACATGCTCGAAGCACTATGATTTCCTTTGAATGTGACTACAACAACGGCGCTCACCCGAAGGTGCTGGAGCATCTCGTCAAGCATAACGACGCGAAGCCCACACCCTACGGTTTCGACGAGTTCAGCGAAAGCGCCAAAGCACGCATCCGCAAGGCCTGCGGGCTGCCCGACGCAGAGATATTCTTCCTAACGGGCGGCACGCAGACCAATGCCACGACCATTGACTCGATGCTCTACCAGTACGAGGGCGTCATCTGTGCAGACAGCGGTCACATCAACGTACACGAGGCAGGTGCCGTGGAGTTTACGGAACATAAGATCATCACGCTGCCCAACCACGACGGCAAGTTGGAGCCAAAGGTGCTCGACAAGTATCTGGACGACTTCATGCACGACGGCAACAATGCCCATGCCGTCTATCCGGGACTGGTGTATATCACCTTCCCCACCGAGCTGGGCACGCTCTACACAGCCCGCGAGATAGACGAGATTTATCAGGTGTGCAAGCACTACGAGGTGCCGCTGTATGTGGATGGTGCACGACTGGGCTACGGACTGATGGCCGACGGTAACGACATCACCCTACCCTGGCTGGCCCGCCATTGTGACGTGTTCTACATCGGCGGAACAAAGATTGGCGCACTCTGCGGAGAGGCTGTGGTGTTCACCAACCGACGGGCCCACAAGCACTTCTTCTCCATACAGAAGCAACACGGCGCCGTCATCGCAAAGGGCGCACTCATCGGGCTGCAGTTCGACGCGCTGTTTACGGACGACCTGTACTTCGAACTGTCACGCCACGCCATCGAGATGGCCATGCGCATGAAGGAGATATTCAAGAAGAAGGGCTATGAGTTCTACATAGACTCGATGACCAACCAGCAGTTTGTCATCATCAGGAACGAAGAAGTGGAACGCCTGTCACGCCATATAGAGTTCACCCATTGGGGACAGGCCGACAAATACCGCACCATCTGCCGCTTCGTCACCAGCTGGGCGACGACTGAGGAAGAACTCAACGAACTGGAACGGTTCTTACAATAACACCGTCGTAGGTCTGCATCTCCAGGCGCACGGAATCGGCCTTGATGCTGCGGACGGGAATGCTGAAAAAGCGCTGCAGGGAATAGTATTCAGGCACGCCGCCCTGGTCATGATACAACCGATAATGGGCAGTCAGCCTGCCATCGGCCTGCTGCATGATGGTATCTTGAATAATTGCCAGCGTCTGGTGCACATCTTCCTCGTCGGGCTGCCCCGTCATCAGGATGATGCTGGTATTCAGATAACGTTTGTTGGCAGAAAGCCAGATGCTTTCGAACTTCACCGCATCAGTCTTGACGTCGCCCGTAGCACGATGGGCAAACAAGGTAGGAACCAACGACATCCCCTTAGCTTCGGCAACAGTCTTGCCGAGGCTATTTTTTACCTTATTATAATATAGGACGGCACGATAGGTGGTGTCGGCTGTCTCAATGGCCTTGATAGTGAAGCGCGGCTCGGCTGCCAGCGAGTCTCCATCATCGGTCACGATATAGTCCACCTTTTTGTCGCTGCCCACATGGGCCTCCACGAAGTCAGCACGCATCAGCGAATACTCTCCCTCGCCCTTGTCGTAGTTGTCCTGTTCGCAAGAAGTGAAGAGTGAAGAGTGAAGAGTGAAGAATGCTGCGCACAGCAACACTCTGCACCATCTGTATTTATTGCTAAATATTCTCACAGCGTTAAAATTCTTCACTCTTCACTCTTCACTTTATTGCGCAAAGGGTTGGCATACATGGTCAGCATACGCTCACGCAGGAAAGCCTCATCCTTATTGGGAACAATGATCTTTGCCAACTGACCGGCAAGATACTTCTCGAAACACTGCTTGTCGGCAGTTGTGTAATGAGCGGCATTGTACTGATTGCCGTTCAGCTCGTCAAGCGCGATGTAGTTACAAGGATAGAGACGGTAGTTACGATGCAGCTCACGGTCTATGCGCTGACTGACAGCCTTGAAGAAA
Source organism: uncultured Prevotellaceae bacterium (assembly GCA_902768105.1). GTDB lineage: Bacteria > Bacteroidota > Bacteroidia > Bacteroidales > Bacteroidaceae > Prevotella. The sequence continues at coordinate 5,658 of CACXJZ010000018.1, forward strand.
TCGTTTCTGGGCAACTCGGCCAACTCGTCTATCCAGGTGTTGGCGGGTGCTGCGCAACAGTAGTGTACGCGTCCTTTATAGCCGAAGATGCCCGTCTTCATGTTGTCGAGGTCATCCTGCTTGCTCTTCTTGAACGCCGGATTGTCACGCTTCTGCTGCATCTCCTGCGCCTTCAGGTAGTCACAAGGGTCAAACTCATAGCTAATCGTGAGCGGAACGATGTTCAGTTCGCGGAGGTCGCCGCCCATCGCCAGCATCTTCAGCACAGAGTCCTGCGTGCGGTCGTCGGAGTCCTTGGCACGACCCTCGCGCTGTGCAATCCAGATATTCTCCTTCTTCTGCGTCACGGCATAGTGGATGTAACTGCTCATGAGCTGACTGCTACGCATCATCTCGTGAGCCGTGAGCCCACGACGTACAGTAAAGGCCTTGTTCATGCGTACCAGACGCTTGATCCAGGGATAGATGAGCAAGTTGTCGCCAATGCCTATCTCCACCGTCGTGGGATAGCCGTTATTGACAAGCATGACGTCCAGAAAAGCGGAGTCGAGCACAATATCACGATGGTTGCTCAGGAATGTGTAGCGCAGCGACTTATCCGCAGGCAACAGTTTGTCTTCAAACGTACAACCGTCAGTATGCTTGCGGATAATCCATTTGACGACAGGCTTCATGAAGCGCTTCTGGAAGTCAAGCGGTGTCTTGACACCCGTAAAGGCCAGTCGCAATAGTCCGTTGCGTAAACCCTTCGGTAGCCAAGGTACAAAACCTTTCATGATGATGCTAAACTGCCGGTCGTTCAATAAATCGTTGAACGCCTGCTGCATCTCACCCGCCTCATAAGGCCGTATCTCGTCAAACTCGTTCATATATCAGAATTGGTTTTCTACAATTTCTGTCAGCACGTCAGTCATGTTCAAGCCGGCAGCACGCACCTGCTGGGGGATGAAACTGGTGGCCGTCATGCCTGGTGTGGTGTTGACCTCAAGCATGGAAATCTTACCTTCCTTCGAGATGATATAGTCAATGCGGATGATGCCGTTACAATGCAGGATGTCATAGATGTGACTGGTAATCTGACGAACACGCTCTGTCACATCATCTGACAGACGAGCAGGCGTAATCTCCTGCACCTGACCATTGTACTTTGCATCGTAATCGAAGAACTCGTTGGTTGTCACAACCTCAGTAGCCGGCAATACCACCGACTTCTTCTTCGTCTTATAACATCCTATGGAAATCTCTGTGCCTTCCAGGAACTGCTCAACCATCACCTCAGGACTCTCCATCATTGCCTTACGGATAGCGGGAGCCAACTGGTCCTTGTTCTTGACCTTCGACACGCCAAACGACGAACCGTCGGAAGCCGGCTTGACAAAGCAGGGCATACCAATACGCTCCTCTATCTCCTCGTCGCTGACAATCTGCTCATAGCCCTTACGGATGAGCAGGGAGTCAGCCACGCTGACACCATAGCTGCGCAGGTACTGGTTGAGCACGAACTTGTCGAACGTCATCGCCTCAACGAGCACGCCACTTGTGGAGTAAGGCAGGCGGATGAGGTCGAAGTAGCCCTGCAGCAGTCCGTTCTCACCTGGAGTACCATGAATGGTGATGTAGGCATAGTCAAACAACTTTGCCTTTCCGTCTTCCACAAACGAGAAGTCGTTACGGTCAATGCGTGTGGTCACGCCGCCTGGCAGCTCCACGCGCCAGTCAACACCCTTCACATCGACAATATATACGTTATAGCGTTCCTTATCGAAGAACGAATAGAGTCCTTGGGCAGAACGCAGCGACACATCATGCTCAGACGAGTCGCCTCCACAAACAATCGCAATGTTTCTCTTCAAACGTTTCATAGCTGTACTTTTCTCTTTGTTTATTTATGCATTCACTTTCATATAATTTCTCCATTTCTCAATCAGCGCCTCCATGTCGGCAGCCAATTCGCTGGTGAAGTCCATCTGTTTCTTTGTCTTGGGATGGACGAATCCCAGCGTCTTGGCATGCAGCGCCTGACGGTTACATAGCTTGAAGCAGTTGGCAATGTACTGCTTATAGCTGGATGAGCGCTCACCACGCAGAATCTCGCAGCCTCCATAACGCTCATCACCAAACAGCGGATGGCCGATGTGGCGCATGTGGGCACGTATCTGGTGGGTCCGGCCTGTCTCCAGCACACACTCCACAAGCGTGGTATAGCCGTAGCGTTCCAACACCCGATAATGGGTGACGGCTGGCTTGCCGATATCGCTGCCTGGCGGGAAAACCGCCATACGCAAGCGGTCCTTGGGGTCGCGGCCGATGTTGCCCTCTATGCGTCCGCTGTCCTCCGTAAAGTGTCCCCAGACCAGTGCGACGTAACTGCGATGCGTCGTCTTATTGAAGAACTGCGCTCCCAGCTCGGTCTTGGCCTCAGGCGTCTTGGCAACCACCAGCAGACCGCTGGTATCCTTATCTATACGATGAACCAGTCCGACGCTGGGGTCGTTCGGGTCGTAGCTCGGCAGGTTGCGCAGATGCCAGGCGACAGCATTGACCAACGTGCCGTGGAAGTTTCCAACACCTGGATGAACCACCAGTCCTGCAGGCTTATTGATGACCATCAGTTCGTCGTCCTCATGTACTACGTCGAGGGGTATATCCTCCGGTTCGATGGTCGTATCGTAGTGTGGACGGTTCATCATCAGCGTCACCACATCGCCCGGACGTACCTTGTAATTGCTCTTGACCGGACGGTCGTTTACATGGATGAACCCTGCCTCAGCGGCCTTCTGTATGCGGTTACGCGAGGAGTGCTGCAACTTCTCGAACATGTATTTATCGACGCGCACGGGAACCTGTCCGCGATCCACTTCAAAGCGATAATGCTCATAAAGTTGGGCCGGCTGTTCCTCGTCGTCCTCGACAATCTCCAGTTCTTCCAGGTCCTCAGTCATTCTTTTTCTATCTCGCTCGTACCCATGACTCCGTCTAACTCAGGAACGACAATCTCCTCCTCAATGACTGCGCTGCCTGCATCGACAGGCTCGTCTCCATAGTCGTCCGAAAAGCTTACGTTCTCGTCTTCATAACCGCCAGAGCCCACAATCAGCGTCAGCGGTGCATCGGTAGTGACGCGGTCACCCGTGCCCACACGACGTCCTCGGCTGATGATGCCATAGACCCAGTCCTTCTCGCCCACGATGCGCTTGGGAGGCAGCATCTTGAAGCCCATTGCAGCCAGCTTGGCCTCAGCCTCGCGCAGGCTACTGTTGTCAATGATGTCTGGGATGGTCACCGTTGGTGACGAGGTGGAGTTGACCGTCACGTAAATCACACGGCCGGCCTTCACCCTTACGGTAGCACTGGGGGCCTGTGCCAAAATGCAGTCGGCAGGCAGCTTCTTATTGTAGCCGGAGTCGGCAACGGATATCTTCAAACCGTATTCGTCAAGCAGCATCATTGCCTTGTCATAGTCCATATTGACAATGTCAGGCACTTCGACCTCCTCGCCATGACGAGTATAGATGTCAAGACCGAACTTCACACCGAGGCAAAGCAGTAGCACAACCATGACCATAGCCAGCAGATGTGCCCATAAACGCCAGTCGGCAACCTTCTTTATCTGTTGTTTCTTATCCATTTGAAACTAAACACACTAAAATAATCGGACAAAATTACGAAGAATAATCGACATTGCCAAATAATTCGGGGAAAAACAGACAAAAAGAAAAACGGAGCGAAATATTTTCCCACTCCGTCGTTTCTTCATCTGTACCACGCAAACGTGGATTACTTGCCGTGACGCTCGTCAGATACGGTCAGCTTCTTGCGGCCCTTAGCACGGCGAGAAGCCAGTACGCGACGGCCATTCTTGGTTGCCATGCGCTCACGGAAACCATGCTTGTTTACGCGGCGGCGATTGTGTGGCTGGAATGTTCTTTTCATCGTTTTTTACTTATTTTGTTGTTATTATTTCTCAATTCGGGCTGCAAAATTACGCATTTCTTTTTAATTACGCAAGTTTATCGCAAAATTTTTCACTTTTCACTTTTCACTTTTCACTTTTTTTTGTACCTTTGCACCCGCAAAGCACGATAATTATCAATTATAACAGAATATTTTATGATCAATTCACAAGACATTAAGAAAGGAACTGCCATCCGCATGGACGGTGGTATTTGGGTATGCATTGACTTCCAGCACCGCAAGCCTGGTAAGGGTAACACCATCATGAACATCAAACTGAAGAACGTCAGTGACGGCCGTGTACTGGAGCGTCGTTACAACATCGGTGAAAAACTGGAAGACGTTGTCATCGAGCACCGCGACTATCAGTACCTCTATGAGGATCAGGAAGGCCGCATCTTCATGAATCAGGAGACCTTCGAGCAGATTCCCATCGCCAACGACCTGGTTATTGGCCACGAGTACATGAAGGAAGGCGACGTTGTGTCTGTTGTCAGCGACACTACCGACGGTACTATCCTGTATGCTGAGATGCCCGTCAAGACCATTCTGAAGGTGACTCACTCAGAGCCCGGCATCAAGGGCGATACCGCTACAAACACCCTGAAGCCCGCTACACTGGAGACCGGTGTTGAGGTTCGCGTGCCCCTGTTCATCAACGAGGGCGACCTCATCCAGGTTGATACCCGCGACGGTTCTTATCTGGCTCGCGCAAAGGAATAAATGAAGTATTCCATCATCGTCCCTGTCTATAATCGCCCCGATGAGGTCAGCGAGTTGCTTGAGAGCCTCTGCTCCCAAACGGCAAAGGACTTTGAGGTGATTATTGTAGAGGACGGTTCAGAAAAGACATGCAAGGATGTCTGCGACAAGTACGCAGGCATCCTTGATTTGCATTATTACTACAAGGAAAATAGCGGTCCTGGACAGAGCCGCAACTACGGTGCAGAACGGGCAAACGGTGAGTGGCTTATCATTCTGGACTCAGACGTTGTGTTGCCAGAAGGCTACATGAAGGCGGTAGAGGAAGGACTGCAAGGGAGACCTACAGCCGCATGGGGCGGCCCAGATGCTGCCCACGAGTCGTTCACTCCCGTGCAGAAGGCCATCAGCTACAGCATGACAAGCTTTTTCACCACGGGCGGTATTCGCGGCGGCAAGGGCAAGAAGCTCGACAAGTTCTTCCCACGTTCGTTCAATATGGGCATCCGTCGCGATGTCTATCTGCAGTTGGGCGGATTCTCGAAGATGCGCTTCGGCGAGGACATCGATTTCTCATATCGCATCGTAGAGGCAGGCCATCAGGCATGCCTGATTCCTGACGCATGGGTGTGGCACAAGCGTCGCACGGACTTCCGTAAGTTCTTCCGTCAAGTCTATAACAGCGGCATTGCCCGCATCAACTTGGAGAAACGTCACCCAGGCACGCTTAAGCTCGTACACCTGCTGCCCACGGTGTTCACCGTTGGTGTCATCACCCTAATCCTAATTGGAGCCTTTGGCCGCGTCATGATGGTTTACGGCAATCCTGACGACTTCCGCATGTGGTACTGGGTGGTCATAGCTGCACTCGCCCCTATCCTACTCTACAGCCTCATCATCCTCATAGACTCCACGCGCCAGAACCGCAACCTAAAGGTGGGACTGCTCAGCATTCCTGCGGCATTCACACAGCTGATGGGCTATGGTTTCGGATTCATTGAGAGCTGGTGGAAACGCTGCATACTCAAGCAAGACGAGTTTCAGGCATTTGAGAAAACCTTCTATAAATAATGGCCGACAAACTGACAATAGCCAAATGGTCGCCCAAAGACCAGCCACGTGAGAAGCTGAGAGACTTAGGACCGCAGGCTCTCAGCGACGCTGAGCTGCTGGCCATACTCGTGGGTTCCGGCACACCAGGGGAGAGCGCTGTTGACTTGATGAAACGGGTGCTGGGCGATTGTCACAACAACTTGAATACGCTGGGTAAGAAGACCATTCGCGACCTGATGGCATTCAAGGGCATCGGCGAAGTAAAAGCCATCACCATACTGGCTGCATGCGAACTGGGCAAGCGCCGACAGCGCGAACAGGCCGAAGAACGGGCAGACCTCAGCACCGCAACCCGCACCTACAACTACCTGCACACACATATGCAGGACCTGGACGTGGAAGAGGCGTGGCTGCTGCTCATGAATCAGAACCACAAACTCATTAAGAGCCTCCGCCTGTCGCACGGCGGCATCACAGAGACAGCTGTCGATGTGCGGCTCATTATCAAGGAGGCGGTGCTCGCCAATGCCACTATTGTGGCTTTGGCCCACAATCACCCGTCAGGGAATATCTGTCCCAGTGCTGAGGATGACCGTCTGACTGAGACCGTCAAGAAAGCCTGCAACGTGATGCGCATCCACTTCCAGGACCACATCATCATGGCTGACGGACAATACTACAGCTATCACGAAAGTGGAAAACTATAAAAAGATATAAAGATGACACAAGAGGAGAAAACACGGATGGAGGAGCGCATCGTCGATGTACTGAAGACCGTCTATGACCCTGAGATACCTGTCAACATCTACGACCTGGGTATGATTTACAAGATTGACGTGCAAGAGGACTACACCGTCGAGCTTGACATGACCTTTACCGCCCCCAACTGTCCAGCTGCCGACTTCATCCTGGAGGATGTGCGCACAAAACTGGAGAGCGTAGAAGGTGTGAAGAGTGCCAACGTCAACCTGGTGTTCGAGCCTGCCTGGGACCAAAGCATGATGAGTGAAGAAGCACGTGTAGAACTTGGATTTGATTAATCAATATTTTATGAAGAATATATATTTCCTTTCCGACGCGCATTTAGGCTCATGGGGCATACCACATCCGCGCATGCAGGAACGCCGACTGGTGCGCTTCCTTGACAGCATCAAGGAGAAGGCTGCTGCTGTCTATCTGTTGGGAGACATGTTTGACTTCTGGTACGAATACAAATATGTGGTGCCACGAGGCTACACACGCTTCTTGGGGAAGCTCTCCGAGCTGACCGACAATGGTGTCGAGGTGCACTTCTTCACGGGCAACCACGACATTTGGGCCTATGATTATCTGCAGCGGGAGTGCGGTGTCATACTGCACAAGCAACCGCTCACCACAGAGATTTACGGAAAAGTGTTCTTCATGGCCCACGGCGACGGACTAGGCGACCCGAGCAAGCGGTTCAAACTGCTGCGCTGGCTCTTCCATAACCGTATCTGTCAGATAGCCTTCTCCACCATCCACCCACGCTGGAGCATCTGGCTCGGACAGACGTGGGCCAAGCATAGCTACGAGAAGCACAAAAACGTTGACATACCCGCCTACATGGGTGAGAACAAGGAGTTCCTGGTACGTTATACGCGCCAGTACATGCAAAACCACTCCAACATTGACTATTACATGTACGGTCATCGTCACATAGAGCTCGATTTGCAGTTGACGAAAAAGACACGCGTCATGATTCTCGGCGACTGGATAAACAAGTTCACATACGCCGTTTTCGATGGCGAACACATGTTTTTAGAGGAATATGTTGAGGGAGAAAGCCGTCCTTAATATTTTTTAACACGCAAAACTGACATATATGAAGATATTTGGTTAATTTTGCAATCGAATTTAATCACAGACCATATTATTATTCAAATCTATAAATACTTACAATTATGATTAAAGAGAAAATTGATCAGTTCCTTGCAGCACACGCTGCTGAGTTGCCCGCAGAGGCTATGACTGAAATTCGTGAGAGACTGGAAGCTGCTGATGACAGCAAGTTTGACGAGCTGCAGATGCTGAGCTTCAAGAATCCTACCACGATGATGCTTATCGCATGGATTGTTGGCTGCTACGGTGTTGACCGTTTCATGCTGAACGACACTACCATGGGTATTATTAAGCTTTGTACTTGCGGTGGTTGCGGTATCTGGGCACTTATCGACATCTTCACTGCCGGCAAGCGTACTCGCGAATTCAATCTGAGCAAGATTAACGAGATTCTGTAATATGGACAATCAGATTAACATGCTGTTGATGAACAATGCAAAATACTTCCCCGAGGGAAGTATGCCTGCCATTCGTCAGACACTTGAAGGATTAGGCCCGGAGAAAGCCACTCAGGCTTTGGCTATGGAATACAAAGATCCCACCATCGCTCTTTGCCTTTCCTTGATCTGCTTCTTCGGCATCAGCGGCATTGACCGTTTCTATATCGGTGACATCGGTCTTGGCGTAGGTAAGCTCATTACTGGTGGCGGCTGTGGAATCTGGGCGCTTATCGACCTGTTCCTCATCATGGGTGCAACCAAGGAGAAGAACTACCAGAAGTTCATGCAGAACGTAAACTTCCTCTAACACCGTGATAAGCCGTAAAGGTCTTATTCTCGTATGTGTATTTGGTATAACCTGGGTGTTGTTAGTGATTATCACGCAACACGCAGGTTATAATCTTATTATCTGCCCTTCTCGCCTGATATATGACCTGCCGTGTGCAGGGTGTGGTGGTACGCGCGCGTTCCTATTATTAATAAAGGGACACCCCGTCGATGCATTTATCATGAACCCCAACGTCTATGTCGTTGTGCCAATCATTCTGGCAGGAGTCGTTCTGATGACGTACGACGTGTTTCACCACACAGACAAACTGAACCTCTACTACCGCAGGTTCAACAAAAAGATAAACCGTCCAGCTGTCTATATACCCCTGCTCCTGTTCGAACTGACCATCTGGGGTTACAACATCTGGCGCTACAAGAACGGGCAATTATAAAACATTTAACACAGAAAAAGATTTTGTATTATGGTTGATGTAAACATGCTTCTCATGGCCAATGAGAAATATTTTCCCGCAGTCCGGATGCCCGAGATTAAACAACGACTGACTGAGCTCGGTCCGGAAAAGGCGTCGCAAGTGCTGACAAGTGGCTATAAGGATCCCATGATTGTACTGATTCTCGGATTGGTTGTCGGTGGATTCGGCGTTGACCGCTTCTACATTGGCGACACGAGTATGGGCGTACTGAAACTGATTGTCTTCCTTATCACGCTGACCATCGCCATCCTCACGTGCGGCATCCTGTTCTTCATTCCCTACATCTGGCCGGTCATCGACCTCTTCTTCATCATGGATGCCACGAAGGAGAAGAACTACCAGCAGCTCTTGACAAACATCCAATATCTACAATGAAACCTGCCATTATAGCAGGTTCCACTGTATGAAATAATAAGATACGATGAGCCTGTTTTATAGCAGGTTCCCTGTATGAAATAATAAGATACGATGAGCCTGCCTTAAAGCAGGTTCATCGTATCTGTTGCAATCATCAGCTCCTCGTCAGTGGGGATGACAACCACCTTCACCTTCGAGTCGTCTGCAGAGATGATGGCTTCCTCGCCACGCACGTTGTTCTTCGACTCATCAAACTTGATGCCCAAGAACTCCATATTCTTGCAGACCTCAGAGCGCATGCCTATCTGGTTCTCACCAACGCCGGCAGTAAACACCACCACGTCGAGGCCACCCATAGCGGCTGCGTAGGCTCCGATGTATTTCTTGATGCGGTAGAAGTACATGTCCTGAGCCAGCTTAGCACGCTCGTTGCCTTCCTTGGCAGCATTCTCCACATCACGCATATCGCTTGAGCCGCCCGTCAGACCAGCCACACCACTCTTCTTGTTCAGCAGGTTCGACATGCCGTCGGCATCCAGCCCCAGCTTCTTCTCAATGAACGTGACAGCACCACCGTCGATGTCGCCGGAACGGGTACCCATCACGAGACCCTCCAGCGGCGTCAGACCCATTGAGGTATCGATGCACTTACCATCAACCACGGCAGCAATAGAGCCGCCGTTACCCACATGGCAGGTCACCATCTTTGTGCCCTCAGCCTTGATGCCCAGGAACTCGCAGGCACGTTGTGACACGTAGCGATGGCTCGTTCCGTGGAAGCCGTAGCGACGAATACCGTACTTCTCGTACAGCTCGTAGGGAATGGCGTACATATATGCCTTCGGAGGCATCGTCTGGTGGAAAGCAGTATCAAAGACACCCACCTGGGGCAGGCCGGGCATCAGCTCCTTCACGGCATTCACGCCCTTCAGGTTAGCGGGGTTATGCAGCGGGGCCAGATCTGAGCACTCCTCAAAAGCTTTCAGCACCTCGTCGGTCAGCAGAACGCTCTTATTGAACTTCTCACCGCCATGCACCATGCGGTGGCCTACGGCATCAATCTCGTCGAGACTCTTGATGACGCCTATCTCTGGGTCGGTCAGCAATGAGAAAATGAACTTCACACCCTCGGTATGTTCGGGAATGTCGTGCATAATCTGCTTCTTCTCGCCGTTAGCGAGCTTCACCTTCACAAAGGCACCGTCCAAGCCTACACGCTCAGCGCCGCCCGATGTCATCACGGACTTGTCGTCCATGTTGTACAATGCGTACTTGATTGAGGACGAACCACAATTTAATACCAATATCTTCATAATCTTTTAACTTAAAACTCTAACCTATTACTTTGCGTCCATAGCCTGACAAGCGGTGATGGCAACCAGATAGTAGATATCCTCGACTGAGCAGCCGCGCGACAGGTCGTTTACCGGACGGGCGATACCCTGCAGGATGGGGCCAATGGCGATGGCGTCACCCAGACGCTGCACCAGCTTATAGGCAATGTTTCCTACCTCGAGGCAGGGGAACACCAGTACGTTGGCGTTGCCGGCAATCTCTGAACCAGGAGCCTTCTTGCTACCCACGGCAGGAACCAGCGCAGCGTCAGCCTGCAGTTCACCGTCAATCTTCAGCGTCGGGTCAAGCTCCTTTGCCAGACGGGTAGCCTCAATCACCTTGTCAACAACCTCGTGCGTAGCACTACCCTTTGTCGAGAAGCTCAGCATGGCCACACGCGGATCGGTAAAGCCAGCCACGCTCTTTGCCGTCTGTGCCGTACATACAGCAATCTGACTCAGCTGATTGGCATCGGGCATCGGCGTAACAGCCACGTCACCTACCACCAGCACACCGTTCTCGCCATACTCCGGCTTATTAGTAATCATTAGCATGGCACCGCTCACACAAGTGATGCCAGGAGCACACTTGATAATCTGCAGAGCTGGACGCAGCGTCTCGCCTGTCGTTGACAGCGCACCGCTGATCTGGCCGTCGGCACCCTCAGTTTTGATAATCATACAACCCAGATAGAGCGGGTCCTTCACCAGCTCGCGGGCCTTCTCAATGGTCATACCCTTCTTCTCGCGCAGCTTCGTCAGCAACTGTGCATACTCCTCACTCTTCTCGCAGTTCAGCGGGTCGATGAGCGTTGCCTTACCGATGTTCTTCAGCCCACACTTGTCAGCCAACGCGTGTACTTTATCCGGATTGCCGATAAGTATAAGGTCGGCGATGTCCTCTGCCAACACACGGTCGGCAGCCCTCAATGTGCGTTCCTCCTCTGCTTCGGGGAGTACGATGCGCTGCTTGTTACTCTTAGCACGCGCAATGATTTGTTCAATTAAACTCATAGCTCTTAATGTTTTTTTGATTTGTTTGTTTGTTTTAATTTATCTATTTTCAATTTACAGTCAAATAAGCTCCTGTGCCAGGATGCTATCCAATGCCTCAGCCGTCAGTCGCAGGCGGAACTCACCCTTCATGGCAACTGATATGCTACCCGTTTCTTCCGACACCACAATGGCCAGCGCGTCGCTCTCCTGCGAGATACCCATCGCAGCCCTGTGGCGCAAGCCCAGCTCCTTGGGGATGTCCAGATTATGACTCACAGGCAGTATGCAGGCGGCAGCCCTGATACGCTGATTGGCAATAATCATGGCTCCGTCGTGCAGCGGAGAGTTCTTGAAGAAAATGTTCTCGATGAGCTGCTGGGTGACGTTCGCATCTATCTGGTCGCCCGTCTGCACAATGTCGTCGAGCGGCACGCTGCGTTGTATCACGATAAGCGCGCCCTCACACCTTTTGCTCATGTTCATGCACGCCATCACCACTGGCATCAGCGTCTTCTTTACGTTGTGCTTCGCCGAGTTGTCACTGCGTCCCAACGACAGAATACGCTTCATTGTACGCATGCGCCGGTGTGAGCCCACGTTATAAAGGAATTTGCGTATATCCTCCTGGAAGATAATCATGAGTCCAATGACACCCACGCTCACCAGCTTGTCCATGATGCTGCCCAGCAGTTTCATCTCCAGAATCTGTGAGACCACCAGCCACACAATCACGAAGATGATGATACCGATAAACACGTTCAGCGACCTCGATTCCTTCATCAGCCTGTAGGCATAATAAAGTATCAGCGCCACCAGAACGACATCGACAATGTCCTTAATTCCAAAATTTATAAACTCTAACACCTTCTATAACTTCTTTAACTTCTTAATTTCTCATAAACAGACACGCACTCTACCGCCTCTTTCACGTCGTGTACCCGCAGGATGCTTGCCCCGCGTTCCAGCGCCAGCGTGTTCAGCACCGTTGTGCCATTAAGCGCCTGTTCAGGCTCCACGTCCAACAGCTGCCACACCATCCGTTTCCTCGATACGCCCACCAGCACGGGCAGCTCAAGCAGTTGCAGCTGATCCAGGTCGTGCATCACGGCGTAGTTCTCCTCGAGCGTCTTGCCGAAGCCGAAGCCTGGGTCAATGATAATGTCCTTCTGTCCGTAGTCACGCAGCTGCTGCACGTCGCGCGCCAGTTCCTTGAGCATCGTGTGCATATCTGCCGCACGAGACATCAAGACGTAAGGAACGCCCAGCCGAGCCACCATCCTGAACATCTCCACAGGGAGGTTTTGTGGGGCCCCAACATCATTGATGATGTCAACACCATACTCCTCAACCACCATGCGGGTCACCGACGGACGGAACGTGTCAACGCTGATGACAGCCTCAGGCAGCTCCCGACGGATAGTCGCCAGCGCCGGCCTCAACCGTTCCATCTCCTGCTGCTCCGTAGCCGGCTCACTGCCTGGCCGTGTAGAACAGGCGCCTACGTCGATGAACGTCGCGCCCTGCTCCATCATTTCGCGAGCCCTGCGCACCACCGCCTCTTCTCCTGCTGCCCTCGAAGCAGCATAAAACGAGTCGGGCGTCACGTTCAGGATTCCCATTACGCGCGGCACCGACAAGTCCATCAGCCTTCCTCGGACATTGATTGTATAGTTCATTGCTGCAAAGGTAGTGCAAACTGAGCGAAATGCAAAATAAATTATGATTTCTTCACTTATTGTTATTTTTATAGGTGTTCAGGCGAGCAAGCTCGGGGTCTTTTCATTTCCGAAGTGCAGCCTATCTTTGACCTTCGGTCGAAGATACTTTCGCTCGTCAATAAAAATAAAATGTAATTTATTTTGTATTGTCCTCACTTAATCGTATCTTTGCAGGCATATAAGAAACGAAATGATGGATATCAAGGAACTATACGAACTGTACAAACAGCATCCGTGCATCACGACTGACTCACGCGACTGTCCTGAAGGCAGCATTTTCCTCGCCCTGAAGGGTGAGAAGTTCGACGGCAACCAATATGCGCTGCAGGCCCTCGAGAAGGGCTGCGCGTATGCCATCGTGAGCGAAGAGTTCCCTTCCTCTAGGGAAGGGCAGGAGGACAGGCTCATCGTCGTTAACGACACGCTCCAGACCTTCAAGGACTTGGCACGCGAGCACCGCCGCCAATTCGACATTCCCGTGGTGGGCATCACCGGCACCAACGGCAAGACGACCACCAAGGAGCTCATCGCCGCCGTGCTGCAGACACACTACAACGTGCTCTACACCGAGGGCAACTTCAACAACGACGTGGGTGTACCCAAGACGCTAATGCGACTGAACGGGGAACACGACATCGCCGTCATAGAGATGGGCGCCTCACACCCGGGCGACATCAAGACACTGGTGGAGACGACCGAACCAACGTGCGGTCTCATCACGAACGTGGGACGCGCCCACCTGCAGGGCTTTGGCTCGTTCGAAGGCGTATGCCGTACAAAGGGAGAATTGTATGACTTTCTCATCGCCCACGACTGTCCTCTCTTCGTGAACCGCGACAATGAACACCTGGTGAAGATGATTGGTATTCGAGGTACAAGGTGCGAGGTACGAAGTACGGCCCCCGACATCTACTACTACGGACAGAGCGACTCGCCCGACATCCTGATAAGGGGCGAGGTTATCTCGTGTGCACCCTTCCTGAAGTTCCGCTGGCGCGAGCAGGACAGCGATGCCGGCTACCAGAGCGACTGGATGGAGGTGCAGACGAAGCTCATTGGCGCCTACAACATTGACAACATGCTGGCTGCCATCACGGTGGGTTACGTGAACGGCGTACCCTTCGATGACATCAACCGAGCGCTGGCCGGCTACACCCCCAAGAACAACCGTTCACAACTGACCGTAACGGAGCACAACCACTTGGTGGTGGACGCCTATAATGCCAACCCGACGTCGATGCAGGCTGCCATCAACAACTTCCGAATGATGGAGGTTAGTCCTAAGATGGTCATTCTTGGACAGATGGGAGAACTGGGCGACGTCTGTCAGGAGGAGCATCAGCGGCTCATCGACATGTTGCGCGAGGCTCAGTTCGACCAGGTGTGGCTCGTAGGAGAAGAATTCCTGCATACCGACAGTCATTTCCGTCACTTTGCCAATGTGGAGGAGGTAAAGGCTGCCATACGTGCAGAACAGCCTCGAGGCTACTACATATTAATAAAGGGTAGTAATAGTAACCGGCTCTTCGAATTGCCGGAATTGTTGTAAAGGTTAGAGATTAAAGGTTAAAGGTTAGAGGTTAGAGATTAAAGGTTAAAGGATTAAAAAAAGTTAAACAAAGAAGAGCGGGAGCAAATTCTTCACTCTTCACTTTTCACTCTTCACTTTTTTTCGTACCTTTGCAGCCGCTTACGAGAAATCAAGAGCAATCGGGATGTAGCGCAGTTGGTAGCGCACTACGTTCGGGACGTAGGGGTCGGGCGTTCGAGTCGCCTCATCCCGACAGGAAAAAAGGAGCCTTTCAGCTCCTTTTTTTATTGCAGTAACGTCAGAAGTTCCTCAATACGTTCAATCTTCACCATCCGCTCATGCTCGATATCCTCATGCACCTCGAGCTGCCACGTGACATGGAAGGGAATGTGGACGGCCTGTGCACCAATGGCCAGTGCTGGGGCAATATCGCTCTTGAGTGAGTTGCCCACCATGAGCAGTTCGCTGGGTTCAATCTGCAGGAGGCGGCAGAGTGCCAGAAACTCTTTCTCGGTCTTGTCGGATGTAATCTCCACATAGTCGAAGTACTTGGCAAGCCCTGATCGGCGCAGCTTGTTCTCCTGGTCTTGCAGTTCACCCTTGGTGAAGCAGACAATCTTGGGTGGAAAGCGGAAGGTGGAGGGTGAAGCGTGGAGGATTTCCAACACTTCTACCACGCCAGGCAAGGGTGTTGCCGGCAGATGGAGCAGGTGCTTGCCAGCCTCCAGAAGCGCAGTAAGCTGCGTGGCGCTGAGGTCGTTGCCGCAGACGCGCAGGGCGGTCTCCATCACACTCATGGTAAAGGCCTTGCAGCCATAGCCCAAGTCCTCCATGTTCTGACTCTCCGTCACAAATAGCTCATGGGCAGGGTCGTCACAATAAGGGTTGATGAAGCTATAGAGCAGGTTCTCCACCTCCTCGAAGTGTGACTGGCAGTCCCACAGCGTATCGTCAGCGTCGAAAGCAATGACGCGTATCTTCTCAATATCCAGTTTTTTCATCATATACTAAAATGTTTTCTAAAACCGCACACCAAAGAAAGTGCGGACGCGCCACTTCGTATTATAGACGGCCAGACTCTTATCATCGCCCACATTGGTGAAGTTATACACCATCGAGAGGCCATAAAACTTATTACCAGCCTGACGCACCACAGCTCCCCGGCCAGTGATGATGACCTCGGGGAAGTGGTAGTGCAGGGGTACGCCAGCATCATCAAACGACAGCGAAGTGTTGCTATAGACGATAAACGTAGGCAGGGCGGAGATGTGAAGCAGCCAGCCCCGAGCCGGAACGTAGTTGTAGCCATAGCCCGCACCGATGCCGATGTTTGT
This sequence comes from uncultured Prevotellaceae bacterium, assembly GCA_902768105.1. Lineage (GTDB taxonomy): Bacteria > Bacteroidota > Bacteroidia > Bacteroidales > Bacteroidaceae > Prevotella. Next base: position 21,701 of record CACXJZ010000018.1, read on the forward strand.
CATCTTGAGTTCCATCTCGTTATCTCCATTAAATGTGGCATGCTGTCCCTGCAATGAGGCTGCCAACAGGAAGCTGCCGGCAGACTGCCGCTGGATGTAACTCTGCGTGAAGGCTGCAGGATAAGAGAAGCGGCGACTGTTGAAGCAGTAGTAGGTATTCATGTTCAGCGTCTTCACCTTCAGCAGGTCGGCAGGCAGCTCTATGCGTGGCATGCCGTCGGACTCGTGCCAGCCCTTAAAGTTGTGGGCATCCTGATAGTTGAACTCGAAACCGAGGCGTTTGCCGTAGTAGTTAAGGCCCACTTCGTAGTCACTATACTTGCCTGCGAGTTTAGCAGGATTGAGTGACGCACTGAGCGATAATCCCAGATAGCTCACACCCAAACTGATTGTCGTCTTGTAGTCAGCCGTCATCTCAGACTTAAAGTGGCCGCCGTTCTCCACGCCCTCTGTCTCAATCATCGTCCCAGAGACATTGAGCCGTGCCCGAACCGTCCACTTAGTCTGCGGCCGCACGACGTAAGCCGTATCAATATTGCCATTACGATAGCGCTCGGTCAGCATACTGTCAATGCGGTGCAGGAGCGATTGCGCTCCTGCATTCCCAAAGTGATGGCTGATGAGTGGCGAAATGGCGAAAAGGGAAATTACCAACGCCAATATTATTGGCTTCTTCATCTGACCTTTCTCTATATCAGCTCATTGAAATCACTTATTTCTTCGTCGTTGAGTGGCTTTTCCGTTGTATCTAGTGGCGAACCTGACATCAGCTGAATATGTGGAATGGCAACAACCTCTATTTCCGGTTTCAAATATTTCTTTTTCATTTGCATGTCCTCCTATTTACTTTACCATTACCTTTTTTCCATTCACGATGTAAAGACCCTTTGTAGGATGCTCCACACGACGGCCGTCCAGCGTATAATACTGGTTGTCGGTTATTGCTTCACGTCTTGTATCAGTAATGGCCGTAGCATCAGAGAGGTCGAAGGTAATGAACGACGGAGCGCCTGCAGGTGCTGGCAGATAGACGCGTCCCCTACCTAACAGCCCGCCAGCCCACTTATAGAAGCGGGCTTCAGTTGTTCCCTTCTTTACACCCATGACATAGACAGTACTTGTGCCGGACTCGCCAGAGGTGGTTCCATCACTGACCTTCAGCAGGTTCACTTCTGGCTTGGGAGCGCCTGTCGTTTTTGTCAGCGTTACCTGGCCTTGTACATCAGGAGCATTAATGAGATATGGCTCTCCGGCCTTCAAGCTCGTAGTGACCCTCGTCAGCGTTGCCTTGCCGTCTGCGACATTAGTTACGACGTATGCCACGCCGTTCTCTGCCAGAGTGACATCGAAGGCGCTAACCAGCGTAGCCCACCTGGACTCGCCAACGACAATCTCGAATGCGTTGTCGGGTACCCAGCGGTAGATATAGGGATGCGAGTGCTTGGTATCATCCTCGTCTTGTGCCGAGAATGCAGGCGTGGCGAAGCTGCTAAACAGGCTGCTGATGTCGAAGTCGCCCGTGCCACTGCCGCTTTCACCGCCACCTCCGAAGAGGCTCAAGTCGAAGTCGAGCTTGGTGGTGAACTTGACGTATTTATTTGCCTTGACGTCCACTTCCACGTCCTGATCCTGATCGTTCTTCTCTGTCTTCTTGCGGTCAGCGATGTTGAACGCTATTTTTGCCCGGTAGTATTGACCGATGTTTGTAATGACTATTGTTGCCTTCAGGCTGTCGCCCTGGGCGGCTATGGTGCCGAACTTCAGTTTTCCACCACTACCGCCGAAGAGAGATGTCATGTCAAAGCCTACATTACCATCTGCGGGTTTGTCGGAAGCATAGAGATAGTCGCCGTTGCTGTTTCTGAAGCGGAAGTTGTTGGCTGTTCCCTCCGTCCGCTCTAGCGTCAGTTCCAGTGCGCCATTTGGCACATTGCCGATAATGCCGGATAAGACCTGTGTCTCTACGCCTTCCTTACCGCCCATCTTCGAGTCTTCCGACTTCATGATGTAGGATGTCGATTCTTCCTCGCCGACGATGATGATCTTGTCGCCATCGAGCAGCTGATTGAGGTTAGTTACCAGGGCATAATGACCTGCCTTCAGACCTTCGGGAGCCTTGTCGCGTGACGTCACAGTCACCAGGAGACTGCGCTTCATGGTGTATGACTTCTCTTCGTTAACTTCTGTGGTAGATTTGTCATCAGGAGTCACGATTACCTTTACCTTGACGGTCACCTTGACGTCGTCACCTTCCTTCAGGGCCTTCATCACCATGTGCTTGCTGTTACCTTCTCCTTCTTCCTCGAACTTCACCACCTCTTCGTCTTTCGACTTGTAGGTGGCTGCATCTGCAGTACCAGCGGTATGCAGGTGACATGTATACAGTTCTGATGCGTTTCTTTGGGTGTCGTTCTTCATGTCTTTAATGTCATTGACGACAACCAAACCTTGCGTGAAGGCATACATACCATTGGTAGTGCCGACCTTGGCAGAATACTTTGGCTCGCTGTTATTGTTTCCACCAAGTCCGGAGAACATACTTGTGTCTTCTGTGTAGATTAGCGGACCATAGACGGTGACCTTGTCGCCAGGACTCATGTCGCTGGGTTTCAACTCTCCGTATGACAACGCTCCGCCTGCGTTATTGATAATAAGCCCATGTCCATCTACCACCTTCATGTGGTTGTCCTTGGTACCATTGTCAGAGATGTAGTACGAGCACGTGCCACTGGAGGATGTCATTCCTGGAATGGCAATACCACCAAGGTCGTCCATATCGAAGTCCGTGTCGTCCATGCCTGGAATCTCCATATCGCCAAACATGTCGAAGATGCCGCCGCTGACCTTTGAGATGACACCCTGAATGTAGTAGCAGGTTCCTTCGGTCCATGTTACTGTCCCATAACCATCGACATTGATAGTATGTTCTTTTGCAAGTTCACGTGCCTGTGCTACCGTGAAAGGCCTGTCCTTGCTGCCTGGGCTTGCTTCGCCTGTATTATCAATCTTCACCGTGCAGGTAGCAGATGCCTTGTCGTGAAAATCGTTCGCTGCAACACGAGCGGTAATGGTGACTGTTCCACGTGCTTTCAGCGTTACCACGCCACCGTCGCTAACAGTTGCCACGCTGGTGTTGCTGCTCGTCCATTCGACGTTGGAAGCATCCGTTCCTGTGCATGTAAGACTGAGCGTTATGGATGCGTTTAGGTCTGCATAATACTCGTCAGAGCCAAACTTAAGGGTAACTTTCTTCTGGGGGTCATCCACCTTCTGGTAGAAAGCAATCCAGGTGTCCTTGATGTCGTCGTTGGCAGCATCGTTGCCTTCCTCCTTTACCTCCCAGCTGTTACTCATAAAGCTATTCTTCAGGCCGACGTTGTAGAATTTACTGTCTATCGCTTCTGTGCGCAGACAGTTGTACTTTATGCCAGTGAAATTATTTGTCTTGTCAGTACCTGTCGAAAGGCTGCTGGCATCATACTGCAGGTAGTTGTCGCCCACCTTGAAGCGCACATTGCCATCGGCTTTCTCCACCGTCCACTGGATGGTAGAAGCCACGTCGCCCATGATGCGATCCTTGTCGGCATTCAGCTCCACGGCAGAAGTGCCGGGCTTCTTGTCACCCTTGTCGTTGGTCATAGCGAGGCCTGTAGTCTTATCGACAATAACAACCGTGCTTCCTGCCGTCAGATTAGCAAAGGAAACTTCCTTCCACTTGGTGTATTTCTTGACAGTCTTCTTGTAAAGAACGACTTCGGCAAGATAGTTTCCGTAATTTTGTCCCTCATGAAGTTCGGCCTTGTAGAAAGGGTTGATGTAACTCCAATACAGATAATAGGTTGGGTTGCTAGAGCAACTCAACAGACCACCTGAACTACCATAATTCTCAAGGGAAAATACTGATGTCGCACCTCCATCACCTACACCAAGTTTAGGAGAATTACCCAGTTGTGCATAGAGCGGTGCTGTACCACCACGCCTGAAAGTGAACGCACCATTATCATTTGTCACCGTCCACTGAATGGCATCAGAAACATTACTACTGATGGTTCTGTTGTACGCACTAAGGGTTACGCTGACACCCTTAAAGTCATTGTCATTGTTCGGCAGGGCGATATTCAGCCCAGAGCTAACCAATACTACGACATCGCCAGTTGCAACCTCCGAAAGGTTGGTCACCTTGACCCATTCGTAGTCATAGTCATTTGCAATTGCGTTTCCCACTCCTCCAAATAGTGCGCATAGCATGAGGAGTGACTTTAAAACAAAAAACTTTTTCATCTATGTTTAATCTTTGTATATTATTACTTACTTGCTTCCTCCGCCAAGGGCGATGTAAAGGGCAATAACGGCCTGTGCACCGTTATACAGGTTCGCGGCCTCATTGAGCTGGGCACTTAGGAGCGACTCCTGCGCGGTGAGCACCTCGAGGTAGGCTGCCTTACCGTTGTCCATCAGCTCGTGGGTACCGACATAGGCCTCGTGGAGCACCTCCACCTGACGGTTATAATAGATATGCTTCTCACGAGCAACCTGACAGTCTGCAAGAGCCTCGTTCACATCGTAGCCAGCATCGATGACGGCCTGAATGTACTTCTTCTTCATGTTCTCCTCATTGAGCTTGGCAATCTTGTAGTTGGCCTTGATCTCACCACGGGCGAAGATGGGCTGCGAGAGCGAAGCGACAGCCTGAAGCAGCAACTTGCCAGGATTAACCTCAATGCCATTGTTGTTGGTCCAGCCAGCCGATCCCGAGAGAGAGAGACTGGGGAAGAAAGCGGCGCGGGCAGCCTGCGTGTTATAGAAAGCCTCCTCCATGTAGAAGTTAGCCAGACGGATGTCGGGACGTCTCTCCAACATGACGGCAGGCACGCCAAGCTTCATGAACCGCTCCTCGAACAGACGCTGGCCTTCAGTTGCCGAATGGTACTGGTCAGTTGCCCCCCAATGGGAGCGCTCAATATGTTGCGGTGTGATACACAACAGCCTGCAGATTTCATTCTCTGTGGAACGTATGCTACGGCGGATGCCGACAATCTGCAGCTTCACGTCGAGCCACGACGACTCCTGCTGGTTGACGGCGGTGCTGTAGGTCTGACCGTTCTCGTAGAGTGCCTGCTGCGTATCCAAAGATGCCTTCCAGAGACTGTCAGTCTCAATGAGGATTTCCAGTTCGCGGTCGAGCAGCTGCAGGTAGAAATACTGCTGGGCTGTGGTCGAGATAAGGTTGGCACGCGTAGCCTCCTCACTCATCTGGGCCTGTAGAAGCTGAGCCTTCTTGGCACGTTTCTGGCTAGTGATGGAGCCGAACACGTCGAGGTCCCAAGACACCTGCATCTGAAGATTATAGGTCTTCGTAGGCTTAGCACCGTCAAAACTGGACAGCGAGCCCTGCGGTGAGAAGTAGAGCGACGGCAGGTAGGCCAGCTTGGCTGCCTGCAACGATGCCTGACTCTTCTCGATAGCAATGCGTGCAGAGGCAAGGTCGGTATTACGTGCCAGCACACTGTCGATAAGCTGCTGCAACAGCGGGTCAGTGAAGAACTCACGCCACGACATCTGGGCGATAGAAGCATCTCCAACAAATCCTGCAGGGACATCAATGCCAAATACGTCGGCAGGTTCCTCCACAGTCTTCTCGTACTTATTGTAAAGTCCGCAGCCCGTAAGCACAAGGCTCACGGCTGCTACAGTCATCAAATTAATTATTCTTTTCATATCTTACTTAGTCTTTGCTTGTTTCTACGACGGTTTCTTCTGCGTTTTCAGCTTTCACTGGAACAGGAGCACCTTGGAAACGCTCATGAAGTTTCTGGAACACGATGAAGAAGGCAGGTACGACGAAGAGCAGGGCGATGGTGCCCACACTCATACCGCCGATGACACCCAGGGCCAGGGCACGGTTACCGTTGGCACCGGCACCACCCTCGATGACGAGCGGTATCATACCGATAATCATCGTGGCTACCGTCATCAGGATAGGACGCAGACGTTCCTTGCAGGCCTCGAAAGCAGCATCGACGATGCTCAAGCCCTGTGCACGGCGCTCTGTGGCAAACTCGGTAATCAGGATGGCCGTCTTTGCCAACAGACCGATCAGCATGATGACACCCGTCTGCAGGTAGATATTGTTGTCCATGCCAGGGAATCCGAGCAGATTGCCGAAATAGGCGAATACAAAGGCTCCCATCAGTCCGAACGGTACGCTGAACAGCACAGCCCACGGTGTGAACCACGAGTTGTAGAGCGAAGCCAGGATGAGGTATATCAGGATGGCGCAGATGACATAGATGAGGGCTGTGGCATTGGAGTTGGCTGTCTCCTCAAGCTCACGCGACATGCCGCTGTACTCGTAGGTGGCCGTTTTTGGCATCTTCTCCTGGAACACTTCGGCAATGGCCTTGTGGGCATCGCCCTCTGTGTAGCCGCTGTTCACACTGATGTAGCAGCTGATGCTCTGGAACAGGTTGAAGTGCTCGATGTTGGCCGGGCCGATAATCTGTTTCAGCGAGACAAACTGAGAGATGGGGGCCATCTTGCCGTTACCCACCTGCATGAAGATATTGTGCAGCGACTGCGGGTCGAGACGATACTCAGGCGAGGCTGCTGCCATGATGCGATAGACTTTACCAAACTGGTTGAAGTTGCCGATATACGCACCACCGCAGTAGGTGCCGAGGGTACTGAGAACGGCTTCAGGTGTCACACCGGCGCGGTTGCACTGGGTAGCATCGACATCAACCTGGTACTTCGGGAAGCGCTCCGAGTAGGTCGATGAGGCGGAGGCTATCTCAGGACGCTCTGACAGCTTGGTCAGGAAGAGCTCGGTCTGCTTGGCGAACTCCGACAGGTTGCCGTCAGTGGGGTCTTCCACAACGAGGCTCACGCTGTTACTCGTACCATAGCCGGGAATCTGCGGCATCTCGAAAGGCAGTACCCGTACATCCTTAATCTCCTGACAACTGAAGTAGAAACGGTACATGACAAGGGTCAGCAAGTGGTTCATACCCGGACGCTCCTCCCAGTTCTTCAGACGAACAACCAGTGTGGCATAGTTTGAACCGGCACCAGACAACATACCATAACCGCAGGCGACGGCAAAACTCTCCAGTTCGGGAATCTCCTTCACCTTCGCCTCCACCTGCTTCACCATTTCACGGGTCTGCTGCAGCGTGGAACCTTCCGGTGCTTGCAACTCAGCCAGGAACACACCCTGGTCTTCCTGTGGCACAAGACCTGAAGGCAGGTTCTTCATGAAGAAGAACAGCAGCACGGCAGCCAGAGCCAGCAGGCTCCATGCCATGAGGGGTCGCTTGATGAACTTCTGTACGGCCTTGCTGTATTTGTTGTAGATGGCGTTGTAGCTGACGTTATAGGCTTTTTTCGTGTAATAAGCCAGGCTCTTGCCTTCTTTCTTGCCTTCAGTGACGCGCATCATAATGGCGCAGAGGGCAGGACACAGTGTCAGAGCCGACACACACGACAGACCGACGCTGGATGCAATCGTTACACCGAACTGGGTGAAGAAGGTACCTGAGGTACCCGGCATGAACATCACGGGGACGAACACGGCCATGAATACCAAGGTACACGAGACGACGGCTACCGACACCTCGCTCATGGCCTGACGGGTAGCCTCGCGGGCATCGCTGATGCCACCCTCCATCTTCGCCATGACTGCCTCAACCACCACAATGGCGTCATCGACCACCGTACCGATGGCCAGCACCAGGGCAAACAGCGTCAGGATGTTGAGCGAGAAGCCTGCCAGTGAGACGATGGCAAAGGTGCCCAGCAGCGACACGACAATCGAGATAGAGGGGATGATGGTAGCCTTGAAGTTCTGCAGGAAGAAGAACACCACGAGCACCACCAGGATGATGGCAATGACAAGGGTCTCCACCACGTTATGGATGGCAGCAAAGAGGAAGTCGTCGCTGGTCATCAGAGTCACAAACTCCAGTCCGGCAGGCATCGTTGACTTCAACTCTTTAAACGTCTTGTTGATGTTGGCATTCACCTGGGTGGCGTTGGCCCCCGGTGCGGCAAACACCATGAACATAGCACCTGGCTTGTCCTGGATGTTCGACGTGAAGTTGTAGCTCATGGCACCAATCTTCACTTCTGCCACATCGCTCAGGTGCAGCAAACCGCCGCCACTGGTGCGCAGCACTATCTCGTTGAACTCTTCGACCGTCTTCAGCGTACCCTTGTACTGCATGGAGTATTGGTAGGAGTTCTTCGACTGCTCGCCCAGGGAACCCACAGCTGCCACGAAGCTCTGTCCGCCGATGGCAGCGAAGATGTCGTTAGGAGTCAGGCCGTACTGAGCCATCACGTCGGGCTTCAGCCAGATACGCAGGGCGTAGGTGTTACCCATACTCTGCACATTACCCACACCGGTGATACGCATCAGACGCGGCTTCACGTTGATATCGACATAGTTCGACACGAAGTCCTCGTCGTACTTGCCGTCGGCACTCTTTACGGCGAAAATCTGCAGAATGTTGTTCTGTCGTTTCTGTACCGTTACGCCAATCTTATTCACGTCGGCAGGCAATAGGGCCTGTGTACGGGTCACGCGGTTCTGCACGTTCACCGTCGCCATGTCGGGGTCGGTGCCCTGCTTGAAATAGACCGTAATTTCTGCGTCACCATTGGAGGATGCCTTCGAGGTCATATAGGTCATGTCCGGCACACCGTTGATAGCCTCTTCGAGTGGCTGTATGACCGACTTCATCACCGTGTTCTCGTCAGCACCCGAGTAGCTGGTACTCACCATCACCGTAGGAGGTGCGATATCCGGATATTGCTCAACTGGCAGCGAATTCATCGAGATATAGCCCACCAGTGCAATGACAATCGAGATGGCACACGCCATCACGTATCTGTTGATGAAAATATTGTTCTTCATTGTTCTCGTTATTACGTTATAACGGTATTACGAAATACTATTTTTCCTTCTCTTCTTTAGGAAACAGCACGCGCTGTCCTTCCTGCACATTATTCGCACCGATGGTCACAATCCGGTCGCCTACGTTCAGGCCACTGGTCACGATGTAGTCCTTACCGTTGCCTGTGTCTTCTGTCGTCACCTCGATGGCAGTAGCCGTACTGTCGGCCTGTACTTTATAAACCTGTGCCTTGTCCTGAAGGCGAACCACAGCCTTCTGGGGAACGATAATCACGTCCTTCTCGGCAAATTTCAACACCACTGTACCCTGTATGCCGGAGTACAGATGGCCGTCGGGGTTGGGGAACGATACCTTGGCAGTCAACGAGCCGGTGGCAGCATTCACGATACCTGTCATACTGACGACACGACCCTGATGAGGATACTCCGTACCGTTTTTCATGACAAACGTTGCCGGGGGCATGCTGGCAAGGATTTTCTCTAAGTCGGCTGCCTTCACGCCTTCCTGTACCATGGACTCGATGACAGCCTCCGTTACAGAGATCTCGGCGTCCATCGTCGTGTTGCCGCTCAGCATGGTCAGCTGCATACCAGGTGAAACCTGATCACCCGTGCGCACGGGAATCTCACCGATAACGCCGGATACGGAAGCCGTGATGGTACAGAAACCGAGGTTCACCCTTGCACGGCTCACCGCAGCACGGGCCTGTGCCACCGAGGCCTGCGCCTGACGGTAGGTATTCAGCGAGTTGTCGAGCATGTACTTGCTCACAATCTTCTTCTCATACAGGTTCTTGTTCGACTCATACTCCAGTTTCGCACTATTTTCCTGAGCCAGTGCTGCCTGCAGGTTTGCCTGAGCAGACTCCAAATCCAGCTGCGCATTACGCTGGTCGATGACGAAGAGCACCTGACCCTTCTTCACCTGCTGACCTTCGGTTACGCAGATCTTTGTCAACTGGCCACTGACCTGTGGCGTTACCGTTACGTCGTTCTGACCTTTCATCCTAGCACTGAACTTATAAGGGAGCTCAATGTCCGATTTCTCCACTGTCATCGTCTCGTACGATGTTTGAACTTCCTTGGGCATGTCAATGCCACAGGCAACCAGCAGACTGACCGCCGCTCCGAGCATCATGACCCTTGTCATTGTACTTTTCTTTTTCATGTTGTCATTTGTTTTTGTTTGTTATTATTCTGTTCTTTATTTTTCACATAATTAAATAATTGATTGCAAAAATACGATATTTTTCTAATATTCCAAACATTTGGGGGAAATAACTTGTAAATATCCCTAATTTTTTTGGCCGTTAGCAGATTTGTTAGTAATTTTGCGGCTCAAGATAACAAAAAGATTATTGATATGAAGAAAAAGACCCTCCTTTTGCTTTCAACGGCATCACTAATGCTGCTGACAGCCTGCTCCGGCAAGCTCGGAGCCCTGAGTGCCGACAATTTCAAGGTGACTCCTAATCCGCTGGAGACCCACGCAGGACACGTGCAGGCCACCATCGACGGGACGTTCCCTGAGAAATATCTCAAACGCAATGCTGTGGTGACGGTGATACCCGAGCTTCGCTTCCAGACCGCCAATGGTTTGCAGACCGTGAAGGGACAACCTGCAACGTTTCAGGGAGAGAAGGTATTGGGCAACGACCAGACCATCTCGTACCTGCTGGGCGGACATTACACGATGAAGACCGACTTCCCCTACCAGCCTGAGATGCTGCAGAGCGACATGTACCTGACCTTCGACGCCCGCGTGGGAAAGAAAGAGGTAGAGGTGCCTGCAGTCAAGGTGGCAACAGGCGTCATCGCCACATCGGAGCTGTACCACCAGACGCTTCTGAGCGCCAACCCCGTGCTGGCTCCCGATGCCTTCCAACGTATCACACAGCAGAAACAGGAAGCCAACATCAAGTTCCTTGTGGCACAGACACAGTTGCGCAAGAGTGAGTTGCAGAACAACAGCGTAACGGAACTCGTGAGCTTGTTGCAGCGCATCAACAACGAGCGTGAGACGTTGAGTCTGAACAGTATAGAGGTTTCGGCATACGCCTCGCCAGAGGGCAGTTTGAGCCTAAACGAGCGACTGGCCAGCGGACGCCAGGACGTATCGGCAGAGTATGTGGAGCAGCAACTCAAGCGTACACACCTGAATGCACCCGTTGATACTCGCTATACAGCCGAGGACTGGGAAGGTTTCCAGCAGCTGGTTCGTGCCTCCGACATTCAAGACAAAGATGTTATCCTGCGCGTACTCTCGATGTACGACGACCCCGAGGAGCGTGAGCAGCAGATACGTAACATGAGTGAGGCTTTCCGTGAGCTGGCCGACGGCATCCTGCCTGAGCTGCGCCGTGCCCGCCTGATTGCCAACTACGAGGTCATCGGACGCGACGACTACCAGATTCAGCAGCAGTTCCGCGACGACGCCTCAAAGCTGAGTATTGAAGAACTGCTCTATGCTGCCGCACTCACTGAGAAGGCTGACGAGAAGATGGATATCTACCAGCGTGCCACACAGCTCTACCCCAACGATGCCCGTGCCTACAACAACATCGGACGACTCTACTACCAGCAGGGCAACTACGACCAGGCACGCCAGTATTTCCAGCGCACGCTTGGCATCGACCGCAACAGCAGCGAAGCCTATGCCAATCTGGGTCTGTTGGAGCTGCTGAACGGCAATCTGGAAGAGGCAGAAAACTACATCGGACGTGCATCGGGTTCAGCTAACATCGCCGAGGTGCTGGGTAACCTGCACTTGGCACAGGGCAACTATGCGCTGGCCGAGCAGGACTTTACAGGCGTTTACAGCAACAGCGCATCCCTTGCACAGATTCTCAACAAGAACTATGCCAAGGCCGAGCAGACACTGGGTAAGGTAAGACCTATTGACGCAACAACCGACTACCTGCGTGCCGTACTATATGCACGCAAGGGCAACAACGGTGTGGCCGGCACCTTCCTGCGTAGCGCCATCGGAAAGAACCCTGCGCTTCAGAGCTATGCCGACCGCGACCTGGAACTGAGGAATATTGACAAATAAGAAATGAAGCGACTGCTCGCATATATGCTTTTAGCGCTGCTCTTGGTTTCGTGCGGAACCGAGAGCGGCCGCTTTCGTTTAGAAGGACACCTGAAAAACATGAATCAGGCAGAGTTCTACATCTATTGCATGGATGGCGGTTTTCCCAAGCCTGACACCGTCAAAGTAGCCAAGGGCCGTTTCGTCTATGAGACAGACCTGGACCGTCCGGCCACCTATGTCATCGTTTTCCCCAACGGCTCGGAACTGGCCATATTCGGCAACTCAGGAGTGACCGCGAAAATGGAGGGCGACGCCTCGCACCTGAGAGAGACAACCGTCGAGGGTACTGACGAGAACGAAGAGTTTACGGCTTGGCGCATGAACGCCAACCGTCTGACACCCCCAGAAGTAGAACAGGCTGCCAAAGACTTTATCCGCGAGAACCCCGCCTCTGTCATCAGCAACTACCTGTTGCAACGTTTTCTGGTATTAGGGTCAAAGCCTGACTACAAGACCGCATTCGAGTTGGTGAAGCTTCTGCTGAAGGAACAGCCGGACAACGGACGTCTTATCCGTCTGGAAAAGGAACTCAAAGGACTACAATATGCCATGAACGGCGCTACCCTACCCAACTTCAAGGCTACCGATATCAACGGCAATACGGTGAGCCGCGAGTCGTTGAAAGGTGAGTTGAACATTATCTCCGTATGGGCCATGTGGAACTATGAGAGCCAGAGCATGCAACGTAAGCTCCACGATTTGAAACGCACCTACGGCAGCCGCCTCGGGCTGTTGAGCATCAACCTCGACGCTTCCATGAACGAGGGCCGACGCTTCCTTGAGCGCGACTCTATCACATGGAGCAATGTCTGTGACGGCCGTATATGGGAGTCGCCGCTAGTGATGCAGCTGGGCATTACGGATGTTCCTGGTAATATTTTCACCGACCGCCAGGGAAAAGTTATCGACTTGAACGTGCCCGTTCCGAAACTGGAAGAACGGGTGAAGGGTATTCTTAAATGAAAAAACATTACACAGGACTTTCCGATGCAGAAGTGCTACGCAGTAGAGCGGAGCACGGTGCTAACGTGCTCACACCGCCTGATCGGGAATCGCTATGGAAACGTTTTTTCGAGAAACTGACAGGTCCCTTCGGCCATCGTCTAAAAGGCTGGAGAGACGGTGACCCGCTCATCTTCATCCTGGAGATTGCCGCCCTGCTGTCCGTCATGATTTCACTGGCAGAATATAACGAATGGTTCGGACTGCACAACCCTGGCGGAGGGGTATTCTTCGAACCGCTGGGCATCCTGATGGCCATTCTGCTGGCAACTGGCTTTTCCTTTATCTTCGAACTGAAAGCCAGCCGCGAGTTTTCCCTGTTGAACCAAGTGAACGACGAGGAGCCCGTGCTCGTGGTACGTAACGGTAACACCACGCAAATTCCACGTTGTGACGTGGTGGTGGGCGACATCGTCATGCTCTCTACAGGCGACGAGGTGCCCGCCGATGCCGTATTGTTGGAGGCTACATCGCTACAGATGGACGAGTCTTCGTTGACGGGTGAACCTGTGTGCAGCAAGACGGTCATCGAGGCTGACTTCGACCAAGAGGCAACGTTTCCCAGCAATCACGTCATGCGTAGCACAAAAGTGATGGAGGGACATGCCGTCTGTCAGGTGCAGGCTGTGGGCGACCAGACAGAATATGGGCACGTCTTCGTGGCTGCACAATTAGACGACAGCGTGAAGACTCCCCTGAACGAGCAGTTGGAAGGTTTGGGCAAACTCATCACCAAAGCCAGTTATCTTGTCGCCATATTCGTAGTGTTGGGTCGCATACTGATGTACGTACTGACACGCGACTTCGTACTCATTGACTTCATCACCTACCTGTTACAAACGGTCATGATAGCTGTGACACTCATCGTGGTTGCCGTTCCTGAGGGACTGCCTATGGCTATCTCGCTGTCGCTGGCTTACTCCATGCGCCGAATGCTCAAGACCAACAACCTCGTGCGCCGTATGCATGCCTGCGAAACGATGGGAGCAGCCACCGTCATCTGTACGGACAAGACAGGCACACTGACACAAAACCAAATGAAGGTAGCAGAAATAGTCCCTTTAGGCACTATAGACACTATCCAGGAAAACCTCGCCATCAACTCTACCGCCCAGCTGGACCTGCAAAACGCGGAAAAACCGCTCGTGTTAGGCAACCCTACAGAGGGCGCCCTGTTACTGTGGCTCCACGAGCAAGGCATCGACTATCGCCAGTTACGCGAACAGGCAGAGATTGTTGACGAGCTGCCCTTTTCGACAGAGCGCAAATACATGGCCACCACCATACGCAGGCAGGACGGCACAAAGGTGCGCTACGTCAAAGGAGCACCCGAGGTGGTAATGGGCATGTGTAACACACAGTCTGCCAGCGTCAAGTCCACACTTCTCAAGTGGCAGCAGCAGGCTATGCGCACGCTGGCCGTTGCCAGTCAGCAAGAAGGTGAACAGCAGCCTACGCTCAATGCCCTTGTGGCCATCAGCGACCCTGTACGCCCTGACGTTCCTGCAGCTGTCAAAGAGTGTTTGGATGCAGGCATCCAAGTGAAGATTGTGACGGGCGACACCCCGGGCACGGCTCGCGAGATTGGCAGACAGGTTGGTTTGTGGACTAATACCGACGGCGACGAAAACATCATTACGGGTCCCGAGTTTGCTACCCTTACCGACAAGCAACTGCTAGAACGAGTAGAAAATCTGAAGATTATTGCACGTGCACGTCCTATGGACAAGCGGCGGCTGGTGGAAGCCCTGCAACAACGGAACGAGGTAGTGGCTGTGACTGGCGACGGCACCAACGATGCACCTGCCCTGAAAGCCGCCCACGTTGGGCTGTCGATGGGTGACGGCACATCAGTAGCCAAGGAAGCCAGCGACATCACCATCATTGACAATTCGTTCTCCAGCATCGGCCGTGCCGTCATGTGGGGGCGCTCACTCTATCAGAACATACAGCGCTTCATCCTGTTCCAGCTGACCGTCAATGTGGTTGCCTGTCTCGTGGTGCTCGTAGGAGCGTTTACCGGGACAGAGTCGCCGCTTACTGTCACACAGATGCTCTGGGTGAACCTCATCATGGATACCTTCGCAGCAATGGCGTTTGCCACATTGCCCCCCTCCGCAGCCGTCATGCACGACAAGCCTCGCAGCCGTCAGGCGTTCATCATCAGCAAGACCATGTGGCAACACATCTGGGGCATCGGCTTGCTCTTCACGGCCGCTTTGCTCGTTCTGCTTTTCCTGCCCTCAACCCTCCACCTTTCACCTTCCACCTTCTTTACCATCTTCGTGATGCTTCAGTTCTGGAACATGTTTAACACCCGAGCCTTTGCTACAGGGAGGTCGGCCTTTCATCTGCGTGGCTGTAAGGGTTTCCTGCTGATTGCTGCGCTCATCTTCCTGGGGCAGGTTCTTATCATCAATCTCGGAGGTGCATTCTTCAACGTAGAACCCCTGTCGCTGCAGACATGGCTCATAACAACCGGTGCCACCTCGCTCGTCCTGTGGACAGGTGAAGTGGCACGTCTGCTTACATCTAAAAGAAAGGCTTAGCTATTCTTCTGCGTCATCCTCGTCGTTCAAAGGTTCCGTATCGTTACTGTTCAGCTCTATCTCCAGCTGATCGGTACGGCGCTTAAATTCCTTATATACATGCGAGAGGTCTTCCTTCTTGATATCCACCTCGCGGTCAACGGGTCGCCAAGGGTCGTTCAGTGTGTGACGGAAAAGCCACTCGTATGTCTTTGAGGCATAGAAGAAACGTGCCAGCGCACCATGTGAGGCTCCTGGCAGCCAGTCGAAACGCAGACGACTGGTAATGCCCAGTCGCTGCATGCCCTCGACAACCTTCTGCGACTCACGCACGGAGACTGCACGATCGGCCGTCCCGTGAGCAATCCAAAGGGGCAGTTCCCCCAACTTACGATAGTCTTTGAGTGTGCTACCGCCACACAGGGCAATGGCTGCCGCAATCTTCTCCGGATAGGTGCCGGCAAAGTCAAGCGTTCCGTAGCCGCCCAGGCTCATACCCAACACATAGACACGACTCTTGTTGTAGGCATAGTGCTTGTCCATCCATTCCAGGATATCGTTGAGCTTGTGGGGGTTCCAGGGACCGCCTGGGTTCTGTGGTGCCACGATGAGCGCAGGGATGTCCATACCCATCTTCACAGCATCGATGCAACCATAGCGCAACACGCGGTTGAGGTTGCGTCCGCAGAGGCTGGCACCATGCAGGAAAACGATGAGTGCCGTGGATTCCTGCATGTAATAATAGTCCTCAGGAGTATATACCCAGAAGTCGTAGCCACCCTTGATGACTCCCTTCTTGGCCGATAACAAATCATACTGTGCCTGCACGCTAAGTGTACAGGCCAACATCAGTAAAATGCTTAGAATCTTCTGTTTCATGCGTGCAAAGATACAAAAAAATAAGCATGAAGCATGGAGAATGAAGAATTTTTTGTAACTTTGCAGCCGCTTATAAGTTTTTTTAAGATGAACAATTCAACAGGAAAGACATTTCTGCTTACTCTGGGTACTGTGGCAGTGCTGCTGCTGATGGGGCTATTGCCCACCTTCAGCGTCAGCAATTTCGAAAGCCGTCCAGTAGAAATGCTGAGCGACCTGCTTGAGCCAGACTCAACCATCAACGAACCCATCATGCCTGCCGTAGCGGTGAAGAAACAGCCCGTGGCGAAGTATCACCCTGCAGGCGTCACGCTCTTTGAAGACTTTTCTGAGGGAAAGCCAGGCGGCATGAACCATTTTTGGGGCAAGCTGCTCAATGCCAAACGTGGCGGACGCATCAACATTGCTTACTTTGGCGACTCATTTATTGAGAGTGACATCCTAACCTGTGACCTGCGCGAACTGCTGCAGGCCAAGTACGGCGGTTCAGGGCCGGGCTGGGTGGATTGCGGAGGCGGCGTGGGCACCAATAAGCCCACCATCACGGCACGCGCCAAGAACATCAAGGAGAACTGTATTCTGAAAAAACCCTTCGATGCTGCACTCGAAGCTATGAACCAGCGCTACTACCACGCTTCCGCAGGTGCTACGCTGAACCTGTCAGCCACGAAGTACAAGCCCCATGTGGCCAGTTGGGACAGGGCGATGCTCTTCTTCGCCACCGACTCAAAGTTTACGGTGAAAACCTCTGGCGACAGCCTCATCACGGGCGAGCGTACGTTTGAGCCACTGGGCGAGGTACAGGTGATGGAGACCAAGGCCCGCATGACCAAGATAAATTACACCTTCCCAAATGCTAATAGCCGCACTAGGCTCTTTGGTGTGGCGCTCGATGGTGCCAAGGGTGTGGCACTTGACAACTTCAGCATGCGCGGTACGCCGGGCTTCATGCTTGCCAAGGTGCCCGTCAAGACCATGCAAGAAATCAATAAGTACCGTCCTTACGACCTCATTATCCTGCAGTTTGGTTTGAACGTGGTCGATGACAAGGCAAGTGACGCCCAGTGTCGTGCCTACATCAACCGCATGAAGAAGGTCATCGAAGTTTTCCGTCAGGGATTCCCCCAGGCCAGCATCGTCGTATTTAGCGTTCCCGACCGCGTACAGCGCTCAGCAGGCGGTTTCCACACGCTCAAAGGCGTACAGAAGCTGGTAGGTTTCCAGCGTGTGCTGGCCTCAGAGTGTGGCGTGGCCTATCTGAACGTGCATGAAATCATGGGCGGCAACGACAGCATGACGAAATTCGTGGAACAGGGTCTGGCAGCCAAGGACTATACCCACCTGAACTACAAGGGTGGCAAGGAGATTGCCAACCGTATCTATCAGTCCATACTGGCTGGTGTTGAGAACTACAGGAGAGGACACTAAGATATGATTGACAAACTGATAGAACAGCTGACCTACCACAGCAACGACCCACTGATTTTCAGCACGTCGCTGTTCCTGTTCATGTTCCTGGGATTCACGTTGGTCTATTTCCTTTTAGAGAAGAAGTTGACCATGCGCCTGCTGTTTGTCACGGCGTTCTCCTACTATTTCTATTACAAGAGCAGCGGCTTCTATTTCTTCCTGCTGGCAGTTGTCACGCTGAGCGACTTCTTTCTGGCACGCGGAATCTCCCGCTGCGAGAGCAAGAGCACCAAGGCCAAGTGGCTGCTATTCCTCAGTCTGCTGGTTGATTTGGGACTGCTAGGCTACTTCAAATACACCAACTTCTTTGCCAAGATGATTGCCGACTGCCTGGGCAACAACTTCCAGCCGTGGGACATCTTCCTACCTGTGGGCATCAGCTTCTTCACGTTCCAGAGCATGAGCTACACCATCGACATCTATCGTGGTCAGCTGAAACCCGTCAACTCCTTGCTTGACTACGCTTTCTACGTGTCATTCTTCCCGCAGCTGGTGGCAGGTCCTATTGTCCGTGCACGCGATTTCCTGCCCCAGATACGACGGGTGCCCGAGGTAACCAGTGAAATGATGTCGAAGGGCGTCTATTTCATAGCTATCGGCCTCATCAAGAAATGCATCATCAGCGACTATATCAGTCTGAACTTCGTGGACCGTGTGTTCGAGGACCCCAGCCTCTACTCCGGCATCGAGAACCTGCTGAGCGTCTATGGCTACACCTTGCAGATATACTGCGACTTCAGCGGCTACAGCGATATGGCCATTGGTATAGCCCTGCTCTTGGGATTCCGCTTCCCGCAGAACTTCGACACGCCCTACATCAGCACCAGTGTCACCGAGTTCTGGCGTCGCTGGCACATGTCGTTCTCCACTTGGATCAGGGATTACATCTATATATCCTTGGGCGGCAACAGGAAGGGCAAGGTCAGGACCTACGTCAACCTGCTGGTGACGATGCTCATCGGTGGACTGTGGCACGGCGCCAACCTCAACTTCGTGGTTTGGGGAGCCATGCACGGCCTGGCGCTGGCCTGTCATAAGTTCTTCAGTTCCGAGGTGCTCCACCACGACAAGCACTACTACTCTCATGGCATCAAGCGTCTGCTGGCCATTCTCATAACGTTCCATTTCGTCTGCTTTACCTTCATCTTCTTCCGCAACGTGTCGTTCGACAAGAGCATGCTGATGATTGAGCAGATGTGTTGTAATATGCATTTCGAGCTGCTGCCAGGTATCTTCAGCGGCTATATGTATGTGATGATTCTTATCTTGTTGGGTTACGTCATGCATTTCATTCCCAAGACGTGGAAGCAGATACCCGTGACCATTCTTCAGAAAGGCGGTCTCGCCGTACAGTGCCTGGCGCTGGTAATAGTCATCTACCTCGTCATCCAGACCAAGAGCAGCGAGATACAGCCGTTTATCTATTTCCAATTCTAATCAAAAAGCCTATTATGATGATCCGAAAATTAGTATTGACATTCACAGTCCTTCTGCTGGGCCTCCCGATGGTTGCGCAGAATACGGAAACGGCTCCTGCTGCCGAGGAATTCGACTGGGAGCCCGTGATGGAAGCCATTATCTGGCACGAGAGCAAGGGAAATCCGCGAGCTGTCTGCGGCCCCTACGTGGGAGTGATGCAGATTGCCCCCGTGATGGTTCACGAGTGTAACAACATCCTGAAGCAGCGCGGCAAGTCCGAACGCTTCACCCTGAACGACCGCTATAGCGTGGAGAAGTCGAAAGCCATCTTCAAGCTGATTATGTCGAAGTATAATCCTGAGAACGACATTGACAAGGCTTGTCGCATCTGGGCAGGTGGCATCCGTTATAACGTGAAGAAGACCCAGCCCTTCGTCAACTGGGTTCACCGTTACATTGAGGAGCATAAGAAACAGTAAGAAAGAGAAATGAAAAGTAATAAATTTGCTACCGTACTTATTGTTGGCTGTTGGCTGTTGGCTGTTGGCTATTGGCCATTGGCTGCCAACGCACAGCGCGTCACCTACCGTTTCACACAGCATTATAACGAGCGCGTGGAACTCTTCGACCAGCTGGACGACATTGACAGCACCAAGATAGTCATGCTGGGCAACAGCCTGACGGAGAATGCCGTTGCCTTCGGCGACTGGAGCACGCTGCTGCGCATCAAGAACGTGGTCAACCGTGGAATATCAGGCGACGACGCGCTGGGCATCACCAGCCGACTGGTACAAATACTGCCCAAGAATCCCAAGGCCATTTTCCTCATGTGCGGCACCAACGACCTCAGCCACCATCTGACGGCCGAACAGGTATTCTATAAGGTCAAAGGAGTCATCGACAGCATCCGCTCGGGCGCTCCCAAAACGGAGCTGTACGTGCAGAGCCTGCTGCCCATCAACGAGGGCTTCGGACGCTGGAAGAACCTGAAGGGACGTACCGACGACATTCCCGTTATCAACGACATGCTACGTCACTATTGCAACGAACAGAACATCACCTTCGTCAACCTCTTCCCCTTCTTCACCGCCCGTGGCGGCAAGGCGCAGAACGTGCTCATACGCTACCTCAGCGTCGATGGTCTGCACCTCTCACGTCCGGGTTACATCATCTGGGCGCAGCACTTGCAGCCCTACATCGACGAAGTGAACTGGGGAGACTACATGAAATAGACCCCTTCTAACTCCCCCTGTTTAGGGGGAGAACCTAAGAAGTCCTCCCTAAACAGGGAGGATTTAGGATGGTCGAATTACAAACTTATATATCATTCGGCCCCTGCAGCCAACCACTGCTGTGTTGCCGACGACCACAGGCGACGACTCGAAGTTGGTGCCGATGGTCTTTTTGCAAACCACCTCACCCGTCTTTCCCCTGACGATGCGCAGGATGCCCGACGCATCGCCCGCAAAGACGAACATCTCGTTCTTCTCATTATGGAAAGCCACAGGCGACGACCAGGCAAACTGTCCGTAAGGTACGGTATAGACCACGTGACCGTCGCTCGTGTCAATGGCCGTCAGCTCACCCACAGTCTTCGAAGCACCGTTCCTGTTGATGTGCGTAAACAGCAGCCCCTCACAGTCGCCTGATCCCAGAAGCGGTGTGCAGTACATGCCACCGTCCAAGGTCTTCTCCGACAGGTTCAGTCGCTGGCAGGCAATTTTCTGCTCCCATACCCGCTGACCGTTCAGCGCGTTCAGCTTCACCATGTGACAGAATCCGCTGCCTCCCTGCTTATCCACCTCACAGGCCGTATATATATAAGGTGTGCCGTTTTCCTCACGACAGACGATGGTGCCGTCCGTATCGTCGTGGTTGTCGTAGTACCACACGGGGCGCATCGTGTTCAGGTTCACGCAGATAATGTCACCGTGATTGTCGCCGAAGAAGCCGTAGTTGCGATACACACACAGGCTCGACTCAATACCCGGAGCAGCACCCTTCACCCTGTAGCGCATCACGCTGACACGCTTCAGCTGTCCCTGACTGCGCTCATATTTGTAGAAGCTGCAGTTCTCGCCTGGCCAGAACAGGTAGCCGCCAGCCACGATGGGCGACGAGTCGAACGCGTTCCAGCTGCGCCACGCCTTTGCGTCAGGGCCGAAGAAGAACGTGCGTTCATGTTTCAGCAGATCGAACACCTGACAGCCGAAGGGGCCCGGCTTGCGAGGCACGCCCTGTCCCACATAGAGGTTGTAATACTCGGGGTCGAGCGATACCGTACCCTTCACCACGTTGCCCAGGTCGAGCGGCTGACGCGAGGCACGTCCTGTCTGGTAGTTGATGAAGTAGGCCTTGCCACACAGCGAACCCACGATGATCTCCTCACGTCCGAAGTCAGCCGTCAGACCGGGCGAGCGTTTCAGGTCCTTCAGCTGTTCGTCGGTCCAGTTCACGTAAAGCGGCTGACCGGTCCATCCGGAGCCCCCACCCCACGTGCCGAACTTCGTATGCGTGGTGTCGTAGTCCGTCGAGAACTCCCACGCTATCTCAATCTCCTTGGGCGTGCCCTTCACCTTTCCCCCGTAGCTGGCATTGCGCAGCAGGTTCTTGCGGAAGGCAAATACCCCGTTAGCCCGTTCGTAGCGGTCGTCAAAGTCCTTCAGCGGGTGAGCCAGCGAGTCCTCGTTCTCCACTATATACTTCACCGCCTCTGCCGAAGCATAGCTTGTGTCAGGCAGCATCAGCTCCTCCATCGTCAGCTCTGTAGCCACAGAGTCCGCCGGCTGTTCACCGTTGTTCGTCGTCCGTCCTGCGCACCCCGTCAACAGCAGGGCTGCAGCCATCAGCAATAGCTTATTCTTTCTTCTCATTAGGTTAGCATTTTGAGTTTCGCCGGCAAAGATAATACTTTTTTCGCAAACTACTGCTAAAACAGGAAGAAAAATCACTTCATCCCCTCCCAGTAACGTTCGTGTTACAACGGATGTTCATGGGAGGGGATGAAGGGATGCCTGTACCATTTTTCTCGGTGTGCACTTTTCCCCCCTTTTCTTTTGTCGTTTCATATATTATCCCTATCTTTGCAGCATAGAAGATAACAACGGATTATGGACAAGGACAATTATGGAACTTACCATTGGGTAATTGTGGCCCTGTTTGGTTTGTCGCTACTCTGCGGCATAGGCTACGGCATCATCAACATTATACTGACGGGAAGAGTAAGCAATACACTGATGTGGTTTCTGCCATTGTCGGGCGTAATAGCTTTGTTAGCGTGGGTTTATGCCCGAAGAGGGAGCTCCTTATCAGAGATATTCGACACACCAGACGAAAAAGGCAGCATTGCTGATCGTGTGCTCAGGTGGGCTCCGTTGGTGCCCTTCGGTTATATCTTAATCATGTATCTCGTTCTCCCCACGAAAGTGAAGAGGATGATGTGGACTGATGATGTCATCGAGAGTCGCTACAAAACAGTTTACCTGATGGGGTTTGATATGACGACTCCCAATGGTTCCACAACGCGTCACTATCTTCAGGCAGGCGAACATTATCTTGCCAACGAGACTCCATTCACCATGGTAAGCTACGAGGTGCTTTACGGCAAGGACGACGGTCGTGAACTTGAGTGCAAACGTTTCGAACCTTACAGCATAGATATTGGTGAAGACGCCTCAAGAGAGGCTCCGAAATACAATGTTTCTGATTACGTCGATAATGGTCGTGGCAAGGCTAAGATAGAAACCTGCGTGGAGAGCTATCTATGGTTTGAGCGTGGCAAAAAGCACATAACGCTGCTTGGACTCTTTCCCAGTTCCTCGTTGATTATAGCCCGCAGCTCTTATACGCCCGATGTGGTTGTAGAAAGCATAGCAAACGAGATCGTGGTGACCAACAGTTTTGATGAAACGGTGCAGAAAAATAGGGAAGTGATTGATACATACTGCAAGGCGTTAGGAATGCATTAAGTATATTTATCCGCCATTTTCTTGCAATACTCCTCGCAGCTCTCACTACAATAGCGTGGGTCATAGAATTGAAACCAATAAGCAGGATTGGCGCGCTCTGATCTTTCTTCCTGCAATGTTTTTTTATGTGGCTGTTTTTTCCTTTCTGTTGCAACGCTCTTGCTTGACTCAACAATTACAGCATTACCGTCCTCATCTTCGTAAACTCCACTCATACCCAAAGGGGTGAGTTCATCTTTAATTTGCTCGAATTCTTCTTCGTCTATTGTATACATTTGTTTTATAGATATAGATGTTTTGACTGCAAAGATACGAATAAGTGAGCACAAAACCAATTTGTTTTGAGTTTTCTTTGTTTTTCACTCAACTATTCGTGTCTTTGGCCTTCGAACTTTAAGAGAGAGGAAGAAGGAAGATATGACATCATACATCATACATCTGCCATCTTCCCTCCTTCAACCCTCCTCCTTCCGCCCTCCACCAGAGCGGAGCCTTTCGGCTCCACTCCTTAAGGCTCAGGCTCCTCGTCAGGTGCAGGATTCGTGATACCCGTCTTCTTGTACTGCGGGCCGTACTTCTTCTGCGGGTTCTTGTAGCCCACGATCTCGACGACGTCACCCCAGTACATCGAGCACTTCTCC
>CACXJZ010000019.1 GCA_902768105.1 uncultured Prevotellaceae bacterium
TTGCTTCTATTTGCACTTGCAACGGCAGTGCTTGTCATTGTTGCTTTTCGGGGGCAAAGATAGTATATTTCCAAGAAAAAAGCAAGTATTTAAGCAAAAAAATGATTTGCTCCCTACGAAGAATAGAACGAACCGTGTATATAACTGAAAAACCTCACATGGGAATGTCCCGCGTGAGGTCTTTCTTTTGTAGTATGCTACATGCGCTGCGCGCAGTAGGCATTACGTTGTTTTCTTAGAATACCAAAGTGTTAGTACACTCCTTGGCGTTGAGCTTGTCGAGGTCAGCCTTGGGGATTCTGCCCTTGAAGGTAATCTCAACTTCTTCGTTAGCAGGCTTGCCGAACCACTCCACCAGCTTCTTTTGGTTGTCCTCGTCAGCTGTAAGCACGATCTTGGTGTCTCTGGTGTCATCCTGACGACCGCTAATCCACAGTTCGCTGGTAGCGCGTGCGTCTTTCACCTCGGTCTTGTCGCTGTGCTTGATCTTCACCGTAGCAGCCACATCCAGGATGTCGCCTTCGCCTGTTACCTCAAAGCTGATGGGAGCACCGAGCTGAGGGAGGAAGCAGTTAGGACCTGTCGTTCCTGTAATGTTGTTCTGTACTGAGAAGGTGTAGCCTTCAGCGGCGTCAGTTGCCGGTTCGTCACTTGTCTGCTGCTTGTTTCCGCAAGAAACCATCATGGCAACAGCTGCCATCATCAATAAAATCTTTTTCATAATGATTTTTTTTAAAAGTTAATAATAAAAGTTGATATAAAAAATGATAGTTGTATGTGGTTATTCTTCCTCTGTGCCCGTGTTGGGGATGCGGTGCTTGGCATCTTCCTTGACACCGAGCGACTTCATCTCGTTGGCTTTCTGTACGATGCCCATACGACCATCGAGCGAGCGGCGCATCTCCCCATAGTTCTTCTGCAGGGTGTTGATGTTGGCCTCCAGCAGGTCGGCACGCTCAATGAATAGCCCGATGCGGCTGAGCAGCTGCTCGGCCATGTTGAGTATCTTCTGCTGGTTTTCCGTCTGCCGGTGCTGCCGCCATGCTATCTGTATCATGCGTAGGATGGCAAAGAGGTTCTGCGTGGAGGTGATGAACACCTTACGCTCGAAGGCCTCGTTCCACAGCTTCGGGTCGGAGGCGAGCACGAGCTGCAGGGCTGCCTCGTTGGGTACGAACATGATGACGAAGTCAATGGGATTGATAGGCTTCTGGTGAGTGGAGTGGCTGTTGAGCGACGAATAGTCCTTGGAGGCGAGGTCCTTGGCCTGACTGCGTACGGCACTGATGAGCCGGTCGAGGTGTATCTTCTTCAGCTGTTCGTTGGGCTCGTTGATGTAGTCGTAGTACGCCTTGATGCTCACCTTCGAGTCGATGATGACGTCCTGGTCGTCAGGATAATGCAGGATGACGTCTGGACGCAGACGCTGGTCGTCGGTCGTAAACGACTGCTGTATGTCGTAGTCGATGCCCTGCGTAAACCCTTGTGAGTCGAGCAGCGTGGAGAGAATCTGCTCGCCCCAGTCGCCCGCCTGTTTGTTGTCACCCCGCAGGGCACGCGTCAGTCGCTGTGCCGTCTGGTCCATCTTCTCCGTCTGCTCCGACATCTGGCGCAGGCGCTCGGAGAGTGAGGCGGATGCCGCCGTACGCTTCTCGTTGCTGTCCTTGATCATCTGCTCCAGCCGGTCGAAGTCGTCCTTGATGGGCTTTGTGAGCTGCTGCATGCTGTCAGTATTCGCCTTGTTGAGGCTTTCCACATGCTCGCTGTGCGCCTTGTTAAGGCGTTCGGTGGTCTGGTTGAGCATGGCAGAGGCAAGACTGGTGAACTGCTCTTTTGCCAGTTTCAGTTGTTCGGCAAACTGTTCCTGGCGCAGGCGGCTCTCGTCTCCATGTTGCTCCTTGATCATCTCCACCTCTTTCTGCAACACGGCACGTTCGGCATTCAGTGCAGAGAACTGGGTGTTGAGTGAGGAGAGCTGAGCGTTGAGTGTATCCTTCTCGACCGTCAGTTGCCTAATCCTACTGTTGCGCAGGAGCCAGACTGCGATGCCTCCCACGATGATGCCTATTAATATATAGAATAGTATCTCCATGACTTGTCTTTGTCTAATAGCTAACAGCCGGATGGTGAGTGGTAAGTAGATTCTATGAGTTCCAGCAGACGCTCGACAGCCTCTTCCTCAGGGATGTTCTTCAGCACGCACTCCTTGCCACGGTAGAGCGAAATCTTGCCTCGGCCGGCACCCACGTAGCCGTAGTCGGCATCGGCCATCTCGCCCGGCCCGTTGACGATGCACCCCATGATGCCAATCTTCAGACCAACCAGATGACTGGTAGCTTTTTTGATGCGGGCGATGGTCTCCTGCAGGTTATAGAGCGTGCGACCGCAACCCGGACAGGAGATGTATTCCGTCTTGGTGAACTTGATGCGGGCAGCCTGGAGGATGGAATCAGCAAGAGAAGTGAAAAGTGAAGAGTGAAGAGTGAATAATTTGCTACCGCTTTCCGGCTGAATGATCAATTTCGTGGCCTTGCGGTCTATCAGGAGTGATCCGGCAGCCATGGCGGCTTTCAACTGCAGGGTCTCGAAGTCGGGGGCATCAAGCACCATGTGAAGCGTATCGTCCTCTATCCACATCCGCTCCTGATTCCCCTCCTTTTGGAGGGGCAGGGGGAGGCTTCCGATGAGCTCCACGAGCTTACGGGCTACGGGAATCTCGGCCTCCGGCTCCTCGCTGAGCGAGACGCGGATGGTGTCGCCGATGCCCTCGGTGAGCAGGGCACCGATGCCTACGGCCGATTTGATGCGACCGTCCTCACCCTCGCCGGCCTCGGTGACGCCGAGGTGGAGGGGATAGTGCATATCCTCTGCATCCATCGTCTTAACGAGCAGGCGCACGGTAGTGACCATGACCACCGTGTTAGAGGCCTTGATGCTGATGACCACGTCGTCGAACTGTTCGCGACGGAAGATGCGCAGGAACTCCATGCAGCTCTCCACGATGCCTTCGGGCGTGTCGCCGTAGCGCGACATGATGCGGTCGGAGAGCGAGCCGTGGTTCACACCGATGCGTACGGCCGTATGGTGCTCCTTACAGATATTGATGAAGGGCACAAGCTTCGCCTCAATCTTCTGCAGTTCAGCAGCATACTCCTCGTCGGTATATTCCAGATGCTTGAATGTACGGCCTGGGTCAACGTAGTTGCCGGGGTTGATGCGTACCTTCTCACAATACTGGGCTGCCACGTCGGCGGTATGGGCTGTGAAGTGTACGTCGGCCACGAGGGGCTGCGTGTAGCCATCGGCCTTCAGACGTGCAGAGATATTCTTCATGTTCTCTGCCTCACGGGTGCCCTGCGTGGTGAAACGCACCAGCTCACCACCGGCATCGATGATGCGCTTGGCCTGCGCCACGCAACCTTCGGTGTCGTTGGTATCGACGGTGGCCATCGACTGTATGCGGATGGGGTTTGTGCCGCCGATGGCGATGTTGCCGACGTGGGCTATCGTTGTTTTTCTTCTCATGGGAGTAATGGATCCTAATGGGCTTAGTTGGTTTTGAACTGGTACTTCAGCTCAGCTAATTCCTGATTGGCCTTCTCAATCTTGTTGCGCAGGCCGTCCTTATAGGCGGTCAGACGGGCTGCCAGCTCGTCATCGCTCAATGCGAGCATCTCGACGGCGAGGATGGCGGCGTTCTGTGCACCGTTGACACCGACGGTAGCCACGGGGATGCCCGGTGGCATCTGGATGATGGAGAGCATGGCGTCAAGACCGTCGAGCATGCCCTTGATGGGTACGCCGATGACAGGCAGCGTGGTAGAAGCGGCAATGACACCTGGCAGTGCTGCTGCCATGCCTGCTGCAGCGATGATGACACGTATGCCACGCTCCTTGGCACCCTTGGCAAACTGCTCTACGGCATCGGGTGTGCGGTGTGCGGAGAGGGCATTGACTTCGAACGGCACCTGCAGCTCATCGAGCAGTTTGCAGGCTTTCTCCATAACGGGCAGGTCACTGGTGCTGCCCATGATAATACTTACTTTTGCTTGCATATCTTGATTTTTTATTATAGCCAGAGAATACTGAAGACGGTACAAACGGCTCCTATGAGGAAGCCGGCAACGACCTGCGAGAGCGAGTGCTGACGCAGAATCATACGACTGGTGCCCAACAATCCTGCCACGACGAAGAGCAGGCAAAACCACCACACGGGATTGAAGCCAAAGGCGTCGGCAAACACGAACAATGCACCGGCAAAACCGCCGATAGCAGCTGTGTGATGGGAGATTTTCCACACCACGTTAATCATGGCACACACCACCTGCACCACCAGTGCGGCAATGACGATGCTGGCCATGAAGTGGGGGATGTGCTGCTGCTCCATGAGCCACACGCAGGCGAAGTAGCAGAGGATGGATATGACGTAAGGCACCATGCGTCGCTCACGTTGTCCCAGTTCGATGGGTGTCCATCCATGGTAGCGCCTGTACAGGTGGATGAGGAACGTGGGCAGCAGGATGGTAAACAGATAGACCATGGCGATGACCCTCAGTTTGAAGGCCCACGGATACAGGCTCAGGTAGCTGAACAGAAACAGCGCCAGCAGGCCTACCAGCGGCAGGTAAAACGGTGTGAACACCGCACTTACGATGCGTGCCCCCCAGATGATTTGTTTATCTCTTGTCATATTTTCCTCAGTCTTGCGATGGGCAGGCCTAACTGCTCACGGTATTTGGCCACGGTGCGGCGGGCGATAGGGAATCCTTGGCGAGCCAGTTCGTCCTTCAGGTCGTCGTCGCTTAGCGGCCTTTTCTTGTCTTCTCCCTCAATGATGTCGCGCAGCGCCACCTTGATGCGGCGTGTTGACAGTTGTTCGCCGCTCTCTGTCACGTAGCTGTCGCTGAAGAAGTAACGTAGTGGGAACATGCCCCAGCGCGTCTGTGCATACTTGGAGTTGCTAACACGCGAGATGGTGCTCAGGTCCAGACCAGTACGCTCTGCCACGTCCTTCAGGATCATGGGGCGCAGTGATGCCTCGTCGCCGTCCTCAAAGAAACGGTGCTGTATCTGAATGATGGCCTGCATGGTGATGGTCAGCGTGTGACGACGCATGCGGATGGCCTCGATGAAACTCTGTGCGGCATCCACCTTCTTCTTCGTATAGAGCAGGGCCTCCTTCATCTGCCGACTCATGTTCTCGCGGTTGTTCTGGTACTCCTTGAGCGTGTCGGCGAACGACTGCGAGACGTACAGCTCGGGCACCTCGCCGTTGTTCAGGTGGAACGTCACCGTACCGTCGTCCTGCGTGTCAACGATGAAGTCGGGGGTTATCTGCTGCATGGAGCGTCCCACGCTCTCGCCCAGTGAGGCACCAGGCTTGGGGTTCAGTTTGCGCAGCTCACCCATCAGCGCCTCGGCCTGGATGTCGGAGAGCTCCAACGCCTGCTGTATCTTGTCCCAGTGCTTCTTGGTGAACTCCTCGAAATACTGTGTGATAACCTGCTCCATGAGCTCGCGCAGCCGTGAGTCGTCACGACGGCGAATTTGGAGCAGCAGACACTCCTGTAGCGAACGGGCACCGATGCCGGCAGGGTCAAAGTCCTGGAGCTTGCGCAACACACGCTCTATTTCTGCATGACTGACGTTAATGTTATGATAGATGGCCAGCTCGTCGCAGATGTTGTCCGTGCTCTTGCGTAGCAGACCGTCATCGTCGAGCGAGCCGATGAGGTACTCCATGATGTAGCGCTCCTCGTCGGTCAGCTCTATCTCGCCCATCTGGAGCTTCAGCAGGTCATAGAACGAGGTAGTCTCACCATAGACCATCTCCTCGCGCTCCTCCTGACTGCTCATACCGCCGTGGTAGACCGGCAGTTCTTCGTCGTCGCGTCCGATGCCTGCCAGTGCGTCGTCGAGTGCTGACTGTCGCTCCTCGCGCTCATGCTGGCTGTCGAAGTCATCAGTGTTTTCAGAGGACTCTGGGCTCTCTGGGCTTTCGGAGTAGTCAGAGTATTCTGCGGGCTCAGAGGTGGTCTCCAAGGCAGGGTTGTCATCCATCTCAGCGCGCACGCGTTCGAGCAGCTGTGCTACGGGCAGCTCGACGAGCTGTGCCTGCAACAGTTGCTGCTGCGAGAAGTTCTGCGTCTGCTTGAGCGCCTGCTCCTGTCTGAGTTCCTGTATCTGACTAGGCATGATAATATTCTTTTAATTCCTTCGCAAAGTCTGCCAGACTCTCCGTGTCACTGTTGCCGTAGCGTCGCCATACCTCGGTGCATGGCCCTAACAGACTGTTGAACAAAACGTCGCGACGGTTGAGGTAGGGGTCGATGTGCTGATAGATTTCCATCACCTCTACGACGTCGTTGGCACGGACCTTCAGCAGTCGCGAAAGCTCTTGTATCTCCGGAGTCTCGGAAACCATGGTGTTGGGCGTCAGACGGAAGTAGAGGTCGAGCACGATGATGAGTGCGGCAGGCGTCCATGGCGAGCCGTCGGTCACGGGTTTGAAGTCCTTCTCGAACGACTCGTTCACCTCCACACCATTGTAGAACTCGTTGGCATTGCCGTAGCCTTTCATCTCGCGCAACAGCCGCACGGCACGGCTCAGGCGGCGCGGATTCTCTCCGTACCGTTCCCAGATGCGCTCGATGCGTGGCGTCTGCAGTGTGGCTATCTGGCACAGTTTGCTGAACAGTACACGAGGATGGATGTGCAGCTCCATCGCCAAATCGACCATGATGCGACTATACATCGGTTTCATTCCGACAGGCTTACGAAGATACACTTGCAGCAGCAACAGCCAGTAGTCGTCCGACCAGTTTGAGGATTTTCCCATAGTTTCTTTTGATATTTGGTGCAAAAGTACAAAATTTAGTGAAGAGTGAAGAGTGAAGAGTGAAGAATTTGCTGCCGCTTAACCATTTTTACATTTTTTCATTCTTTCCTTTCTACATTTATCACTACCTTTGCATAGAAATCATAAAAAAGAACATCCATGAAGCAGTTTCTGACAACGATATTCATCCTTTGTATGGCAGTGTGCGGCATCCGTGCCCAGGTCACGGAACCCGCGGAACAGGATGACGGCATTGAGTACGAGGCCATGCAGACGGACTATGGTTATTACGGCACGACGAACGCGCTGTTCTCGACCAGCGAGACCGTCATCTGCACCTTCTCGCTGACACAAAATAAGCCCAAGGGAGAGAAGATATACCCCACGATGCTGAGCATCTGGCTGCATGCCGATGCCTTCTCTACGAAGAGTCAGGAGCTGACCATCAAGCAGATAGCTAATGCAGGGTCGCGTGTGGTCGATGGGCAGTTCCGTCATCCTGCCACGCTGCTGCTGTCGAACGACGAAGAGGTGAAGCTGAACTTCACCATCAACAACCTGACGGACGACCACACCCACCATACCGTCATGCTGGCGGCACCCATCTCCGACATCGACAACGTGCACAACACCGCCATGTACGGAGAACTGGCAACGAAGCTGCGCCGCTACGACATCGTGGCCATTACCATTGCTGACGTGACGCTGAGTCTGAGAATGCTGGGGTTCCATTCCGCCGCCTACATCAACGGCATCTGTAAGGAACTGATGCTGGCAGGCTGTAACACGGCATCGTTTAATGCACTGGACAGTCGTGAGGCCGACGAGTTCGACGTGAGCGGTTTCAGGTTGACGAGCCACGAGAAGAGCATCGACGAGCTGGTGTTCCATGCCTTGGGCTGCTTCCCCACCGACATCCGTCACATCAAGCCGACGACGGCTGTAGAGGTCATCCGTAAGAATACCGAATGGATTATCGACGACGAGCCGGACTTCCACGAGTTGGAGTTTACACAGGCCGATGGCTATGACTTCAAGTATCACGGTCTGCAAATCAGTGCTGAGATGTGTTGGGAAACACCTGCAGGCAGTAGCCTGAACAACGTCAGTGCGATGGTGTTCAGTGGCTATAATTACTACTTCAAGCTGAACTCCAAAGACAAGAAGGCCGTCAAGGAGGCTTACATCGTCTTGCGTGAGGAATTGGAGGTGCTGGGCTTCCACTTGCAGCCGTTCCGTGGCGACGAGGGTGACAAAGAGCCGCTGCAGGCTACCCGTGAAACCTGTCACATAGAGACGTGCTACTACCTGAATGTCCATGACCAATATGTCATTCAGCTCAAGGTAAAGCCCTATCAAGAATGAAAAAATAGGGGTGCGGCAGCAAATTCTTCACTCTTCACTCTTCACTCTTCACTTTTTTTTGTAACTTTGCCCCCAAAATGATACAAATGAACATGAAAAGACTATTTATTCTAACACTGACAGCTTGCTGTGTGCTCATTGCCAGTGCACAGTCGGCACGTGAGGATTTCAAGAAGGATACGCACCTGTCGGCCAGTAACTACCTGGCTTATCCGGGTCCCACACAGGGAGCACTTACGCCTGCTCCAGACGGGAAAAAGCCCTTCTATATCAGTCACTACGGTCGTCATGGTTCACGCTACCTTGTTAATTCTGATGAGTATAAGCAACCCTATGACATACTGAAAGCTGCTGACGAGGCAGGCAAGTTGACACCCCTTGGTAAGGACGTGTTGCGTCGTGTGAAGATGATCAAGGACGAAGCGTACAACCGCTACGGTGAGTTAACTCCCTTAGGAGCCTTGCAGCACCGTCAGATAGCCAAGCGTATGTACGAGCGCTTCCCCGAGGTGTTTGAGGGCGAGGCCAACATCGATGCCAAGAGCACAATCGTCATACGCTGTATCCTCTCTATGGAGAATGAGATGCAGCAGCTGCTTATCATGAATCCCAAGCTGAACATTATCCACGATGCCTCGGAGCATGACATGTGGTATATGAATTTTTCTGACAAAGAATTACGTTCCAAGCGCCGTAACTTTGATGTAGAAAAGGCTTACAATGATTTTGTGGCTGAGCACCGCAATTACAAGCGTGCCATGTCGGCACTCTTCAACGATAAGGACTATCTGGAGAAGAAGGTGGATGCCTGGCAGTTGAACCGTTATCTCTTCAAGCTTGCCAGTAACCTGCAGAGCACGGAGCTGCACAAGAAGATTACGTTGTACGACATCTTTACGGATGACGAGATATACAGCAACTGGCTGATTGCCAACGCACGCTGGTACATGGATTATGGTGCCTGCCCTGCCAATGGTGGCATGCAACCCTTCACCCAGCGCAATTTGCTGCGTACCATCATCCACCAGGCCGATAGCTGTCTGCTTCTGAAGAAACCAGGTGCTACGTTACGCTTCGGTCACGAGACGATGGTGCTACCGCTCACCTGCCTGATGGGTCTGAATGGCTATGACCTCCAGGAGACGAACTTCGACAAGCTTGAAGGCAAGGGCTGGCTCGACTACCGCGTGTTCCCTATGGGTGCCAATATCCAGATTATCTTCTATCGTAAGAACTTCGATGACAAGGATGTCCTGGTCAAGGTGCTGCTCAATGAGAACGAGGTCAAACTCCCCATCAAGAGCAATATGGAGCCGTATTACCGGTGGAGTGACTTCCGACAGTATTATCTTAGCAAACTCGATACTTACGGCAAATAACAACCATTATGCAAATCAACAGTCATCTGTCTGTACTCATACGTGACCTGGCAGCCCATTGGGGCAGTCGCGAGGCGCTGATATATCAGGACTTCGGAGGTTCGGAGTGGAAGTCGTACTCGTGGCAGCAGTTTGCCGACAAGGTGCACACCGTCTCGCTGGCTATGCTCGACTTGGGCGTGCAGCCACAAGAGAATATCGGCATATTCTCGCAGAACTCCGTGCAGTATCTCTTTACTGACTTCGGGGCATGGGGCATCCGTGCTACCACCATTCCCTTCTATGCCACCAGTTCGGAGCAACAGATACAGTTCATGATTAACGATGCGAAGATACGCATTCTCTTTGTGGGCGAGCAGGACCAGTATGACAAGGCACACCGCATCTTCTCATTCTGTCCCACGCTGGAGCTCATCGTTGTCTATGATCCGAAGGTGCGCATCAGTTCGCACGACCCGGGAACCATTTACTTCGACGATTTCCTGAAGAAGGGTGACTCCCACGAGCATGCGGAGCTCCTGGAGCAGCGTTATGCGGAGGCATCGATGGACGAGATAGCTAACATCCTTTATACCAGTGGCACTACGGGCGACTCGAAAGGCGTCATACTGACCTTTGGACAGTTCTATGCCGCGATGGAGGCTAACGGGCACTGTGTGCCTGTGACGGACAAGGACCGCGTGCTCAACTTCCTACCTTACACGCACATCTTTGAGCGTGGATGGGCCATACTGAGTCTCACTGTGGGTGCACGGCTCATCGTTAATACCTACCCGCAGCAGGTGCAGCAGAGCATGCGCCAGACACACCCCACCAGCATGTCGTCTGTTCCCCGTTTCTGGGAGAAGGTCATGCAGGGCGTACAGGAACAGATAGACAATGCTAACCCCGCTAAGCGTGCCATTTTCCAGCATGCGCTGGCTGTTGGCAAGAAACATAACATTGACTACCTAAGCAAGGGACAGAAGCCCCCTATGGCGCTGCATCTGGAGTATGAGATGATTAACCGCACCATCTTCAGTCTTGTGCGTAAGGAACTGGGACTGGAGAACGCCAACATCTTCCCTACGGCAGGTGCTGCCGTCAACCCCAGTGTCGAGGAGTTCGTGCATGCCATAGGTCTGAACATGATTGTAGGCTATGGACTCACGGAAAGTCTGGCTACTGTCAGCTGTAACCACTTGGGCAAGCCCTTCACCGTAGGCGGCGTGGGCATACCCATCGACTCCATACAAATCAAAATCAGCGACGAGGGTGAGGTAATGCTCAAGGGTCCCACGATTACCCGTGGCTATTACAACCGTGACGAGCTGACACGTGAGGCGTTCGACGAGGAAGGCTTCTTCCATACGGGCGATGCCGGCTACATGAAGGGCAACGAGCTGTTCCTGAAGGAGCGCATCAAGGACCTTTTCAAGACCTCGAACGGCAAGTATATCGCACCGCAGATGATTGAGTCGAAGCTGCTCGTTGATAAGTACATTGACCAGATAGCCGTCATTGCCGACCAGCGTAAGTTCGTCTCTGCCCTCATCATCCCTGAGTACAAGCTTCTGGAGGATTATGCTGCCAAGCATAACATCCATTACAAGGACCGTGAGGAGCTCTGTCGCAACCGTGAGATTTACGACATGATGATGGAGCGCATCGATACCCTCCAGCAGCAGCTCGCCCATTATGAGCAGGTGAAGCGCTTTACCCTGCTGCCCCACCATTTCTCGATGGACCGTGGTGAGCTAACCAATACGCTGAAAATCAAACGTAGGGTGCTTAACGAGAACTACAAGAAAGAAATAGACGCGATGTACGCGGAATAATATATGATTACGCAAGATCAACTGAAAGATGTGTTGGATAGGGCCGATAAGCTGAGGCACTATCTGAAGATTGACGAGAAGCAGATGGAGTTCGAGGAAGAGGACCTGCGTACGCAGGCGCCTGACTTCTGGGAGGACCCCAAGCGTGCTGAGGAACAGATGAAGAAGGTGAAGGGTATCAAGCGCTGGCTCGACGGCTATAGGCAGGTGCGTACGCTGGCCGACGAGCTGCAGCTGGCTTTTGACTTCTATAAAGATGAGATGGTAACTGAGGAGGAGGTTGACGCTGACTATCAGCGAGCTATTGATGCCATTGAGTCGCTGGAGCTGATGAACATGCTGCGGCAGAAAGAGGACCCGATGGACTGCGTGCTCAAGATCAATAGTGGAGCCGGCGGCACCGAGGCTCAGGACTGGGCACAGATGCTCATGCGCATGTATCAGCGTTGGGCTGAGGCTCACGGCTATAAGGTGACCATCAGTTCGCTGCTCGAAGGCGACGATGCCGGTATCAAGAGCGTGACCATGCAGATTGAGGGTGGCGAGTATGCCTATGGTTACCTGAAAAGCGAAAACGGCGTTCACCGTCTGGTACGTGTCAGTCCGTTCAATGCTCAGGGTAAGCGTATGACGTCGTTCGCATCGGTTTTCGTATCGCCACTCGTCGATGATACCATCGAGGTGTATGTTGACCCTGCAAAGCTTTCTTGGGACACGTTCCGAAGCAGCGGTGCCGGTGGTCAGAATGTGAACAAGGTGGAGTCGGGTGTGCGTCTGCGTTATTGGTACACGGATCCTGATACGGGTGAGGAGGAAGAAATCCTTATTGAGAACACCGAGACACGTGACCAGCCAAAGAATAAGGAACGTGCGCTGAAGTTGCTGAAGTCGCAACTCTACGACCGTGCCATGAAGAAGCGCTTGGAGGCGCAGGCGAAGATTGAGGCTGGCAAGAAGAAGATAGAGTGGGGTAGTCAGATACGTTCGTATGTCTTCGACGACAAGCGTGTGAAAGACCACCGCACGAACTACCAAACCTCGGATGTGGATGGCGTGATGAACGGTAAAATCGACGATTTCATCAAGGCCTACCTCATGGAGTTTCCCGTCATGGAAGAATAGAATTGTAAATGGTAAATTGTTAAATTGTAAATATTATTATGAGTCAAAAAGGAAAGGCTCGTCGTGCAGCCCGTGAAGCACGACAGGAGAAAGAAGGCAAGCAGGTGATTAACTGGATTTTCGGAGCACTGATTCTGCTCGGAATCATCTACGTGGTTTACGCTGTAGCAACAGCATGAGCGGATTCGAAATCGAACGCAAGTTCCTTGTCCGTGGTGACGACTATAAGCGTCAGGCTTACAGTCACAGCCATATTAAACAGGGTTATATCTGTGGGGGTCGCGGACGTACTGTCAGGGTACGCCTTCGCGACGACCACGGGTACCTGACTATCAAAGGTCCCAGTACGAACGGCGGACTGAGCCGTTATGAGTTTGAGAAAGAGATAACGCTTGACGAGGCAGAGCACCTGTTCGAGCTTTGTGAGCCGGGCATCATCGAGAAGACGCGCTGGCTGGTAAAGAGTGGCAACCACACCTTCGAGGTCGATGAGTTCTTTGGCGAGAATGCTGGCCTGGTGATGGCCGAGGTAGAGCTTGCGTCAGAAGATGAAGCGTACGAAAAGCCCGATTTCATCGGAGAAGAGGTGACGGGCGACCGCCGTTACTATAACTCTTCGCTGCGAGTCAACCCCTTCTCGCAGTGGAAATAGCCATCAAGATTATTCCAAACACGGCACCCAGTGTGACGCCCAGCGAGTTGGCTGCAAAGTCGAACCACTCACCGTTGCGTGTGCTGGTGGCGTACTCCTGTAGCAGTTCGAGCAGGCCGCTCATCAGGATGGGGGCAAGCCAAGCCCAGAGGAAAAGTTTCATCTTCCCTCCCTTTGGAAGGACTCGGTGGTGAGCTTTGATATACTCTATCCAAATGACTGAGCATGTGCCGCCATACATGACGAGGTGTGTCCACTTGTCGATGAACTGAACGTCGTCGAGTGGTGTTTCAGGGAAGAACGGTATCAGCGAAAGCACCCAAACCAGTGCGATGCAAAGGATGGAAAAGGGGTATTTCTTTACAAATTGCCAGCAATCTCTCATATTTTATTTATTTTAGGCTACAAAAGTACAAAATTCTTTACTCTTCACTCTTCACTCTTCACTTTTTTTATTACTTTTGCAAACGATAATGGATAAATCGGAGAGTACAATGGAGAAAAGAGCCAGTTTTGGAAGCAAGTTAGGTATTATTTTGGCGACGGCAGGCAGTGCCGTAGGACTGGGAAATGTCTGGCGTTTTCCTTATATGACAGGCCAGAACGGTGGTGCAGCCTTTATCATCATCTACATTGCCTGTGTCTTTATGCTGGGCCTCCCCTGTATGCTCAGTGAATTTATTATCGGACGCAGGGCACAGTCGAACACAGCGCGTGCATACTCTATGCTGGCCAACGGTAGCCCTTGGCGCTTGATTGGCTATTTCGGCGTCATTACCGGTTTCCTCATTACCAGCTATTATGTCGTGGTGTCAGGCTGGTGCCTGCAGTACATCTATTCCTCTGTCGTAGGACATCTCGTTGGCGATGCCGACTACGTGAGGACTTATTTCGAGAGTTTCTCTACCCATCCATGGAGGCCGGTCGTGTGCATGCTGATTTTCATGCTCATATGCCACTTCATCATTTCACGTGGTGTGGAGAAGGGCATTGAGAAGGGGTCCAAGATGATGATGCCCCTGCTCTTCATCCTGCTCATTGTCATTGCCATTGCTTCCTGTTCGTTGTCGGGCGCAGGCAAGGGCATCAGCTTCCTGTTCAATCCTGACTTCAGCAAGGTTGATAGCGACGT
This sequence comes from uncultured Prevotellaceae bacterium, assembly GCA_902768105.1. Taxonomy (GTDB): domain Bacteria; phylum Bacteroidota; class Bacteroidia; order Bacteroidales; family Bacteroidaceae; genus Prevotella. The sequence goes on from CACXJZ010000019.1 coordinate 14,306, forward strand.
GTTCCTAGGCGGACTGGGGCAGGCGTTCTATTCGCTCAGTGTGGGTATGGGTTGTCTGTGCACCTATGCCAGCTACTTCAAGCGCGACACGCACCTGACGAAGTCGGCTGTGCAGATTGTCAGCATAGACACACTGATAGCCATTTTGGCTGGACTCATGATTTTCCCAGCCTTCTTTGCTATCCATCCCAATGCTCCTGAACTCATGTCCGACCCTAATCTCGCAAGCCAATATTGTGGTCCTGGTCTAGTGTTTATCACCCTGCCCAGCGTCTTCCAGCAGGCTTTTGCAGGTGTGCCTTTCCTGGGCGAGGCAGTGGCTATCTTGTTCTATGCACTATTGTCGTTGGCTGCTCTGACGTCGCTCATGTCGCTGCATGAGGTGAGCACGGCCTTCTTCCATGAGGAGCTGAACATCTCGCGTCGTCGCGGAGCCATTTATGTCTCGCTGCTTTGTGCTGTCATTGGTATATTCTGTTCGTTGTCGTTCGGCAATACGCGCGACTGGCTGGTAATTGGCGGACGTTCGCTGTTTGACTGGTTCGACTTCCTGACAGGACAGATATTCCTGCCGATGGGTGGTCTGCTCACCAGTATCTTCTTAGGGTGGTACGTCCCCAAGCAGCTGATTCGTGACGAGATGACCAATGGCGGAACGCTGCGAGTACGCTTCTTCTTGCTCTATCTGATTTGCGTACGTTACGTTTGTCCGCTCTGCATCATTCTCATCTTCCTTGACCAGTTTGGAATTATCTGATGCTGCGCGACTTCTTCTATATCCGTAAGTCCGACCGCAAAGCCATCCTCTTTGTGCTCTGCATCATGGTGGTGGCACTACTCGTTATCCTTTTTACCGACAGCCGTATGGACTCTACGCCGCAGTATAACGACTCTGTTTATAGTTCACAGTTTACAGATGATGGTTTTGGGCACAGAGGCCAGTCCTCAACCTACTATGCAACAGAGGGCGGAAGAGCGGTTGAGCGTTTCCCGTTCGACCCCAACACAGCCGACAGCAGCCAGTTGCTACGTCTGGGTCTGCGCCCTTGGCAAGTGAGGAACATCTACAAGTACAGGAGCAAGGGTGGCGTCTATCGCAAGAAAGAGGACTTTGCACGCCTCTATGGACTTACCGTCAAAGAGTATCGTGAGCTGGAACCCTATATTCGTATTTCGTCCGACTACACCACACCTGCTTCCACGCTGTTTAGCGACAAAGAGGAGACAACCCACGAGCGCGACACATTGAAGTATCCCATCAAGACGGAGGTTCCCTCGTCAGTAAACCTGAACACTACCGACACCATGCTTTTACGCAAGGTGCCTGGGGTGGGTGAGGCCTTTGCCCGTCGCATCATCAAGTACGGCCAGCGTTTGGGCGGCTACGTCAGTCCTGAACAGCTGCGCGAGATTGAGGACTTCCCGCCCGAGGCCATCAGTCGCCTGGAGCCTTACGTAGAGTTCTAACCGCTAAAATATTTTACATATATGAATCAGCAAGAGATTGACGAGAGATACATGCGACGCTGTCTGCAGTTGGCTGCTAACGGCTTGCAGAACGCACGTCCTAACCCGATGGTGGGAGCAGTAATAGTATCTTCCACTCAACAAATTCTGGGCGAGGGCTATCATCAGCGTTGTGGTGAGGGACATGCAGAGGTGAATGCCTTTGCCTCCGTACGCCCTGAGGATGAGCCGCTGCTCAAGGATGCAACGCTCTATGTATCGCTGGAGCCTTGTTCTCATTACGGGAAGACGCCACCTTGTGCCGACCTTATTATTAAGAAGGGTGTGCGTCGTTGTGTGGTGGGCACCGTTGACCCCTTTGCTGAGGTGCAGGGACGGGGCATCCAGAAGTTGCGCGATGCTGGCATTGAGGTAACGGTGGGTGTACTCGAGGAGGAGTGTCAGTGGCTGAATCGTCGTTTCTTCACTTATCATCGTGAGCAACGCCCCTACATTATCTTGAAGTGGGCACAGTCGGCCGACGGCTTTATTGACTGTGACTTCCAGCCCGTGCAGATTTCGAATGCCGAGACACAGATGCTCAGTCACAAGCTACGTGCTGAGGAAGATGCCATTCTCGTGGGACACACCACTTTTACGCGCGACCAGCCGCAACTCACTGTGCGTCACTGGCCTGGTCCTGCTCCCCGTCGCATAGTGCTCACCCGCCAGCGTCCACTGCAGCAGCTCATTGCCGACCTTTATCGTCATGGCATCCAGTCGCTCATCGTTGAGGGGGGAGCCCAAACCCATCAGTCGTTCCTGGATGCCGGTCTGTGGGACGAGATACGCCTGGAGACCTCACCCGTCATCTTTGGCAACGGCACCCCTGCAGTCCACCTTCCTGCCAATGCGCGTATCGTGAGTTCACGTACCTATGGCGACAACAGCTACACCGTTTTGTTGAAGTGTTGAGCCTAACCAGTAATCATGATGCCTGTAAAGATGCGTCCTGAGTTGATGCTGAGACGACGGGCGGAGAAGAATGTCTCTGATTGTTTGTAGGTGCAAACGGGGGAGACGGCGATGTTGGCAGGCGATATGCCGGCAGCCACGAGTTGCTGACGGTTGCACGCTGGCAGGTCGATGTGCCATTTGCTGCCATCGTTATCCTTTGTTGGATAACGTTGACTAATGGATTCCATATTGAAACCCTCTGCGGCAAAGGCCTCATAGACCTCGTCGCCCACCTCGAAGCTGTCGAGGCTGATGCCTGGGCCTATCTGCACGATGATGTCGGCAGGCCGTGAGCCGTATGTGCCGGTCATCTTCGCAACAGCCTTTTCTACAATACGCTTGACTGTTCCTCGCCAGCCGGCATGAACGGCGCAGACGGCACGATGAGTTGTGTCTGCCAGCAACACGGGGATGCAGTCGGCAGTAGAAACACCAATGCATACGCCAGTCACATCCGTCATCAGCGCATCGACGCCTTCCAGTCGGGCCTGCTGGTCTGGGGTGGGACATTGCAGAAACGGCTCGTCAATCACAGCCATCTGCGTCAGGTGTACCTGATGTGGCATTAGCAGACGGTCGTCGCTGATGCCCAGCAGTCCGCACAGCGCCTGTCGGTTCTGCCTGATAGCCTCTTCGCTGTCGCCGCAATAGCGGTTGATATTGAACTCACCATAACGACCTTCGCTACAACCTCCCTGCCGTGTGCTGCTAAAGGCTGTAACGCCCTCGCCCAGCGCGTAGTATTGCAGTATTGGAACAATCATTCTTTTGCTTTTTGTTAGTTGACACCGCAAAGGTACATCCTTTTTCTGAAACGGCCTAAACTTCCTCCATATTTTATGTGGTAATACATCCGCTGCAACCCTGTCGTTCCTGGGAGGGGATGAAGAGATAGGCGTTATGAAGCAAATGGATACATGCCACCTTTTAATCGTTTGCGTACGCGCAAACAACCGTTCGCGCCTACGCAAACAACTGTTTGCGCGTACGCAAACAACTGTTTGCGCGTACGCAAAAGCAAAATGAAAATCGGAGCCTTCTATGCTATAATTACACCTCACAGCGTCGCCTGTTGTGGGTAATAAAACATAAATTTACAAAAAAGTTTTGTAATCTCGCTTTTCCTTTGTATTTTTGTAGCGAAATTGCGAAGAATGACGAGATGATTCCAAAGAAGATACACTACTGCTGGCTGAGCGATGACCCGTTTCCGAAGAAGATTCGGAAGTGTATGGATACGTGGCAGCGGACACATCCTGACTACGAGATCGTGCGTTGGAGTACCAAGAACTTCGACATCGATGCCGTGCCCTACGTGAAAGAGGCGTATGAAGCCAGGAAGTGGGCGTTTGCCGCAGACTATATCCGTATGCATGCGCTCTACACGGAGGGTGGCATCTATCTGGACTCTGACGTGGTGCTGCTGAAGCGGCTGGACGAATTTCTCGACAATGCCTTCTTCTCGAGTATGGAGTATCACCCCATACAGATTGAGAAGTGCGGCTCGATGCAGTATGTGGATAAGGACGGACATCGTACGGCCGACGTGTTCATTGAGGGCATACAGATTCAGGCAGCCGTGATGGGGGCCGAGAAGGGCTGTGAGTTTGTCAGGGAGGTGATGGACTGGTATGAGGGTGAGCACTTCGTAAAGCCTGATGGTACATTGCGCACCGACCTGCTGTCGCCTTACATCTATGCCCGTGTGGCAGAGAAGCGGGGCTTCGTCTATCAAGACAAGGACCAGCAACTGGAGGGCAGAGTACACATCTACCCCTCGGAGACGTTTGCCGGTAACAAGCATGAAGTGACGAAGAACAGCTACGCCATCCACATGTGCGCCCACTCGTGGCACCTGACGCCTTGGGAGAAGGTGCGCCGCTTCTTCGGACTGACAAAGAAACATCAACAAGCCAATGGGATATAACAAAGAACGATACAGGACGCTGAAAGGCATTGCCTACTACATGGCACTCGGCGTGTGGTATGCTTTTTCGTTGTTGCCGTTCTGGGTACTCTACATCCTGAGCGACATGATTTATGGCCTGCTCTACTACGTTGTGGGTTATCGTAAGAAGGTGGTTCGCGAGAACCTCGCGTCGTCGTTCCCAGAGAAGTCGGAGGAGGAACTGCGCAGGATTGAGCGTGGATTCTATCACTTCCTGTGCGACTACCTGATAGAGAGCGTGAAGATGATGACCATGAGCAAGAAGAACATGCGCAAACGAATGGTTTTCAAGGGTACTGACTTGCTTCAGGAATGCCTCGAGAAAGGACAGACGTGTGCCCTCTATTTTGGTCATTACTGCAACTGGGAGTGGGTGGCTACGCTACCGCTATGGGTGAAGACGGAACCGGTCCAGATAGCTACCATCTATCATCCGCTGGAGAATCTCGTGGCTGACCGTCTGTTTCTGCGACTGCGTTCACGCATAGGCTGTCTGTGCATCTCGATGCAGGACACACTGCGTGTCATCCTGGACTACCACAAGCGCGGCATACCCATGTGTATCGGCTATATCTCTGACCAGAAACCTTATTGGACTAACATACACCACTGGGTGAACTTCCTGAACCACGATACCCCCGTGCTGACTGGTACGGAGCGCGTTGTGCGTAAGATGAACCAGGCTGCGTTCTATCTGGACCTTCATCGCGTACGCAGAGGTTACTATGAAGGAGAGTTCAAGCTTATTTCGGATGAGCCGAAGAAACTGAAGGAGTTTGAACTGACGGACATCTACAACAGCATGCTGGAAGAGAGCATACGTCGTGCGCCTGAATTCTGGCTGTGGAGCCATAAGCGCTGGAGCCGCACACACGAGGAGTTCGACAGGAACTGGGAAGTTGTTGATGGCAAGGTAATGCCGAAGAAGACAGTTGAAAGTTCTTTGTAAGTAAAGCGAGTGGTTAGGGAGTGAGGCGGTTTTGCGTCATGCGCTCCATATACTGCTGGATAATGGCTTTCAGTTCGCGCTCCATCTCTTGGAATTGAGAATGACCATCCAGTAGGAGGTTATGCTGCATTAGACGGTCATCCAGTTGATAGACGGCTGTTGTCTTCTGACCATCAAACATCAATACATATCCGTTTCGTACATACTGATAGATGCCATTCAGGTAACTGACGGCCCACGTCTGCTGGCTGGGCGTGTTAAGCACGTCGATGCCAAAACCGAAATAGGGCTTCTGGTAGCCCAGCATGCCTAAGATAGTTGGCAGGATGTCTATCTGCTGGGCAATCTTGTCTTGCATTTCGCCAACGGGATGGCTGGGGTCATATATAATAATAGGTGAACAGAAACCGCCCAAATCGGTCTGGTACTCTGCGTGGTCGCTCATGTTGGTGTGGTCGCTGGTGAGTACGAAGATGGTGTTCTGGAACCAAGGCTGCTTGGAGGCAGTCTCGAAGAAGCGGCCGATGGACATGTCCGTATAGCGTATGCATTTCTGGATGGGCAGATGCTCCTCTGGGAAACGCTGCTTGTACTGCTCGGGCACCACGAAGGGATGGTGGCTTGAGGCCGTGAAGACAGCCGTCATGAAAGGCTCGCGAAGCTTCGTCATTTCCTCTGCGTAATATTGCAGGAACGGCTCGTCCCAGATGGCCCACGTGCCGTCGAAGTCGTCAGTGCCTTTCGCCTCTTCATACTCTGTGCGTCCGTAGTAATGCTGGAAACCCGTCTTGCGGGCAAAAGCCTGAAAACCCATAGAGCCGTTTTGCGCCCCGTGGAAGAAAGCCGTCTCGTAGCCCTCCTGCTCCAATATGCCTGCCAGTCCCGTAAAGTCGTTCATGGATGCTGGCGTGAGGATGAAGGGTTCCACAAACATGGGGATGCTCGAGAGGATGCTGGGCATGCCGTCGATGCTCTTACGACCATTGCAGAAGCTATAACGGAAGGTGGTGCTGTGGGCAATGAGTGAATCGACACAAGGTGTATAGCCCTTGTAGCGTCCCTCCTCAAGGTCTTTGTTCAGGGCACCGATGTACTCGCGGCCGAAGCTTTCAACGATAAGTACTACCACGTTCTTTTTGATAGGGGCTATAGTATCAATGCTGTCTATAGGATGATGCACAGGGCTGAAGACGGCCTCCAGCTCTGCTTCACTTTCGAAATAATGGGGAACGGTGAATACGCTCTTGCCAATGGTACGGATGAGCGAGAAGGGCGTATTGAGTACCAATGCAGCATCAGTAGGACGTGCTGCATACTGGTTGGCATTTGAGATGGTAATGGGACGCACGGCTGTGGTGAATCCGCCACGCATGCCTGCCACGCAGAGGGGAACGACCAGCACGAGCGACAACAGACAAACCACATCGTAGCGCCACCACGACTTAAGCTGACGATGATGCAGTCTGGGCGAGGCATAAAGCTTCCAGAGTGCCACCACGACGACGACAAACAGCAGGACGAGATACCAATGTCGGAGCAGCTCGGTCATGATGATACTCGTGAGATTGCCCTCGTTCGAGAACTCGCTGAACACGGTGGTGGTGGTGCGTCGCATGGTGTATTGGAAATAGACCGAGTCCATGAGGTTGATGGCAAGCGCCAGACCGTTGACCACCACGAACACCCACTTACAGACGAGGTGCCACACGCTGTTTTCCTTCCAGTGCAGGGGGAAGAGCATCATGACGATGTAGAGCGCATTGGTATAGAGAATGGCAGATGTGTCGAACAGTAGTCCGCCACAGAAGACCTCGCCTGTATAGCTGAGGTACTGCGTATTCTCCCACGCATATTCCAGACGTGCTATCTGATAAGTAAGATAGACGAGCAGCAGGTTCCAAAGCACTGCCAGCAAGGGGGCGTATAGCTTGTTGAGTAACCGTTTCATCGTTCGTTCAAATCTTTTGATGCTGCCTGCAGGATGGCTTTGGCACGCTGAATGAGTAACTCGACGTTGGGCCCCTCCGACTCTACTACACGATTGCCGATGAAGTCGTAGTTGACAAAGCTCGTGCTGTCGTACATGGCGAAGCCGTCGTCGTAGGTGTTGATGGCGAAGGGTTGCGTGTAGGTGGTGCTCAGCACGTCGCGGCTGAACGTAAACTCATCGTGGTTCAGACCAAGCTGCCCAAATAGTGTGGCTGGCAGGTCGGTTTGGTTGCACACCTGTTCGATGCGACGGGGCTCCTTGACGGCTCCTCCTACCCAGATCATGGGGATGTGGTTGACCAGCTTTCCACCCTCTTGGATGTCTTTATAGGGGATGCCGTGATCAGGCAGCAGGATGACGAGCGTATTCTTCCAGACAGCCGACTGGCGTAGTTTCTCAATGAAGCGTCCTACACATTGGTCGAGGTAGTAGAAGGCGTTGAGTACCTCGTCATCCAACTGGTGTATGGGCACGTCCCAAGGCTGGTGGCTGCTCAGCGTGGAGTAACCGATGACGAAGGGTTGCTGCATGGAGGAGCTCATCTCAAAGAGACTCTCGAAGGTGATGTCGTCGCGAACGCCCCACTGCGATGTCTCCTGTTCCTCTGACGTATAGTCCTCCTTCCACTTCAGCGTCTGGAAGCCACCTGTGATGAGGTAGCTGCGCATGTTGGTGAAGTTGATGTCGCCACCATAGAGATAGGCAGAATTGTAGCCACGTTTCTCAACCAACGTCCTGGCCATGTTGGGTAGTGTGCGCGACTTGGCGGGAATCTTCATCACAGACATTGTGGGGAATGACGGGTAGCCGCTCCACGTACAGACAGTTCCTCTGTCAGTGCGCCACGTGTTGCCGTAACAGTTTGTGAAGTAAATACCCTCATGGGCCAGACGGTTCAGGTTGGGTGTGACGTCATTACGTCCTGCTATCTCTGTAAACTCACCGCCACAGCCTTCCAACAGGATGAGGATGATGTTAGGCGTTTGTGTTGTCAGTAATGTATCGCTACCCGTGCTTCCTGTGTTGAAAAGCTCTGCGATAAGTTGCTGGCACTGCTCATCGTCCATGAATTCATAGACCGTGTTGTTGCTGGCTGTCTTCTCGAAAGAGGCCATGAAACTGAACACGGGGTTGACGGCTGCGTGGTTGAGGAACTGGTTTTGTGAGAAATACACCTGTCCGATGTTGGTGGTCGATTCGCTGAGGCCGCCACGTATACCAATAACAATAAGTGGGATGCACGCCAGCCCAACCAGCGTTTCCAGGATGCGGTGTTGGCTACGTTTTAGGCTCCAGTGAGGGAGTGTGTAGCCTAAAAATATCAGAATGGCCAGTATGACAAGAATGACTAACCTCAACAGGATATAGCCAGTTGTCACGCTGGCCATTGCCTCTGTGGGCGTGTCCAGATATTGCAAGCATGAGGCATCGAGCTTGAAACTCCAGAAGGGGTAGAGGCTCGTGTCTGCCACGAAAGCCAGGGCGAGTGCCACACTGATGATGCCGTAATAGCCATTGAGTAGCCAGCGCAAGGGTTTGGTATCTCCACACCAGATGGTAACAAGCGAACAGAGAAACGGTAATGTGAAGACGTAGAGGGCTGTTGACAGGTCGAGACTCAGACCGTGGGTGATGACATCCCACATGTCGCTGCCACTAAACTCGTGGCCTTCACGACACGCAATCATGAAGCAGACTTTGGCGATGATAAACAACGCAAGCGTCCACAGATAGACCTTCAACAGATATAAGACTCTTTGCTTCACACCTTCTGCATTTCGTTCAGTTTCTTGTAGTAACCGTCCTTCATCAACAGCTCATCGTGAGTGCCACGTTCAACAATGCGTCCCTCGTGGAGCACGCAAATCTCGTCGGCATTCTTAATGGTTGAGAGACGGTGGGCAATGGCAACGGTGGTGCGTGTCTTCATGAGTCGCTCCAAAGCGTCCTGCACCAGTCGTTCGCTCTCTGTGTCAAGGGCTGATGTAGCCTCGTCGAGAATGAGGATGGGTGGATTCTTCAAGATAGCACGTGCAATGCTCACACGCTGGCGCTGTCCACCGGAAAGGCGTCCGCCTCGATCACCAATGTTCGTTTCGAAGCCCTGTTCGCTCTGCATGATGAAGTCGTAGGCATTGGCAATTTTGGATGCTTCAGCTATCTGTTCGTCAGTAGCAGCATCTACACCGAACGAGATGTTGTTGCGGAACGAGTCGTTGAAGAGAATGGCCTCCTGATTGACATTGCCAATGAGCTGTCGCAGGTCGTAGATGCCTAAGTCTTTCACGTTGATGCCGTCAATGAGCACCTCTCCCTCCTGTACGTCGTAGTAACGGGGAATGAGATCGACCAGCGTCGATTTTCCGCTGCCGCTTTGTCCCACAATGGCTATGGTCTTGCCCTTGGGTATAACGAGGTTGACGTTGCGCAGTACCCACTGCTCACCATAGCGGAACGAAACGTTGCGGAATTCAATCTGATGTTCGAACGAAGCAATATGCTTGGGTTGTTCAACTTCCTTGATGGTATTCTCGGCTAGAAGAATCTTGTCGATACGCTCCATAGAGGCCAGTCCCTTGGGAATGCCATAACCCACCTTCGACACCTCCTTCAGCGGATTGATAATGCTGTAGAGGATGACCATGTAGTAGATGAACGTAGGACCAGAGAGTGTCTCGTTGTTGAGTACCAGCACACCACCAAACCAAAGCACGACCACAATCATGCACGTGCCCAGGAATTCGCTCATGGGGTGAGCTGCCTGCTGACGGATGTTCACTCGCATGATGTCGTTGCGATAGGTGGAGTTGATGGTGTTAAACTTCTTTTCCATTTTGTCCTCGGCACAGAAGGCCTTGACGATGCGCAAGCCGCCCAGTGTCTCTTCCACCACACTCATGGTGTCGCTCCATAGAGCCTGTGCCTTGATGCTTTGGGCCTTCAGTTTACGTCCCATCCAACCCATGAACCAGCCGATGAGTGGAATGGTAATGATGGAGAATAGTGTCAGCTGCCAGGAGATGAGCACCAGTGTGGTGAAGTAGGAGAGTATGAGGATGGGGTTCTTGAACATGGAGTCCAGACATGCCATGATACTGTTTTCCACTTCCTGTACGTCACCTGTCATACGGGCAATGATGTCACCCTTGCGCTCCTCGGTAAAGAATCCCAAAGGCAGACTTACAATCTTCTGGTAGAGTTGGTTACGCATGTCGCGTACAACACCTGTTCGGATAGGAATCACGCTGGAGGCAGCAAAGAAGTAGGTGGCAGTCTTCATCAGCGTTGTAACAATCAGGAAGATTCCGATGAAGAGCAGCACAGTCGTGGGACCCATATCGCTGACCATACGATTGATGTAGTAATAGAGGTTGTTGATGGATACGTCTTTGAAACTTCCCTCGTTCCATTCCATCAGCGTGGTCACCTCCACATAGTCGCCCGTCTTGAACAGAATCTGCAGGATGGGGATGAGTGATGCAAACGAAAAGATGTTCAGCAGGGCAGACAGTATGTTTAATACAACTGACAGCACCACGTATTTCCTATAGGGCGTTACGAAACGCCTGATAACCTGGATAAACTTCTTCATAGCACTTCTCCGAATAAGGTTGCACTTGTACTTCCCGTAATCTTGACACGCACCGTCTCGCCAATATGGTGAATGCCCTTGGCTATCACTACGGCCTTGTTCTGTTCCGTGCGTCCCATCAGTTGCTCGCGGCTACGTTTGGCGAAACTCTCTAACAGCACGTCAAACTCACGTCCTTCGTCTTTCTTGTTCTGTTGGGCAGACAGTTCTGTCTGTAATTGGATAAGCTCGTTCAGACGGCGTATCTTCACCTCTTCAGGCACATCGTCAGGCAAATGCTTCGATGCGTATGTGCCAGGACGCTCAGAGTATTTGAACATGAAGGCAGAATCATAACTCACCTCACGCATTAGGTCAAGACTCATCTGGTGGTCGTCCTCTGTCTCGGAGTGATAACCCACGAATATATCTGTGGAAAGACCGCAGTCAGGAATGATGCGACGAATGGCAGCCACACGGTCCAGATACCACTCACGCGTATATTTACGGTTCATGAGCTTCAGTATTCTGTCACTACCGCTCTGTACAGGCAAGTGAATGTGTTTGCAGACATTGGGCTCTTCTGCAATCACCCGCAGCGTTTCGTCGCTCATGTCCTTGGGATGGCTGGTGGTAAAGCGTATGCGCATCTCAGGTGTCTCATGGGCAACACGACGTAGCAAGGCAGGAAAGTCCGGAGTGTCTGGATTATCTGGTAAAGAATAGCTGTTGACGTTCTGTCCCAATAGCGTCACCTCCTTGAATCCACGATCGCGCAAGTCGCGTACCTCACGCAGGATGCTCTCCACGTCGCGACTGCGCTCACGACCACGGGTGTAGGGCACGATGCAGTAATGACAAAAGTTGTTGCAGCCACGCATGATGCTCACGAATCCGCCAACCCTTGCAGTATGCAGGCGCTGAGGCACTACGTCCTTGTAGGTCTCTGTGGTAGAAAGCTCAATGTTGATGGCCTTATGGCCAGTCTCTGCCTGTGCAATGAGGTCGGGCAGTGAGAGGTAGGCATCAGGTCCTGCTACGAGGTCACAATGGTGACACTCCAGCAGTTCCTCCTTCACGCGTTCTGCCATGCATCCAAGCACACCAATAATCAGCTTTCCGCGTTGGCGTCGCAAAGCGTTCAGTGCTTCCAGACGGTTGTAGATTTTCTGTTCTGCATTGTCGCGCACAGAACAGGTGTTCAGTAGCACAGCATCTGCATCGTTGAGGCTTTCCGTCGTTTCGTAGCCAGCCATCTGCATAACAGAGGCAACCACCTCGGAGTCTGCCACGTTCATCTGGCAGCCGTATGTCTCAATATAAAGTTTCTTCATCTTTCCTAATTTGGCTGCAAAGGTACGAAAAATCCCACTCATTATGACATGAATGGGATGATATTAACAGACTTTAATCAGAAATCGAAACTTAGTTGTGTGTCGCCCAAGAGGTTAAAGGACTTCCGATGGTAGGATGTGAGACCGTATTGCCGTATGGCATCGCGATGTTTTTTGGTGGGATATCCTTTGTTTGACAGCCAGTCATATTGTGGATATTCCTCTGCCAACAGGTTCATGTAGTCATCACGATAGGTCTTGGCAAGTATGCTGGCAGCAGCTATGCTGAGATATTTTCCGTCACCCTTGACGATAGTGGTGTGGGGGATTGGTGGAAGGTTGTTGGTGGAGGCGGATGAAGGGAAGTAGGGCTTAAAGCGGTTGCCATCGACGATGATGGCCTCAGGACGTATGGTGAGCTGGTCGAGGGCACGGTGCATGGCGAGGATGGAGGCATTGAGGATGTTAATCTTGTCTATCTCCTCAGGTGTGACAATGCCCACTGCCCATGCAACAGCATCATGCTGGATAATCTCACGAAGCTGGTAGCGCTTCTTCTCCGTCAGTTGCTTCGAGTCGTTGAGTAAGTCGTTCTGATAGTCGGGGGGCAGGATAACGGCTGCAGCATAGACGCTGCCCGCCAGACAGCCGCGGCCTGCTTCGTCGCAACCAGCCTCAATCTTTCCCTCATAATAATGCGATGCTAACATTTACCTTTTTTCCTTTAAAACATCTGACTGACGCGGCGGATGCCTGCTACGAGAGTATCGATTTCCTCTTTTGTATTGTAGAGGGCAAACGAGGCGCGTACGGTGCCGCTAACACCTAAGCGCTCCATCAGCGGCTGCGCGCAGTGATGCCCCGTGCGTACGGCAATGCCCAGACGGTCAAGTAGCGTGCCAAGGTCGAGGTGATGGATGTCGCCCACGTTGAAGCTAACGACAGCGTCTTTCGTACATTGAATATTAGTCTGCGGGCCGTAAATGTGCATACCCTCAATGGTCTGAAGTTGTTCTATGCAGTAGCGGGTGAGTTCCTTTTCGTGTGCCTCGATGCCATCGAGGCCTACAGAGCGGAGGTAGTCGATGGCGGTGGCGAGGCCATGTGTGGCGATGTAGTCTGGGGTACCGGCCTCGAACTTGAATGGCAGGCGCTCGAAGGTGGTACGTTCCCACGTCACCTTGTCAATCATCTCACCGCCACCCTGATAGGGGGGCAGCTTCTCGAGCCATTCCTCCTTGCCGTAGAGCACGCCAATGCCCGTCGGTCCGTACATCTTATGTCCGCTGAAGGCATAGAAGTCACAGTCGAGTGCCTGGACGTCAATCTTCATGTGGGGCGCACTCTGCGCTCCGTCAATGAGGACAGGGATGCCGTGAGCATGAGCAAGCCGGACAATGTCAGCCACAGGGTTGATGGTGCCCAGGACGTTGCTGACGTGGGTGATGGTCAGGAGCTTGGTCCGCTCCGTCAGGTAAGTTGCGATGTCATCGCAACAGACTAAGCGGCCATCGTCGGTGATGGGCAGGTGGCGCACCACGATGCCCAAGTGTTCAGCCTGCAGCTGCCAGGGTACGATGTTAGAGTGGTGCTCCATCTCAGTGACCAGCACCTCGTCGCCAGGCTTCATCTGTGACTGACAGAACGAACTGGCCACAAGATTGATGGCCTCAGTGGTACCACGGGTGAAGATAATCTCCTCGATTTTGCGGGCATTGATAAACCCACGCACCTTTTCACGAGCTGCCTCGTGCAGATCAGTTGCCTGTTGCGAGAGGTAATGCACACCGCGATGCACGTTAGCATTCACGTTGAGATATTCCTCGCGCATGGCATCGAGCACACACAGCGGCTTCTGCGTAGTGGCCGCATTGTCGAGATAAACGAGCGGCTTGCCATATACCTCTCGTTGCAGAATGGGGAAATCTTCGCGTATCTTATTTAAATTGTACATTTCTTACTCCTTTACTACTTTATTACTTACAAAGCCTACAACCAGAGCATTTGTTGAGTTCACCGCGGAAGCGCTTTTCTACCAAGTAGTGCAGACGGTCGCGCAGCGGTTCCAACTGCATGTGGTCGATGACCTCGTTGATAAACGCGTTCTGCAGCAGCAGCTTGGCCTCCTGTAGCGAGATGCCTCGCTGACGCATGTAGAACAGCGCTGCATCGTTCAGCTGGCCAACGGTAGAGCCGTGGGCACACTTCACATCGTCAGCATAAATCTCCAGCATGGGCTGGGTGTACATACGTGCTTCAGGGGTAGCCGTCAGGTTCTGGTTGGTCATCTGCGACGTGGTCTTCTGAGCACCATGCTCCACCAGCACACGACCGGCAAAGGCTCCCGTCGATTTGTCATCGAGCACGTATTTGTAGAGCTCCTGCGAGCTGCAGTGAGGCACTTTGTGTACAATCAGCGTGTTGTTATCCACATGCTGCTGCTTATCGGCAATCACACAACCATAGCACTGGCATTCGGCGCCCTCGCCGCTGAACGTGAGGTCGAGTTTGTTGCGCGTGATGCCATTATGCAGGGTGATGATGTTGTGGTTGACGCGGCTGTTAGCCTGCTGGTCAATATAGACATTGCTGACGCGAACGTTCTTGGCATGCGTCTCCTCCAGACAATAGAGGTCGAGCGACGCATTCTCGCCTACGTAAGCCTCGATGACCTGTGTAGATAGGAAGTTGCGGTCGTCAGCTGCATGGTCGCAGAAAAGCATCTTTATTTCTGCTCCCTCCTCCAAAATGAGGAGCACGCGACGGTTGACCATGAGAGCCTCTTCTCCCGCCTTTCCCCATTGGGTGGGAGCCTTCAGGATGTTAATCACCTGAATGGCGCGCTCCACCTTCACGTTTTTGGGCACATAGACATAGAGTCCATCCTGTGCCAACATGGTGTTGAGGTCGGTAGCTGCATCGTTGGCTTTACCTGCCAGGTGGTTATAATACTCACTGGTGGCAAAGTCCTTCAGCGAACCAACAATGACGCCCTCAGGCAGATGACCCTTGGGCTTCTCGTCGTGGTAGAACATGTCGTTTACCACGAAGTAGAGGCTCGTTGAGAGGTTGGGTACGTCGCAACGGAACGCATTGTAGGGATCGACAGGAATTTGCAGACGGTTCAGGTTCAGTCCGTAGTTGGGAGCGAAGAGTGCCTGCATGTCGGTATATTTGTAACGCTCGACCTTTTGGCTGGGGAAACCGGCAGACGCGAAACGGGCAAAAGCCTCGTCGCGAACGACATTCATCGCGTCGCTGCTGTGCCCGCAAATCATCTCGCGACACTGCTGATACAAGTCAATATATTGCTTTTCACTATTCATGTCCGTCTCAGTCCGTAAAGTCCGATGCTAATTACTCTTCACCGATTTCTTCCTTAATCCAGTCGTAGCCATGCTCCTGTATCTCCTTGGCCAGCTCAGGGCCACCCGTCTTGACGATACGTCCTTTGTACAAGACATGAACGAACTGCGGTTGAATCATCTCCAGAAGACGGTCGTAGTGGGTAATGACGATGCACGAAGTCTCGGGCGTTTGTAACTTGTTCACGCCTTCAGCTACGATACGCATCGCATCCACATCCAGGCCAGAGTCCGTCTCGTCCAGAATGCTCAGCTTGGGTTCCAGCATAGCCATCTGGAAGATTTCGTTACGCTTCTTCTCACCACCGCTGAAGCCTTCGTTCACTGAACGATTGGCCAATTTTGAGTCCAACTCCACAATCTTGCGCTTCTCACGCATCAGTTTCAGGAACTCCGCCGCATTCATCGGCTCCAGTCCCTGTGCCTTTCGTTTCTCGTTGATGGCGGCTTTCATGAAGTTCGTCATCGACACCCCAGGAATCTCCACAGGGTACTGGAATGACAGGAACAATCCCTCGTGGGCACGGTCTTCAGGCTTCATCTCCAGCAGGTTCTTGCCGTTAAAGAAGGCCTCGCCCTCTGTCACTTCATATAGCGGATTTCCCACCAGCACGGCACTGAGCGTTGACTTACCCGAGCCGTTGGGCCCCATGATGGCATGTGTCTCACCGTCCTTGATGACAAGATTGATGCCTTTCAGTATTTCCTTTTCGCCAATTTTGGCATGTAAGTTCTTAACTTCTAACATATTCTATTAACCTACAGTTCCTTCTAATGATACTGATAAAAGTTTCTGAGCCTCTACTGCAAACTCCATAGGAAGTTTCTGCAACACCTCCTTGGCATAGCCGTTGACAATGAGTCCGACGGCCTGCTCCGTGGGAATGCCACGCTGGTTACAGTAAAATAGCTGGTCTTCCGAAATCTTCGAGGTGGTTGCCTCATGCTCGAAGACGGCTGTGGGGTCGTGTACGTCCATGTATGGGAACGTATGGGCACCACACTCAGAGCCTAAAAGCAGGGAGTCACACGATGAGTAGTTACGAGCATTCTCGGCACTTGATGTAGCACGAACCAGTCCTCGGTAGGAATTCTGCGAGTGTCCTGCCGAGATGCCTTTCGAGATGATGGTCGATTTGGTGTTCTTACCCATGTGAATCATCTTCGTACCTGTGTCAGCCTCTTGATAGTTGTTGGTGACTGCCACGCTGTAGAACTCTGCCTGCGAGTTATCGCCTTTTAGTATACACGAGGGGTATTTCCACGTGATGGCAGAGCCCGTCTCCACCTGTGTCCAAGAGAGTTTGGAGTCAACACCAGCCAACAAACCGCGTTTGGTGACAAGGTTCAGCACGCCACCTTTGCCCTGCTCGTCACCAGGATACCAGTTCTGTACGGTAGAGTACTTTACTTCGGCACGATCCTTGACGATAATCTCCACGATGGCAGCATGCAGCTGGTTCTCGTCACGCATAGGAGCCGTGCAGCCCTCGAGATAGCTGACATAAGAATCATCGTCAGCCACGATGAGTGTACGCTCGAATTGTCCTGTGTTACGGGCATTGATGCGGAAATAGCTGCTGAGCTCCATAGGACAACGCACTCCCTTGGGTATATAGACGAATGAGCCGTCGGAGAATACCGCCGAGTTAAGGGCAGCGAAGAAATTATCGCGATAGGGGACCACCGTTCCGAGGTACTGACGTACCAACTCACCGTGTTCCTTGATGGCTTCGCCGATAGAGCAGAAGATGACACCCTTTTCGCGGAGCTTCTCCTTGAAGGTGGTCTTGACGGAGACGGAATCCATGATGGCATCGACAGCTGTATTGCCACTCAGCGCCAGACGCTCCTCGAGGGGGATGCCGAGCTTGTCGAAGGTCTTTTCCAGTTCTGGGTCAATGATTCCGGAGTTTCCGGATTTCTTTGCTGTCGGGTCAGCGTAATAGCTGATTGCCTGATAGTCAATGGGCGGCACATGGACGTGTGCCCAAGTGGGCTGCGTCTGTTGCTGCCAGTAGCGAAAGGCCTGGAGACGGAAGTCAAGCATCCACTGAGGCTCACCTTTCTTCGAGGAGATGAGCCGGACGACATCTTCGTTCAGTCCTTTCTCTATGATGTCCGTATGTACATCCGTGGTGAAGCCGAACTCATATTTTTGTTCGGCTACTTGGCGTACAAACTCATTGCTGTTTTGGTCTTTCATGCTCTTACTCCTTCTCTCCTTTATTCCCTAAATACCTGATTGCCAGCATTGTCATGTCGTCGCTCTGCTCTGCTCCGGCCACAAAGTTATGAACAGCCTCAATCATCTTGCTAATGATGGCTTCAGAACTGTTCTTCCCTTCTGCTAACAGCTTTTCTGACAACTGGATAACACGATCGATATCAAATTGGTCATGTTTTGTGTTCTCTGCCTCGTTGAGTCCGTCAGTATAGAGGAAGATGGTGGTCCCTGAGGCAACATCAATCTTCTGTTCCGTGAACTCCCAGTCGGCTACGACGCCAAGTGGAACGTTGGGGTCACAGGGGAGTGTCCCTACTCCCTGTCCGATGAGCAGAGGAATGTTATGACCGGCATTGCAGTATTGCATGATGCCGTCAGTAAGGTTGAGCACTCCCACAAAACAAGTAACAAACATGTTCGTGTCATTACCGTTGAGCAATGAATTGTTAAGCGTATAGACAATGTGGCTTGGTTCTGCCGTATGGGTAGAGATGTTGCGGAAGAGAGAACGCGTAACGGCCATCACAAGTGAGGCAGGTACACCCTTTCCTGATACATCGCCAACGCAGAAGAACAGCTTTTCGTCGCGGATATAAAAGTCAAAGAGGTCGCCTCCCACGTCTTTGGCAGGTGTTAGCTTTCCGTAGATGTCGATGTCATCGCGTTCGGGGTAGGGTGGGAATGTCTTCGGCAACATATCCATCTGGATATCATGGGCAACGCGCAGCTCATTCTCAATAGCGGCCTTCGATGCCGTTGTGCTCTTCAGCTCGTCAATATATTTCGTGAGCGAGTGTTGCATGTCTTCAAACGAGTCGCGCAAGAGATGTATCTCGTCGTAGCGTTTGATTTCTGGCAATGGTGCGTTGAAGTTTCCTCTGGCAACCTCCTTGGCAGAAAGTGCAAGTTGCTTCAGCGGCTTGGTGGCACGTCTGATGACAAACCATCCGACGATACGCACGACAAACATTCCAAGTCCAATCAACAGTATCAAGCCAAGGGCCATAAGAAAGGAAAAACCATCGACCATCAGTCCAGGAACGGCAAGAGCTACCGACCAATTGGTTTCTTCCACAGGTTCATAGAACATATAGACCTGAAGCCATTCATATTCTATCCCAAAGAAGGAGAATGTCTCAGGATCTCCATCCTCATTACTGTAAAAGCCTTTCTTGCCGTCAACCATCATGTGCCCTACATGGTCGTCAATGGTGTCGGTCGTTTCCTTTGCACGCTCGAAATAATTATCCTCAATGGTGTTTCTCCCTACAGGATATGCAACAAACGTTCCGTCAGCGTCAATGATGAAATTCAAAGTGATGAAACGCCATTTGCGGTCTTCCAGAAAAGTGTTTACTTTCTCACTAGAATTAGTTGATACAATCTTATTGCCTTTAACATCAAGATCCAAAGAATCTTCTATCGCCTCGTTCTTGATGAGCTTATCACTAAACCAATTGAGTGACAGATCGGCACCAAGAATGGCAACCGTCTGTCCTCGTTTGTCATGAATAGGCATCATGTATGATACCAGAGGCGTAACGGAATCTGTGGCATCGAAGAAGGGCTTCGACCAATAGCTACTGTCAGCCTTCACTGCTTCCGTGAACCATTTGGCTTTCAGGTAGTCGTGGTCAGCACTGCCGATAATCTTTTTCTCTACCTGTCCGCTGTCCGTCCTGACGGCATAGGGACAGAACCAATGCCCCTTCTGCGGATAGTAGTTATCGACAAAGCTGACACCACAGCTACGGATATAAGGATTCAAAGTTACGATCTCGCTCATGATATCAGACAGACGGTCGGGCTGATCGAGATTGTCTTCTATCTCTGATACGTGGTTTACCACACCAGTACGTACATTGGATACTACCTTGTTGACTTCCGCATGGGTAATCTTCAGGTAGCCCCTGTACAGATCAAGTTCCTCTTCTTTGATGAGGTCCTTGGTCGCAGAGTAGATGAAATAGGAGGCGAGGCCCATTACAATGAGCAGCGTCCACATGATGCTCCGCGTCAGGCGTCGGGCAAAAGGTCGTAACTTGCGTTTCTTCATTACAGCTTCTGTTCTACCTCAATCTCCATGAAGGTCTCAATGATGTCGCCCACCTGGATGTCATTGAAGTTGACGAGTGAGATACCACACTCAAAGTTGGTGGCAACCTCCTTCACGTCATCCTTGTAACGCTTCAGGGCATTGATGGCACCTGTATGAACGACGATACCATCACGAACCAGACGAGCCTTGTCGGTGCGGTGTACCTTACCCTCGATGACCATAGCACCGGCAACGGTACCCACCTTTGAAATCTTATAGACCTCACGCACCTCAACCTCGGCAGTAACCTGCTCCTTGATGACCTTGTCGAGCATACCCTCCATCGCGGAGCGGATGTCGTCGATGGCATCATAGATGACAGAGTAGGTATTGATTTCCACACCGTTGCGCTCAGCCAATTTGCGGGCGTCTGCGCTGGGACGTACCTGGAAACCGACGATGACGGCATCGGATGCCGATGCCAGCATGACATCGTTCTCAGAAATCTGACCTACAGCCTTCGCAATGACGTTAACCTGCACCTTCTCGGTAGAGAGCTTAAGGAATGAGTCAGAAAGAGCCTCGATAGAACCGTCGGTATCACCCTTAACGACAATATTCAGCTCGTGGAACTCACCCAGCGCGATGCGGTGCGAGATGTCGTCCAGACCAAGGGTCTTCTGTGTACGCAGGCCTTGCTCACGCTGCAGCTGTTCACGCTTGTTGGCAATCTCGCGTGCTTCCTGCTCCGTATCCATCACGTGGAACGAGTCACCGGCTGTCGGTGCACCGTTCAGACCTAAGATGATAGCGGGCTCTGCGGGCAATGCTTTCTCAATACGCTGGTTACGCTCATTGAACATGGCCTTGATGCGTCCATGACTGGTACCTGCAATAACCACATCGCCAATCTTCAGTGTTCCGTTTGATACGAGCACGGTCGAAACGTAGCCACGTCCCTTGTCAAGTGATGACTCAATGATAGAGCCGGTAGCCTTGCGGTTGGGGTTGGCTTTCAGGTCGAGCAGCTCAGCCTCAAGCAGTACCTTCTCAAGCAGTTCATCCACGCCCATACCCTTTTTGGCCGAGATTTCCTGGCACTGGTACTTGCCGCCCCACTCCTCAACGAGCAGATTCATCTGTGCCAGATCCTCACGAATCTTGTCAGGGTTGGCACCCGGTTTGTCTATCTTATTGATAGCAAACACCATAGGAACATTGGCGGCCTGAGCATGTGCAATAGCCTCCTTCGTGGTGGGCATGACGCTGTCGTCAGCCGCAATGATAATGATAGCAATATCGGTTACCTGTGTACCACGTGCACGCATAGCGGTGAAGGCCTCGTGACCTGGAGTGTCCAGGAAAGTAATCTGGCGACCATCCTTCAGTTTCACGTTGTAGGCGCCGATGTGCTGGGTAATACCACCAGCCTCACCTGCAATCACATTGGTGTTACGGATGTAGTCAAGCAGCGACGTCTTACCATGATCCACGTGACCCATGACGGTGACGATAGGAGCACGGCTGACGAGACTGCTCTCGTCGTCCTCCTCTTCTTGAATGGCGTTCTGCACCTCTGCACTGACGTACTCAGTAGTAAAGCCGAACTCGTCAGCTACCAGGTTGATGGTTTCTGCATCCAAACGCTGGTTGATGCTCACCATGATGCCGATGGTCATACACGTACCAATGACTTTCGTCACGGGCACATTCATCATCGTAGCCAGCTCGGAGACGGTCACAAACTCAGTCAGCTTCAGCACCTTGCTTTCTGCTGCCTGCTCGGCCATCTCTTCGTTCAGGCGTTCCTGAACGGCGTCACGCTTCTCGCGACGATACTTGGCACCTTTCTTGTTCTGACTCTTTGATGTCAACCGTGCCAGCGTCTCCTTGACTTGGCGTGCTACTGCCTCCTCATCAACCTCCAACGACTTCTGAGGACGGTTCTTCTTGTTCTTCTTGCCGCCACCTTGTTGCTGGTTGTTCTGCTGTCGGTTGTCCTGCTTGTTCTTCTTGTTGTTGTTTCCTGAGGGCTGATTGCTTGCTGCCTCAATGTCAACACGCTCCTTGCCGCCACGGATGCGCTCACGCTTCTTGCGCTCACCCTGTTGCTGGGCAGCCTTTTCCTCACGCTCCTTGCGACGCTCTTCCTTTGATTTCTTCTTAGGACGCGTGCTCTGGTTGATGCTCGACAAGTCAATCTTACCCAGCACGTTTACTTTCGGAGCCATCTTAGCCTCGCTCTTCAGCGTGTATATCTCAGGAGCGTTGTCTTCGAGATCTTCTTCCTCCTCAGTATCTTCCATGTCGGGCTCTTCAATCTCAGGCTCTTCCATAGGAACGTCCTCCACCTCAGGCTCTACAACAGGAGTCTCTTCTTCCTTGACGCTTTCTTGAGCGTCGTCGGCGGGCTTCTCCTCCTTGGGCTCAACAGCAGGTTTCGCAGGAGCTGGCTTCTTGCCGTTCAGAGCTTCCAGGTCAATCTTTCCGACAGGCTTGAATTGCGGACGCTGTTCTAAGAGTTCTTCAGCCTTGGTAGCTTTCTTCTCTACCTTTTCTTGCTTCTTCTCCTTGGCTTTCTTGATGAAGATTTTTTCGGCCTCGTGCTTTACTGCCTGGTCGCCCTTGAACTCAGTGACAAGCGCATCGTATTGTTCGTCAGTGATCTTGGTTGAGGGTTTGGCATCCTCTTCAATTTCACCGAGGTTCTTCTTCTTCAGGAAGTCAACAGCGGTTTGAAGTCCTATGTTCAGTTCTGATAATACTTTATTTAATCTAACAGCCATCTATCTATTTGTGATTTGACAATTTACAATTTATTATTTACTCAAACTCTGCCTTCAGCACTTCCAGTACGTGGTCAACCGTCTCCTCTTCCAGATCAGCCTTTTCAATCAGCATCTCACGCGGAGCGTTCAGTACGGCCTTTGCAGTGTCAAGACCAATGGCCTTGATAGAGTCGATAATCCACTGGTCGATTTCATCGGCGAACTCGTCCAGATAGATGTCCTCATCCTCCTCGTTCTCGTTGAGCACACGGAATACGTCGATGGTGTATTCTGTCAGCATAGAGGCCAACTTGATGTTCATGCCGCTACGGCCGATAGCCAGAGATACTTCCTCAGGCTGCAGATAAACCTCTGCCTTGTGCTCCTCTGGGTTCAGCTTGATTTCTGTGACCTTGGCAGGCGAGAGTGCACGTTGGATAAACAGCTGCATGTTGCTAGAGTAGTTGATGACGTCGATGTTCTCGTTGCCCAACTCACGCACGATGCCATGTACGCGACTACCCTTCACGCCAACACAGGCACCTACAGGGTCGATGCGCTCGTCATAGCTCTCAACGGCAACCTTTGCACGTTCACCTGGCATACGGGCAATGCGCTTGATGGTAATCAGACCATCGTTGATCTCAGGAACCTCGGCCTCCAGCAGGCGCTCCAAGAATACGGGACTGGTACGGCTCAGGATGATGCGCGGGTTGTTGTTCTCGTTCTGCACCTCCTTCACGATGGCACGTACGGTCTCTCCCTTGTGGTAGTTGTCGTTGGGAATCTGCTCTCCCTTCGGCAGGTGCAACTCGTTGCCCTCGTCGTCGATGAGCAGCGTCTCACGTTTCCACATCTGATAGACCTCACCACTGACGATGGTTCCCACCTTGTCCTTGTACTTCTGGTAGAGCGAGTCATGCTCCAGCTCCAGAATCTTGCTGGCCAGCGTCTGGCGCAGGTTCAGGATGGCACGGCGGCCGAACTTCTGGAAGTTCACCTCTTCACTCACCTCCTCACCAATCTCGTAGTCGGGCTCAATCTTCTGGGCCTCTGTCAGCGAAATCTCCTTGTTCTCATCCTCTACCTCGCCGTCAGCCACGACAATGCGGTTACGGTAAATCTCAAAGTCACCCTTGTCGGGGTTCACAATGACGTCGAAGTTCTCGTCCGAACCGAACATCTTGGCTATCACGTTGCGGAAGCTTTCCTCCAGCACGCTCACCAAGGTAGTACGGTCAATGTTCTTTGTCTCTTTAAATTCTTGAAAGGTCTCAATCATTGAGGGGCCTTTCGCATTTTTTACTGCCATTTTCTTTTATTTTTTTATTATTTCTGTTTCTTACTTAAATGCCAGCAGATACTTTGTTGACTTCACATCGCTCATCGAGAACTCCTTGTCAACATCTACCATAACGGGGCGCTTCTTGCCTTCTACATGCTGCTTCTCCTTCACGCTGACGGTAAACTGGTCACCATCGACCTTCGACAGTACTCCCTGAATCTTCTTGCCGTCCTTGGTCAGCACCTCAACGGTCTTGCCTATATGGTTCACATACTGTTGAGCCACCTTGAAGGGCTGGCCTAATCCGGCAGAACCCACTTCCAGTTCATAGTCGTCAAGCTCCTCGCCCAACTTTTCCTGCAGGAATCGGCTGAGGTCAGCACAATCCTCAATCCACACGCCATCAGCGTGGTCAATTTCTACAACAATGCGGTCGTCAGTAGTCTGAATCACATCCACCAGGAAGTATTCATTGTTCTGCAACCACTCTTCAACTAATGTCTTTACTACGTTCTTGTCAATCATATAACATCTGTAATTAAATAAGAATGAGGAGCTCTCGCGGAGCCCCTCATTCCTCTGAACGGCTGCAAAGGTACAACTTTTTCCGTATTCCTGCAAATATTTCTCTATTTTTTTGAATTTTATTTTGCATTTCGGCCGATTTACACTACCTTTGTCCTCCAAAATGGAAAAGACGTATTATTATAAAGTTGCAGGACATGTATTCATCGTTGTCAACGAGTCTGATGACGATGTGCTGGCATGGCTTGACCATTATAAGCCGTTCCTCGTCCATGAAACAGACGAGAAAGCGGCATTTGTGCTGCACGTTATGCCGCAGGTGGAGGCTGACGGCTTCGTTGAGGAGATACATCAGGATGACGACGGTTCGGAAATCCTGGCTGGACATCTTGCCGACGGACGTCCTTGCTTTAAGTTCTTGCTTCGTAGGACACATGTCGCCACCATGGTGACAGACATGGATTATCACGTGGCAAGTATCAGCATGAGCAGTCAGCAGCAGTTCGGCTTGGACAATGGCCTCATGGTGATGTATGCCCTTTCCACAGCCACCCAGCTGACGGCATTGTTCCATTCAAGCGTGGTGAGCTACGACGGACGTGGCTACATGTTCCTGGGAAAGAGTGGGACGGGAAAGAGCACGCACTCAAGCCTCTGGCTGAAACACATCCAGGGTACTGAACTGGTGAACGATGACAACCCTGTGGTACGCATCGTTGACGGTGAGGCACGTGTCTATGGTTCCCCCTGGAGCGGCAAGACACCCTGTTATAAGAATATCGACTTCCCGTTGGGAGCCATCGTGCAGCTGAGCCAGGCTCCCTATAACCGTCTGCATCCATTGGTGAAGCTACAGGCCTATGCTGCCCTGGTGCCCAGCATCTCCGGTAAGCGCTGGGACGAGCGTATAGCCGAGGGGTTGCACACGACGGAGAACTGGCTGGCTGAGCATGTGTCCATCTTCCATTTGGAGTGCCTGCCCGACGAGGCTGCCGCCCGTCTCTGCTGTGAAACCGTTACCACCGCTCACAAATGATAAAGACCGTACCCAATAACGAAGCCATTGCCGCTGTGGCCGCACTTATCAAGGAGGGACGCCACGTGGTGCTGCCCGTCAAGGGCAACAGCATGCTGCCGTTCATCATCGGCGGACGTGAGAGCGTCGAGTTGACCCCTCCCCCCCAAGCGCAGGTGGGCGATGTGGTACTGGCATGGGTCGATGGGAGTCATTATGTGGTGCATCGTGTCATCGCTGTCAGTCCCCAGGGGGACGTCTCGCTGATGGGCGATGGTAACATTCGTGGCGTTGAGCACTGCACTCAGCAGGACATCGTGGGCAAGGCCGTCTTCGTGGTAAGTGCTGACGGAAAGAAACGCCCGCTCCCCAACGACAGTTGGCAGTGGAGGCTCTGGAACCGTCTGCTTCCCATCCGTCGCTGGATTCTGGCCATTTACAGAAGAACAATATTGAAAATGATATGAAACAGAAAAAAGGATTTGTATTGCGCTGCGTATGCGGCGAGAATGTGATTGTAGGCGAAGGTCTCGAGACCGTGAACTTCGGTAAGCTCATCAGCCTGAACGAGTCGGCTGCCTTCATGTGGCAGCGGGCCAAGGACCTGGGCGACTTCACGCCCCAGCAGTTGGCCGACGCCCTGCAGGAGGAGTATGAGGTCAGCGCTGAGCAGGCTCTCATCGATGCCGAGCGCATCGTCGGCGAGTGGCAGAAGGTAGGTATTGTAGAGTAAAGAGCAGCTGATGAGGTATATTGCATGGCTATGGCGTAACACTACGGGCATACGGCTGAACACGGCCGTACGCATCGTGATAGGTATGGCTCAGGTGTTGTTGGGCTTGCTGATGGTGTGGCTGTGCAAACGCTTCATTGACGAGACGGTCGTTAACGGCACCTTCGGCGATATCATACGCGTGGTGGCTGAGCTGGCTGTTGTCGTCATTGGCGGCATCGTGCTCCGTCAACTCTACTATTACATGAACATCAGCGCCAACACGCGCCAGACAAACGACATTCGCCTGCGCATCTTCCGTCACCTGTTCCATCGCAGGATGTTTGAGAGCGAGATTCACTCGGGCGACATCACCTCACGCCTGGAGACTGACGTCAGCACGGTGAGCGACGCCTGCACCACGTTGCTGCCCCAGTTTGTTGTGACGGGTTTCCAACTGCTGGGTGCCTTCCTGCTGATGCACTACATGGACACCACGCTGGCTTGGGTTCTGTTGCTGATGACCCCCGTGCTCGTGCTGTTGGGAAAGTTTATTGCCCGACAGCTACGCGACATGACTCGTGCCATCCGTGAGCAGGATGCCAGCATCCAGATGCTTGTGCAGGAGGGTATGGAACACAATGCCATGTTACGCTCGCTCGAAAGCGGCACGTGGCTCACTGGCCGGCTCGACAACATGCAGCAGGAGCTGAAGGGGAAAATCAGACGACGCACACGCTTCACCATCATCACCCGTTCGCTTCTCGCGGGTAGCTTCGGACTGGGTTATCTGTTTGCGTTCGTGTGGGGCGGTCTGCAACTGCGCGACGGCATCATCACGTTTGGTGTCATGACCTCGTTCCTGCAGCTCGTAGGACAGATTCAGCACCCCATCCTCAATCTGCTCAACATGGTGCCGCAGCTCATTCACGCCTCGGCCAGCATCGATCGCCTGGATGAGTTGGAACGTCTGGACGTAGAGGAGTCGAAGGACGAGAAAAACATCATGACGGGTGCACTGGGCATCAGGATTGATGATGTGTCGTTCCGTTATGCTACGGGTGACCATTACATCCTTGAGCATTTCTCCCACGACTTCCGTCCAGGCAGCAAGACGGCTCTCGTCGGACAGACAGGTGCCGGCAAGACCACCATCTTCCGTTTGCTTTTGTCGCTGGTTCAGCCCGAAAGCGGCAGTATTGCTTTATATTTAGGTGACTCCACTCCTCACTCTTCACTTCCGGTATCTCCCTCCACCCGCTGCAACTTCATCTTCGTGCCTCAAGGCAACACGCTGCTCAGCGGTAGCATTCGCTATAACCTCCTGCTGGCCAAGCCCGATGCTACTGAGGAGGAACTCCGCCACGTGCTCCACATGGCAGTTGCCGACTTTGTGCTCGACCTGCCGCAAGGCCTTGACACAGAGTGTGGTGAACGAGGTGCGGGTCTCAGCGAAGGCCAGGCACAGCGCATCGCCATTGCCCGTGGCTTGTTGCGTCCTGGCAATATCCTGCTGCTCGACGAAATCAGTTCGTCACTTGACGAGCAGACCGAGCGTCAGCTGTTCTCCAATATCTTCGGGAATTATCCTGACAAGACCGTCATTATGATTTCCCACCGCCCAAGCGTCAGCGCGCTCTGCGACGAGGTCATACAAAAAGAGAACTGATTTCTCAGCTCCCTTTTTCTTCAATCTTTATTGTTTAATGTTTAATCTTTAATGTTTAATATCCTGTTGTACTCTTCCAGGTTGTTCAGCAGCCTCACCGCTTCCTGATATTGCTTGTCAGTCGGCAGTCCTGACTCCACCACGCCTGCCTGGTAGTAGTAGGCCATGATGATGTCCTGTTCAAGCATCTGCTGCAATGTCTCGCGATGACGGTCAATGTCACGCGCGATGTCGTGCTTCAACTTTGCCTTCAGCGCATCAAACTCAACCTTCGCATCATCGTAATATCCCTCAAACTGAGCCACCTTTACCAACTCGTCAAAACGCTTCTCGCTGACGGGGTCGTACGTGAATCCGCTATCGATGACGCGCTGCTTGAAGGCGGCAAACTCAGCGTCCGTCAGGTGGAACTCCGTGGGGGCGGCAATCCTCGGATGCTTTGCAATATACTCTGTCACGTAGTCGAACATCACCTCCGTTGAGTCCATGCGGTCCAGGTAGATGGCAATGTTGGGCAGCGTGTCGGGTTTCACCTCAATGTCGGGCTTGATGCCTTCCTCCTTCGTGATGCCGCGTCCTGAGGGCAGGTAGTAGCGCGATGTAGTCAGCTTCAGGTTGCCGTTGTAGGGCAGCTGTATGTTTGGAATCTGCACCAGTCCCTTGCCGAACGTGCGCGTACCTATTATAATACCGCGACGCAGGTCCTGAATGGAACCGCTCGTAATTTCACTGGCCGAAGCAGTCTCGCCGTTTACAAGCACTATCAGCGGCATCACCGTGTCCACCGGCTCCAGACGCGTCACGTAGGTCGAGCTGGCACGTGCCAGTTTGCCGCGTGTCTCCACCAGCTTCACGTCCTTCGGCACCCAGAGGTTCAGGATGTCGATGCACTCCGACAGCGAACCACCGCCATTGCCGCGCAGATCCAGTATGAGCGACTTGGCGCCACGCTGCTTCAGGTCGATGAACGCACGGCGCATGGGCTTCGACGGCTCACCCACGAACGTTGTCAGGTTGATGTAGCCGATGCCGTCCTCGCGCAGGCCGTAGTAGGAAATCTCAGGCAGTTGGATGTTCCTGCGCGTAATCTTGAAGCTCATCTCCTTGCCTGTTTCCGGACGCAGTATCTTCAGCATAAAGCTTGTGCCAGCCTCGCCGCGCAGGTGCTCGCTGACGTACGACACCGTCTTGTCGGTCATTATCGTGTCGTCAATCTGCAGGATGATGTCACCCTTCCTCAGCCCAGCCTCCGATGACGGCATACCGGCGTACGGCTCGTCAATCACCACTCGCTTCAGGCGCTGGTGATAGCGTATCAGCGCACCGATACCAGCGTACTTGCCCGTCAGCATGGCCTTCAGGTCGTCCTTCTTGCTGGCAGGGTAATATTCTGTGTAGGGGTCCAGCGAACGGAGCATCGCGTTGATGGCGGTGCCCACAACTTCCTCGGCATCCAGCGTATCCACATACATCAGGTCAAGATTCTTGTAAATCGCGTTAAACGTGTCCAGCTGCTTGGCCACCTCAAAGTTGTGGTCACGCGTGTTCTGGGCTGTACCCGTCAGGGTAGCCACACAGAGCGAGAAAAGTATAATCCAGCGTCTTTTCATTTCCTTTAATCATTAGTTTGGCTGCAAAGGTACGAATAAGTGAGAACAATACAAAACAAATTATGATTTATTTTTATTGTCGAGTGAAAGTCCCTTCGACGAAGTCAGAGGTACGAATAAAATACCAAAAACACACATTTCGTGAATTTTTTTTCAAAAAAGTTTGCGCAATTCGAAAAAACATATTACCTTTGCACCCGCAATCGAGAAATCGGGCGCATCTGCTTCAGTAGCTCAGTTGGTTAGAGCACCTGACTGTTAATCAGGGGGTCGTTGGTTCAAGCCCATCCTGAAGCGCAATCAAAAGCACCTGACAATGAGAGAGTTAGACGAAAGTTTAACTCTCTTTTTTTGTTTCCAATTTGTTCAGGCGGAACACGTAGGGAACACGCTGTCGGTGGTTTGACCATGAAAAACGGAAAATCTTGGCTGCTCATTGCTTATCGGTTGATACCTTATTTTAAGGTCGTATTCTGTTATCTCTTGACCAGAATCGGCTCAAATCCATAAGTTAAATAATCCTAATCCCAAGTCGGTTGGAAGCTCCTTGCGTCATTTTTGGAATGTTGCTCACATGGTCATTGATGGACTATGGAGAAACCATACAGCCACTGAAAAGCCTGTGATTTGTAAAGATTCTGAACTATCAAGGCACAAAGAAGCCCGCCAACTGACCTCGAACTTTTATCAAATGCCATAAGTGGTCGACTTTCGAGCGTGACGGGTGCTTCCGGTTTTATAATGACACGAAAATATCTATCTATAGCTGAACAAATCTTGTTCAATAGGCTTCTGTTTGCGTTTTGTGGGCGCATTCATTGGCTCTAATGACCATCCGAACTCCTTCAGATTGACTCTGAGCGCATACTTAATAATGCTATTCCGGCGGTAGGCATCTGTTCCACTCCTGAATTTCGGCTGCTTCTCCTTGTCTTGGATTACCTGAATCACCTGCATGTAACTATCGTAGCTTCTGCCAGCCTTCAAACGGATCTGCTTCATGTAATAAAACACCTCATCTTCATGCAGATAATGGCCGAGTAGCGTCTGCAGGGCAACCTCTTGGGCATCCTTGCCAGCATTGTACCAAACATTCTCTCTCATTCGTTGATGGATGTCAGTGTGTTCTACAGGCTCCGCATACTCTTCAAATGGAGATAATGGTTCGTCGCCCTTCTGCCAGGGCTTTTCAAGTCCTTCCTTGGGAAATTCCTTAGTGTAGATGAAGATAAATATTGACGAGACCTTACCTCCGCGCCCCTTACGAGGCCCTTCTTGGAAGTCGAACCAGAGATTCGAGTGCTTGGCAGCATACAGTTCAAACAGCTCCATCTGGGTTGCCTCCAGTATAAACTGATCGGTACTACCCTCTTCTTATAGACATGCCCTTGCGCTTTCTCTCCACTGTCGAGGAAACGGAAGTCACCACAGAACTGGCTGCACAGCTCATACATCTTCTGCGAATACTTCGACCTGAGCAGCATGGCCGTTCCGAGATCGAAGGTCGTGAAACTCTTGGATATATCTATCAGGTACGGCATAATCTCTGGCGATACACGCACGTCGTACAAGCCTGTTTCAGTATTATAGAAGAACGAGTCCACCCAGTGAACCTCTCCCCTGATTAGCTGTCCCTGCTCATTCTTGAACGTCACGGGAACCAGCTTCTTTGCAAGT